>CAMGBT010000139.1 GCA_946011725.1 uncultured Bacteroidales bacterium | reverse complement strand
TAAGGCGCAGTGGTGGGGTCAAACGAAGAAACGAATTAACGAAATAACGAATTTTTAATATTTTTCGTGAATTCGTTGATTCGTTTTTTCGTTTAGCCGCGATTTGCGATTACCACAGTTTAAATGAAAGAGCCGTGCCTCATGATGTGTGTTTTTTAGCGATATTATAGCTAATTTTCTTTAATAGTCGGACGGATTTTTGTAACTTTGCAGTGTCGGCCGAGCATGGCCGCCTAATGATAGAAAAGATTGTATGAAGAAATTACTTGCAATAACTACTTTAGTGGCCGCCATCGGTGCGCAAGCTCGCGCCGCAGAAAGCGTCGACAGCGTTGCGCCGGACAGCACCGGGGGCATCCTGCTTCAGGATGTGACGGTGACGCCGCGGAATAATCGCCGCTCGCAGATGCGCGTTACCAACACCGAAATGATTGGCCGCGGCGAGCTTGTTCGCGCCGCGTGCTGCAACTTGGGCGAATCGTTCACCACCAATCCGTCGGTCGACGTGTCGTACAGCGACGCGGCCACCGGCGCCAGGCAAATTAAGTTGCTGGGGCTTAGCGGCACCTATGTGCAGATGCTCACCGAGAACATGCCCAACTTGCGAGGTGCCGGCCTACCCTACTCGCTGGGCTACATCCCCGGCCCGTGGATGCAGAGCATCCAGGTGAGCAAGGGCGCCGCCTCGGTGAAAAACGGCTACGAAAGTATCACCGGCCAAATCAACATCGAGTACCTCAAGCCGCAAGGGGTTGACGGAGTGCGAGCCAACGCCTATCTCGATACCGACCTCAAGCAGGAGGTCAACGTAGACGGCAGCATCCACCTCACCGACCGCCTGTCCACCGGCGCGTTCTTCCATTTTGAGAACCGCCAAACAAACCACGACCGCGATGGCGACGGCTTCATGGATATGCCGCAGGTGCGCCAGTTCAATGGCATGTGGCGCATGGCCTACGTGTCGCCCGGGTGGATTAGTCAGCTGAGCTTCAAGGCGTTGCACGATGAGCGCACCGGCGGCATGAGCCATCACGGCTCGGCGCAAGGCTCCATCCCCCACTACGGTATTGAAAGCCGCGCCAACCGCTTTGAAGTGCAGTGGAAAAACGGTTTCACGCTCAATCCGGAGCACAACACCTCCGTGGCACTGATGCTCAACGGCTCTATCCACGATGCCGACAACTCCTACGGCCAAACGCTCTATGACGTGAACCACACCTGCGGCTACGCCCAGTTGATGTTCGAGACCGACCTCACCGAGCAGCATAACCTCAGCGTTGGCGCCTCGCTCAACCACGACGCTTACGACCAAACACTCCGGCTCTATAATCCAAGCGATGGCGACCTGTCGCACCTGTTTGGCACACCGGACGAAACCACCTCCGGCCTCTATGCGCAATACACCTACAAGTTGGGCGAGCAGTTCACCTTCATGCCCGGCCTGCGTTGGGACTACTCCTCGGTGTTCGGCGGATTCTGGACCCCGCGCTTACACATTAAATATACACCGTGGCAAGCGTTCACCTTGCGCGCTTCAGCCGGCAAGGGCTACCGCTCGCCGCACGCTATCGCCGAGAATGTCAACCTCTTAGCGAGCGGCAAAACGTTCATCGCCACCGAGCGCATCCGCTTGGAAGAGGCTTGGAACGCCGGCATCTCGGCCTCGCTGCGGCTACCTATCGCCGACAAAGAGCTGGAGGTCAACCTCGACTATTATTACACCGATTTCAATCAACAGTTGGTCATCAACCCCGACGGAGCCAAGGGCGCCAACACCTTCTCGTTCGAAAATCTCGCCGGCAAAAGCTACGCTCACGCCGCGCAGATCGACCTCACCTACGAGCCGGTGAGCAATTTCACAGTCACAGGCGCTTTCCGCTACACCGACTCGCGCACCACATACGACGGCCAACTGCGCCGCCGCCCACTCACCTCGCGCTACAAAGGCCTGCTCACCATGGGCTACAAGACGCCGCTGGAACTGTGGCACTTCGACCTCACCTGCAGCGTGAACGGCCCCGGCGAACTGTATGACCACTCCACCTATCCGGCCTACTTCCAATTGCAGGCCCAGATTACCCGAGAATTTCGCCACTTCTCAATCTACCTCGGGGGCGAAAACCTCACCAACTACACTATCAGTACGCCCATCCGTGGAGCGTCCGACCCATGGGGTGCGGCATTCGATGCCACCCAAGTATGGGGCCCGGTCAACGGCGCAATGGGATACATCGGAATCCGTTACAAATTAGAATCATTTTAAATATGAAAAAACTTCTCACCCTTATGGTAGTGGCCATGGCCGCAATCACCGCCGCCGCCCGTCAACCGGCTACCCTCGACACACTATACGTGACCACCGCGCCGCAAATGCACTGCGCCAACTGCGAAAAACGCATCAAGAGCAACATCCGCTTCGTGAGCGGCGTTAAAAAGATCGAGACCTCCGTACCGCAACAAACCGTCACCATCATCTACGACCCCGCCAAGAGCAGTTACAAAGACTTCGAAACCGCCTTCCGCAAAATCGGCTACACCATCCAACCGGTAAG
>CAMGBT010000138.1 GCA_946011725.1 uncultured Bacteroidales bacterium | reverse complement strand
ACTCTCTTGATTAGTCTTGAGCGATGATGGCCTTGCAATGGATGCGCGAACTTTCGTAATAACGCGACAGGTCGGGGGAGCCGTCCTGAGGCGGGACGCCGTAGTTGCCCAGCAGAGGGAAAGTGGTCACTAAGATTTGGCCCTCGTAGGAAGGGTCGGTCAAGCTCTCGGGATACCCGGTCATAGCTGTGTTAAATACTACCTCGCCGGCGGTAGCGGCTTCATAGCCAAAGGAATAACCCTCGAAGCGGGTTCCATCCTCAAGGATGAGTGTGGCGCGTTTTGGTTCTCGCATATACGATTGACGGTTTTGAGCGTTAATCGGCCTTTTAGGAAAGACCACGCAAAGTTACGAAAAATTTCGCAATCCTCCACCATATCCGCCAAAAAAAATGCTTTTCTCGTCATCAGACAAGCCCCGGCAGCTCGACTGCCGCAGACCCCGAGGCCCCGCCCCTTATTTTCGTCGCCGGCGTAGCTGCTTTAGCTGCCCCATGCCCGCCTTTCCCTTAATATTTGTTAAAACGGCCACCCATCTGTCATTATTCGCACGGCATTTCGTCTTATGGGTGTACCAACAAATTAATTGCAATGATTACACGCTTTCTCTCCACTCTCCTCCTCGCGGCCTTAACCATTTCCTCCTCCGCCGCATATCAACTTAAAGCCGTGGTAGCCGACGCCGATGGCGAACCCCTACCCTACGTTACCTATCGCATCTTCGCCGAGAGCGCTTCCACCGCTTCCATCTCACAAATCACTTCTGAATTGGGTGTCATCAACCAAGACATCGCCGCCGAAGGCACTTACCGCCTCAACCTCTCCTACGTGGGCATGAGTGAAGTCGACACCACCTTCACCATCTCCACCGCCGCGCCCGTGGCCGACCTCGGCACGCTCACCATGGTTGAAGCCGCCGAAACGCTCGAAGCCATCACCGTCACCGCCCAGAAGCCTATGGTCATCCGCAAAATAGATGGCGTGGCCTTCGACCTCACCGCCGACCCCGAGCGCCCTACCCTCATGGTCAGCGACGTGTTGCGCAAAGTGCCTATGGTGTCGGTCGATGCCGATGGCACCATCCGCGTGAACGGTTCCACCGATTTCAAGATATATAAGAACGGCCGCCCGGCGCCGTCGCTTACTCGCAATTCCAAGGACATTTTCCGCGCCATGCCCGCCTCGACCATCAAGCGCATTGAGGTCATTACCGAACCTGGCGCGGAATACGATGCCGAAGGCACCACGGCCGTGCTCAACTTCATCACCGAGGACAACTCCGCTATCAAGGGCTACACCGCCACCGCTATGGTGAATTTCGACACCTCGAACGACTACCCCACCGGTGGCATTTTCGGCACCGGCGAAGTGGGCAAGGTCACCGTGAGCCTCGACGCTTGGTACCAACCCCTCGGTGGCAAAACTCAGCATTCATTCTCGGAAGAAACCACCAACTACAGCAATGGCGACCGCCGATTTGAAGGTGGCGAGAACCGCTCGGAAGGCTATGCCCTCTCCTTTGGCGGCGAAGCATCGTGGCAACCCGACACACTCAACCTCTTCACATTCGAAGCCCACGGCTGGGCTTACGATGTGGATGCCAACGGCACCGGCTACCAAAACTACTACGCACCCGACGGTACGCTCATCGGCGGCTTGCGCCAGTCGCTCGATGCGCCTTTCGCCCGCTATTTCGATGCTGAGTTCGGCCTCAACTACCAGCACTCCACCGGCCGTCCGGGCGAAAAGTTCACCGCATCCTACCAACTCTCCACCACCAACCAAAGCCAACGCAGTCAGGCCTCTTATTACGACTCTTGGGGTGCACTCGAAGTGCCTTACAACGGCATCTACAACGACTACGACGGCAAATTCGCCGAGCACACGTTCCAATTCGACTGGGTGCGCGTCATGGGCATCCACACCATCGACCTCGGCGCCAAAGGCATCTTCCGCCACAACACCTCCGACAATGCCACCCAGTTCATCGGTTTGAGCGACCTGGCCACGACCCAATTCCAACACGACTCGTACATCAACGGCGCTTACGCTCAGTACTCGGCCAACGTGGGTAAGTTCTCCCTCCGCGGCGGCGTTCGCTACGAGAACACTTACTACAAGGCTGAGTACCCCGATGGTTCGGCCGATTCATTCTCCGCTCACCTCAACGACCTGGTGCCCTCGGCCGCCATCTCCTACCAAGCATCGGCAGCCTCGTCGTGGCGCTTCAACTACTCCTCCAGCATCTCGCGTCCCGGCATCTCTTACCTCAATCCGGCCTACACCTACACCCCCATCTCGGAATCGCATGGTAACCCCGACCTCAGCAGCGCTCGCCGCCACAGTTTGCGCCTCACCTACACGCTCTACACGCCCAAGTTCAATATGAACGCCAACATCGGCTACTCGCTGATTAACAACGGCGTGGCAGCAGTGCAGTGGGTCGATGAGGATAACTACACCCACTCCACTTACGGCAACGTAAGCCACTATCGCGACGTCTCCCTCCAGCTCTTCGCCCAGTGGTCCATCACCAATAAGTCATCCATAATGGTCAACGGTAGCTACGGTCTCCACCGCTACAAATACAACGGTATGGTCAACCAAGTGTGGGACTTCAACAACCTCTACATGC
>CAMGBT010000137.1 GCA_946011725.1 uncultured Bacteroidales bacterium | reverse complement strand
GGTTTTGGGGCGTTTTGGGGGATTTTTTTGGCGCTTGGGGGGGTTTTTCGGGGGTGTTCTCGGCGGGGGCTGTTTTTGGAGGGGCAAAAAAATCGACCGTCAGAGGGCGTTTCTGAGGGCCGGAGGGGGCGTTTTTTGCAAAAATAAGGGGTTTCCCTTATTTTTTGTCTGTGAGGGTGTAAATTTTCTGCATATTGTATAGGAACATTGCGATGGCAGCTTGGTGTGTCATCATTGATATGCCGATGCATTGGGCTTTGCGGAAGGCGTAGCGACCTTTTAGGTGGGCGTTGAGTCGCTCGATTTTGTAGCGCTCTTTGCGTCGTCGTTGGTATTCCGGGTCTTGGTTGTTTTGGAGGAGTTTTTGATGTTCGGTAGAGAGGATGGAGACGGAGAAGGTTTTTTCTTTGGCGTTTCGAAGGCAGGTTTCTTTAAGGGGGCAGGTGGCGCAGAGGTTGGGGTCGAAGCGGTAGATGGCGCGTTTGCTGTGGTCGCGTTTGTAGGTTACGATGCGTTTGCTGATGGCTAATTGGCCGTTGGGGCAGATGAACTTGTCGGCGTCTTTGTTGAACGTGAAGCCATCGCGGCCGGCGATGCCGGTGCCGAGGTTGGGGTGTGGGGTGGTGAGGATTTCGAAGTCGTTGTCGCGTGCCATCTCGAGGAATGGTTGGTCGGAGTAGGCGGTGTCGCCGATGACTTCGGTGAGTTTGATGTTTTTGTTTTTGAGGATGTCTTGGAGTACCTTTTGACCGGGTATGGCGTCGCCTACTTCGCCGGAGGTGGTGAACGCTGCCATGATCAGGCCGGATTGTTTATCCATTAAAACAGTGTGCTTGTAACCGAAGAAGCTGGTGTCGGCGCTCTTGTGGCCAAGGCCGGCATCGGGGTCGCCGCTGTAGTATGTACGGATGTCTTCTACGGCTTCTTTGAGTCGGTTGTAGGCTTTTTTTACTCTTCCTTCAATTAAATAGCTTGAGTAGTTTTCTTTAACGAAAGCAAGTAGTTCAAGACTGTATTTGATCTGCCCTGAAGATCGGTGGATTGGATATTCTTGTCTTTCTTTAATGTCTCGGTGAGATCTTCGTCAATACCATAAAGGGCTGAGCGGAGCTTGCGTGCAAACCCTTTCAAAGCGGGAACGGGACGGTAACAGTTGAATTCCGATTCTGTGTGAGTAGCATCAATAATGCCTTGGACAATAAACTTGCCGTCGATGCGCTTCTTTATACCCTTCTGCTCGGCAAATTCTAAGGTCATAGCTAAAAGAGTATCAAGGAAATTCTTATCTCCAATACGCTGACGGCGGAATTTGCACAAAGTGGTGGCATCGCAAGGGACATCGTTCGGATTAATATCCAAAAAGAACTTGTAGGCCATATTAACCCTCACTTCCTCGATCAGATCAACGTCCGACAAATCGGTCATCACCTTCAGAAGGCAGAGCTTGAACATATAAGTGGGAGAATAAGCCGTGCGCCCCATGGTAGCCGAATATTTTGGGAGCAAAACCTTGGTGATTTGGTCAAAATCCACATCGTCGTGCAACCGGCGAAGGAAATGATTGTCCGAAACCACCTCCTCATACAGGCTGTAATACTCGTTGAAATTGAAACTTAACTGTTGATTAATCATACGCTAAACGTTTACTAAAACTACACAAAGTTACTAAAAATCAGCGAGTTAGTAAAATTTTCAACCAAAATAATTCACCCTCAAACTTTAAAAGATGTTAACAAAATTAAGACCATATAGCGCAGCTGGGGCGAGGCAAGCACTCCATTGTTGCGCCATTAATGGCGGCCACTCCCCCCACAGAGGAACACCGCACCGACGCTTCGCGCCAGTGCTACATTCCTCTGTGGGGATATCGATGAGGGCACGTTCGGGCCACCCTTGTGTCAGGTTTGGACTTTTTCAGTGCGTTCAGCAAGCCGCGGCACTACAGCTAATTGATTAATAACAAAATAAACCCTGTCCTCCTGCCAAATCTTCTGTCCTCCTGTGGATTTTTGATGCGCCGGGCATCCGGATGGCAATCGTAAAAAATCGAAAGAGATCGTCTTTACCAACCACCTACACCCGCATGGCATCGTTCCCAAATCGTAAGAAATCGTCTTTACCAACCGCCGCGTTCGTTATTTCGTCATTCGTTCCTTCGTTAAAACTGCACAACGGGTGGAATTTTTTGCGAAAAAAACTTGTTTTGAAAAGAAAAATTGTGTAAATTTGCAACGGCTTGGTGCAGTGGGCTGTCCGAAGTTTGGGGCGGCGCACCGAAGCAGGCTTTAACCAGATTAAACGAACTCGACAAATGATACAACCCCCATCCTACTCCTCGCCGCTGACGGCGCACACGGCCTACGACTTCGAGGTCGACGGCATATACTACAAAAAAAACAGCGACGGCACCTCCGTTAGCGTAACTCAAGGAAGCAACAAATACTCCGGCTCCGTAACCATCCCGTCGCAAGTCACCTACAGCGGCATCACCTACTCCGTTACTTCGATTGGCTACAGAGCCTTCTTCGACTGTAGTGGCTTAACTTCGGTGACTATCCCCAACTCCGTAACTCAGATTGGCTACAACGCCTTCCGCGGCTGCAGCGGCTTAACCTCGGTGACTATCCCCAACTCCGTGACTTCGATTGGAGACTA
>CAMGBT010000136.1 GCA_946011725.1 uncultured Bacteroidales bacterium | reverse complement strand
GGCAGCTTAGGGACTTGCACCCGTTAGACAATACTCATGCCGAGCGTACAAAGCCAAAAGCCACCCCGGGTGGGGTGGCTTTTGGTATTGTTGGGAATGGGGGTTATTCTGCTGCGGGGGCTTCTGCGGCAGGGGCTTCTGCGGCGGGAGCGGCTGCGGGAGCGGCTTTGCGGCGGCTGCGGCGGGTTTTGGCTTTGGCGGCGCCGGCGGTTTTGAGCAGGGCTTCGTTGTAGTCAACGAGTTCGATGATGCAAACTTTGGCGTTGTCGCCGAGGCGGTTGCCGAGTTTGAGGATGCGGGTGTAACCACCGGGGCGTTCGGCGATCTTTTGAGCTACTTCTTGGAAGAGTTCTTTGACGGCTTCTTTGCTTTGGAGGTATGAGAAAACGACGCGACGGTTGTTCATGGTGTCGTTTTTGGCTCGGTTGATGATAGGCTCAGCGTACACGCGCAGTGCTTTGGCTTTTGCCAGAGTGGTTTTGATGCGCTTGTGGAGGATGAGCGAGATGGTCATGTTAGCGAGCATAGCGTCGCGGTGGGCGCTTTTGCGGCTAAGGTGATTGAATTTTT
This sequence comes from uncultured Bacteroidales bacterium, assembly GCA_946011725.1. Lineage (GTDB taxonomy): Bacteria > Bacteroidota > Bacteroidia > Bacteroidales > Muribaculaceae > CAG-873. The sequence goes on along the minus strand of CAMGBT010000136.1, from coordinate 2,290 downwards.
TATTGTGTCTCATCGGAGTTTACTCTTTATCTAATTTGTAACGTGAAATGTCCATTCCGAACGACAGCCCGAGTGTTGTAAGGAGTTCTTCGAGCTCGGTGAGTGATTTTTTGCCGAAGTTTCGGAATTTGAGCAGGTCGGTTTTGTTGAATACGACGAGCTCGGCGAGGGTTTCTACCTCGGCGCTCTTGAGGCAGTTGAGTGCGCGGACTGAGAGGTCCATGTCGGTGAGTTTCGACTTGAGGAGTTGACGCATGTGGAGTACTTCTTCGTCGAATTCTTCGCCGGCTTCGTTTTCCTTGATTTCGAGAGTGATCTTCTCGTCGGAGAAGAGCATGAAGTGGTAAATCAGGATTTTGGCTGCTTCTTTGAGGGCGTCTTTAGGGTGGATTGACCCGTTGGTAGTGATTTCGAGGGTGAGTTTATCGTAGTCGGTTTTTTGGTCTACGCGGAAGTTTTCAACGGTGTACTTAACGTTTTTGATGGGTGTGTAGATGGAGTCGATTGCGATAGTGTCGATGTCGTCGTTGGGGTTGACATTTTCTTCGGCAGGGATCCAGCTACGGCCTTTGTTGATAGTTAAGGTGATGTTGAAGCTTGCTTTGGAGTCCAAGTGACAGATAACGAGGTCGGGGTTCATGACTTCGAAGCCAGAGAGGACCTTGCTAATGTCGCCGGCTGTGAATACATCAGTGCCCGAAACGTTGATCGTAACCTTCTCGGTGTCGGTGTCTTCTACTTTTTGTTTGAGGTCAACCTGTTTGAGGTTTAGGATGATGTTTGTGACATCTTCCTTGACGCCGGGGATGGTATCGAATTCGTGTTTTACGCCGTCGATTTTGATTGAGGAGATGGCGTAACCTTCCAAGGAGGAGAGGAGGACACGACGGAGGGCGTTGCCCACGGTGATACCATAGCCGGGTTCCAGGGGCTTGAACTCAAACTTGCCGTGGAAGTTGTCGGCTTCGAGCATGAGGACTTTGTCGGGTTTCTGGAATGCTAAAATAGCCATGGATCTGATGTATTGAATGATTATTACTTGGAGTACAACTCGACGATAAGTTGTTCTTTGATGTTTTCGGGGATGTCGCTGCGTTCGGGCAGGTGGAGGAATTTACCGCTGCGTGAGGCTTCGTCCCATTCGATCCAGGGGTATTTGGAGTGGTTGAAACCTGCGAGGCAGTCGGAGATTACTTCGAGGGATTTGGATTTTTCGCGTACACCGATAACGTCGCCTGCTTTGACTTCGTAGGAGGGGATGTTAACTACGCCGCCGTTGACAACGATGTGACGGTGGAGTACGATTTGGCGTGCGGCAGCACGAGTGGGGGCGATGCCGAGGCGGTAAACTACGTTGTCGAGGCGTGATTCGAGGAGTTGGAGGAGGATCACACCGGTAACGCCTTTGAGGCGGGATGCTTTGGCGTAGAGGTTGCGGAATTGTTTTTCGAGTACGCCGTAGGTGTATTTAGCTTTTTGTTTTTCGCGGAGCTGAACGCCGTACTCCGAGGTTTTGCGGCGCTTGTTTTGGCCGTGTTGGCCGGGGGGGAAGTTGCGACGCTGGAGCACTTTGTCTTCGCCGAAGATGGGCTCGCCGAATTTGCGGGCGATTTTGGTCTTGGGACCTGTGTATCTTGCCATTGTTTTAAAAATCAGTTTGTGTTCGGATGTGGTTTACGGAATCCGGTTGCAGGTGGTATTGCTAAGAAGCGATGTCTGCGGTTGAGACTCGGTCAGTGGTCAAGGTGTTGGCCGGGAGCTTTGCCGGGGTGTAAACGGTAGTCCGAGGTTTTGTTGTGAAAGTTTGTAGTTTGAACTAAAAGTGAAAGTAGAGAAGCATCTGTCCGTCAGCCGCGAAAGCTCGCGACAGATGTCGGAACTGATTATTAAACTCTTCTACGTTTGGGGGGACGGCAGCCGTTGTGAGGCAGGGGAGTAACGTCTATGATTTCGACTACTTCGATGCCGGCACCGTGGACGGTGCGGATGGCTGATTCGCGGCCGTTGCCGGGGCCTTTAACGTAGGCTTTTACTTTTCGCAGGCCGAGGTCGTAAGCGACCTTGGCGCAGTCTTGTGCGGCCATTTGAGCGGCGTAGGGGGTGTTCTTTTTAGAACCGCGGAAACCCATTTTGCCGGCGGAGGACCAGGAGATTACTTGGCCTTCGCTGTTGGCTAAGCACACGATGATGTTGTTGAAAGACGAATGAACGTGGAGTTGGCCTTCAGCACCAACTTTGACGTTTCTCTTCTTTGCTGCGACTGTCTTTTTTGCCATACTTTAATATTATT
>CAMGBT010000135.1 GCA_946011725.1 uncultured Bacteroidales bacterium | reverse complement strand
TTAGGGCAGCTTAGGGACTTGCACCCGTTAGACAATACTCATGCCGAGCGTACAAACGAGCGCCTGCTTCCGCGGGGAAGCAGGCGCTTTTGTGCGTTGGTGGCAGATTATTCCGGAGCGTTGATTGCGTCGTTGGGGCAAACTGCTTGGCAGGAACCGCATTCGATGCAGGTGTCGGGATCGATCTTGTAGATGTCGCCTTCGGAGATTGCGCCTACGGGGCATTCGGGCAGACAGGTGCCGCATGCTACGCATGAGTCAGTGATTACGTATGCCATAATTTTTCTTTTTTTGATGGTAAATAATAGTTCAGTTTTGTTTTGCAGTGCAAATTTAGCGATTATTTTCATATTACCGCCATTTTTGAGCAGATTTTTTAGTGCAAAAGCGAATTTTTTGCGAAAAAGCGGCAAAAATGGCGGAGAAGGAGCGGCGTTGCGGTTACTTCACGGCCTTGAAGCTCATGTCAAGACCTTTGACGCTGTGGGTCAAGGCGCCGACGCTGATGAAGTCGACGCCGGCTTCGCCGTAAGCGCGGAGGGTGTCAATGGTGATGCCGCCGGAGGATTCGATTTCCACGTTGGGATTCTTACTACGGATGAGTTTGACGGCTTCGGCGGTGCGTTCGGGTGTGTAGTTGTCGAGCATGATGCGGTCCACGCCGGCTTCGAGGGCTTGGAGGATTTCATCGGTGTTGCGCACTTCCTGTTCGATGCGGAGGTCCTTGCCATTGTCTTTGCACCACTGTTTTGCTCGGGCCACAGCCTGGGGTATGCCGCCGGCGAAGTCGGTGTGGTTGTCTTTGATGAGAATCATGTCGAACAGGCCGATACGGTGGTTGGCGCCGCCGCCGATCTTCACGGCCATCTTCTCGAGGATGCGCAGGCCGGGAGTGGTTTTGCGGGTGTCGAGCACCTTGGTGTGGAGGCCTTCGAGGCGCTGCTGATAGCGGGCGGTAGTGGTAGCGATGCCGCTCATGCGTTGCATCACGTTGAGCATGATGCGCTCAGTTTGGAGAAGAGAGCGCACTTTGCCGGTGACCTTGAAAGCGATGTCGCCGGGGCGCACGTGTGTGCCATCGGTGATGAACACTTCCATCTTCAAAGTGGGGTCGAATTTGTCGAACACCTTGCGGGCAATTTCCACGCCGGCGAGGATACCTTCCTCTTTCACAATCAGTTGCTGACAGCCTTCGGCATCGGCCGGAATGGTGCTCAGGGTGGTGGCATCACCGTCGCCCACGTCTTCGGCAAAGGCCAAAGTGAGCAGATCGTCTATAAGTTGGTCGGGAGTTTTCATTTGTATTTCCAATTATTTTTTGTAACTTTGTGCAAATTTAGCAATAAAAACTCAAAATGCAATGAAAATTCGCATAATTTGTGTTGGGAATATGCGCGAAGCGCCTTTGCGGGAGCTTCTCGACCGCTATGCGCAGCGTATACCTTATTATATGCCGTTTGAAATGGTGACCATCCCCGACATCCGCGCCGCCCGCAATCTCACCGCCGATCGGCAGAAGGAACTCGAGGGGGAGGAGATCCTACGTCAACTCGCTGCGGGAGATTATAATGTACTTTTAGATGAAAGAGGCAAGGAACTGACTTCGCGCGAGTTGGCACAGTTTATCGAACGTAAAGCTTCAACCATTTCGCGCAATCTCAACTTCATCATCGGCGGCCCTTACGGCTTCGCCAAACCGGTGTACGACCGCGCCGACATGATGTTAGGCCTTTCGCGCATGACCTTCACTCACGAGATGGCCCGCGTGCTCACTGCCGAACAAATTTACCGCGCACAAACCATCCTGCGCGGCGAACCGTACCACCACGACTAACTTACTGATTATGAAGCGTATACTTTTTGTTTTGATTACCATTGTCAGCATCGCCGCCGCCCGTTCGGCCGTGGTGCTCGACGCCTCCGACGGCCAGCCCATCGTGGCCGCCACCATTATGAACGCTAACGGCCAGGTGCTCGGCCTCACCGATGCCGACGGCAACGTGCCCGCGGAATACCTGCCGCAGCTTCCGCTCACCATCCGCACCATGGGCTACGAATCCGCTGTGGTAGCCACCGCTGCCGACACCGTGCGCCTTGAGCCGTCCGTCTACGAGCTCCAAGACCTCGAAGTGTCGTCGGCCGACCGCAACGTGGTTCGGCTCGTGTTCTTCGTGCGCCAGTACACCTCCCTCACCGGCGACACCAAGCAAATCACCCAGGTATCTGAATCGATGGTGGACTTCTTCATCCCCATCCGCAAGGCGCGCAAAATCGATGGCACCGCCGAGTTGCGCGTGCTGTATCAACGTTCCGCTTCCCACACCACCTGGGCCGATGGTCGCGACAGCCTGCATTGCCCGGCCAGCGAAGACTTGAGCTTTCTGAACTCGCTCGTCACCATCGATTCCACGCAAGTGCCTGAACCGGAAGGATTTGCCCTCATCCCATACGATTCCATCGCCACCGACACCCTGTGGAGCAAACACGTTTATCCTCAACGAATCGTCCGCCGCACGCCTGCCGGTTACTTCGTGACCCTTGATGCCCTCGCCAAGCGAAAGGACCACCGCCTCTCGCCGTGGTACTTCAAGTTGCTCGGTCTCACCGTTGACATCAACGAACTAATGGCCACGTACGTCTTCGCCCCCACCACCAGCTCGATGCACCGTCGCGATGAACTCACCGCGATGGGCTACAGCCTGCAAATCGACTGCCGCGGCAAGTGGTTCAAACGCGCCATGGGCTCCGATTCACCGGTCGATATGCGCTCTTGGGCCGAGTTTTACCTTGTGGACCGCACCTACCTCCCCGACAGCGAAGCCCGCGAGATGATGCGCGACAAAGAAGCCGAGTACCCGCTCACCATCCCAGCCGACGTGCCGCCCCTCGCCCCCATCTTGGTGGGCCGGGGCCGCCACGCGGGGGGGCGGGCGCGCGGGGGGGGGGGGCGGCGCGGGGTGGGGGGAGTGGAGGGCAGAG
>CAMGBT010000134.1 GCA_946011725.1 uncultured Bacteroidales bacterium | reverse complement strand
CGAGCTGCGCGGAAGCGCCCCGCCCCCGCCCCCGCGCACCGCTGCTGCACGCCCCGCCGCGCGCCCCGCCGCGCGCCCGCTTCCACTTTTTTGAAAAAACTCGCGGCTGTTTGCGGATTTTTTCTTAACTTTGCACAAATTATGCGCTATGGCCAACGTTCGTCCTAAAAAATTCCTCGGCCAGCACTTCCTGACTGACCTCAGCGTAGCTGACCGCATCGCCGCCACCATCAACGACCGCCCTGACCTCCCGGTGGTTGAGGTGGGGCCCGGCACCGGTGTGCTCACTCGCGGACTCTTGCGCAACGGCCGCGACCTCACCGTGGTAGAGCTCGACCGCGAAAGCGTAGAATACCTCCGCGCCGGCGGCGTGGAAGGCCTCGCCACCGACCGCATCATCGAAGCCGACTTCCTCGCCCTCGACCTCGCGCAGCTCATGGCCAACCGCCCATTTGCCCTCATCGGCAACTACCCCTACAACATCTCCTCCCAGATATTCTTCCGCGTGCTCGACTATCGCCACCTCATCGAAGAATGCACCGGCATGCTTCAGCGCGAAGTGGCCGAGCGAATCTGCGCCCCCGAGGGCTCCAAAACCCGCGGCATCCTGTCGGTGTTGCTGCAAGTTTGGTACGATGCCGAGTACCTCTTCACCGTGTCGGAGCACGTGTTCAACCCGCCCCCAAAAGTCAAGAGCGGCGTCATACGCCTCCGCCGCAACGGCGTCACCGACCCCGGCTGCGACTTCGCGTTGATGCGCACCGTGGTCAAAACCACCTTCGGCCAGCGGCGCAAAACCATCCGCAATTCGGCCCGCTCCCTGTTGCCTCCGTCCGTCCCATTCCCTGTCGACCACCCGTTGGGCGCTTTGCGCCCCGAGCAGCTTTCGGTGGCGCAGTTTGTGGAACTGACCAACTTAATCGACAGCCTGCGCCGCTAATTTCCTCACCCTCAACTAATTAGGCCGAAACAATGAAAGAATACACCCCCGAATCGCTCGATTCTATCCGCCAAATAATTGCCGACAAGGACCATGATAAAGCCCGCGAAATCCTTGCCGAACTCCACCCGGCCGACATCGCCGCACTATACCAAGACCTCGACTTGGACGAAGCCGAGTTTCTCTACCGCCTCCTCGACAGCGAAAAAGCCGCCGACGTGCTGATGGAACTCGACGAGGACGACCGCGCCAAACTCCTCGAAGGCATGTCGTCCGAATCCATCGCCCGACAGCTCGAATACCTCGACACCGACGATGCCGTTGACCTGGTCCAAGAGCTCGACAAAGAAGACCGCGAAGAAGTCCTCTCCCAAATCGAAGACGTGGAGCAAGCCGGCGACATCATCGACCTCCTCCAGTACGACGAAGACACCGCCGGCGGCCTTATGGGCACCGAAATGGTGGTGGTAAACGAAAACATGTCCATGCCCGAGTGCATCAAAGAAATGCGCGCCCAGGCCGAAGAAATGGACGAAATTTACTACGTCTACGTGGTCGACGACGACTACAAACTCCGCGGCATATTCCCCCTGAAGAAGATGATCACCCACCCCTCGGTGTCGAAAATCAAGCACGTGATGGAAACCGACCCCGTCAGCGTCAAAGCCGACACCCCCATCGACGAAGTGGCCATCGACTTCGAAAAATACGACCTCGTGGCCATGCCCGTGGTCGACTCCATCGGGCGCCTCCTCGGCCGAATCACCTTCGACGACGTCATGGACCAAGTGCGCGAATCATCCGAACGCGACTACCAACTCGCCTCGGGTATCTCGTCCGACGTCGACGCCGATGACTCCATCTTCGCCCAAACCAAAGCCCGCATCCCTTGGCTGCTTATCGGCATCGCTTCCGGCATCCTCGCCTCGCTCATCCTCGGCGGCTTCGAAGACCAGCTCAAAGCCGTCACTGCCCTGGCACTGTTCATCCCCATCATCGGCGGCACCGGCGGTAACGTCGGCGTACAAGCCTCCGCCATCGTGGTGCAAGGCCTCGCCAACGGCTCCCTCGAAATCGGAGAATTCGCCCGCCAACTCGGCAAAGAAATCCTCATCGGCCTGCTCAACGCCACAATCCTCTCAGCCGTAATCTTCGCCTACAACCTGATAATGCTCCCCGACAACTTCGCCGTGACCATATCCGTGGCCGCATCACTATTCTCCGTGGTCATGTTCGCCTCAATCCTCGGCACAGTCGTACCCCTCACCCTCGAAAAAATCCACATCAACCCCGCCTTGGCCACCGGCCCCTTCATCCAAATATCTAACGACATCGTAGGCCTGATTATCTACGTCAGCGTCTCCGGTCTCTTCCTCAAATGGCTTGGCTAATGCTCTCATTCGGCTCCGCTGAATTCTACGTCATCGCCGCCGTGATTGCCGCCGCAATCGTGGCCCTCGCCGCCATCCCCTCGCGCCGCGGCGCCGCCGTGCTCACCACCTACCCCGGCACCATCATCGACGAAGACACCCTCCAACAGCCGGCCATCGACGTCGAAGTCGACCCCGACCTGCGCCTGATCATCACCCGCCGCGGCATCGACTCCGTAGCCGCCGACGGAGCCGTTTCGCTCGCCGTCACCACCATCGGATTCGACCTCACCATCGAAGAACGAATCACACCCGGCAAAGGCCGCCCGCAGCCTTGCTCCGCCATGTTCATCCTCACCGGATTCGGCGCCGAACGCTACCACATTCAGTACCGCAACTCCAACCTCGGCCTCCTCGCCGCATTCTCCCTGCCCGTGCGCGACGGCGTCAAAATCAACCGCCCCCTGCGATGAGCATCCTCGCCAACCTGTTCAGCCTCCTGGCGCCCGCCGTATGCCAAACCTGCGGCACCCCCTTAGTACAAGGCGAAAAATTCATCTGCACATCCTGTCTCGCCGCAATCCAACCCACCAACTACCACCTACAACCCGCCGACGAATCACCCCTGCGCCACCGCCACCCCCGCAAAGCCAGAACCGGCCGCCACACCGCCCTCGGCCCCGA
>CAMGBT010000133.1 GCA_946011725.1 uncultured Bacteroidales bacterium | reverse complement strand
AACAACAAAACACATCTTCTATGAAAAAATTCCTACTCTTCCTAACTCTCCTCGTTTCCGCCATCGGGGCCCAAGCTACCAATTACAAGCTGGTAACATCTGATTCTGAACTCGAAGTTGGCGCCAACTACATCATTGTAGCAAAAGGATGGTATACTCTTGGTACTGCAAAAGATAATAATTTCGAACAGCAAAAAATTTCAGACCCTGTCAACGACGTTATCTCAATCGACGCAGAAACCATTAAAGTTATCACATTGGAGAGTTCCTCGGACCCCAAACACCCATATCAATTAAAAGTTGAAGTTGACGGTATTAGCAAGTATCTATATGCAGCAGGAGGCACAAGCAAAAACTACCTAAGAGCAGCTGAGACACCTCAAACTCCTGCAACTGCTACAGCTTCTATCTCTATTGCAGCAAAAGGTAGTGCTGCTACCATCAAATTCAATATTGAAGGTAAGGACGCGCGCAACTTGATTCGCTATAACAGCAGCAACAAGATTTTCTCTTGCTACTCAAGCGGCCAAGCAGATGTTTATCTCTACAAAGAAGTAACCTCCGGCGAAGATCCCAAAATCGCCACATCTATCTCCTTCGAGAAAGCAAGCTACAAAATAAACCTCGGCGATACTTTCACTGCACCCACCCCAACCCTGAAAGGTATTCCCGAGGGTGCTACACTCTCTTGGGAATCCTCCAACACCGACGTAGCCACCGTTGACGCAGGTAATGTCACCCTCAGAGAAACCGCAGGCACCACCACCATCACCGCATCCTACGCTGGCGATGACACCCATGCCGCCGCCACCGCTTCCTACACCCTCAAGGTCATCGATCCCAACGCAACAATAATTGACTCATTCGGCTACAGTGATTTGACATTTTCAGCAACCACTAACCAATATAGCACATTTACATATACAAGCGAAGAAAGCGGAGCTGAATACGCAGGTTTTGCTTACAGAGGCACCACATACATCCAAATTAAGGATCAAAAAAAAGATAATGCCGTTATAAATGCCGGTATATATGTAAGCAAAGCTCCTGCTAATTACAAAATTGCTAAAATTGTGATTACAACAGCTACAAACTCCACCTCAAAAGCCGCATTAACAGTTTATGGTAGTACTTCAGATTTTACTTCAGTTACAGAATCAGATGATCAGATTGGTTCTATTACCGGTGTTGGCACACTTACCATAGATTTTCATGACAGCGAAAACGCTGCAATCTACGGCAAAAGCTTCACTGCATTCTCAATCCGAGGTAATTCTGATGGCGCATACCAAGTCTCTTCCGTAGAAGTGGTTTGGGAGCCGCTCCAAGAAGGCGATATTAAGCAAGACCCCGGCTTGGCTTACTCCCCCGCCGAAGTAACACTCGTCGAAGGTGACGAACTCGCCGAACAACCCACTTTCAGCAACCCCAACAACTTAACCGTAACCTACTCCTCCGGAAATACAGATGTAGCGACCGTAGATGCTAAGACCGGTGTTATCTCCCTCGCCGGTGGCCTCGGCACTGCCGTTATCACCGCATCCACCGAAGGCGACGCCACCCACAAAGCCGGCTCCGCTACCTTCACCCTCACCGTGAAGAAAGCACAAGTAGCCTACTTAGTAACTGATGCTTCCACCCTCAAAGTAGATGATATCATCATCATCGCCAACCAAGATGAGGCAATGGCTATCAGCAATGAAGAAAAAACGGACTATCGTGCTGCGACCGCTATAACCTTTAATAGCGATAAATCGGAAATTCACTCAATTAGCAACGATGTTATGCTCTTTAAATTAGGAGTGTGGACCGAGCATGGTAAATCGTACTGGGTGCTGAATACCACAAACTACACAAAAAATGGCGCATTATATTGTAGCTCTGGCACAACCAGCTCACTGAATATTGACACCCCAAAAAACGATCTATACGATGCAGTGATAACTATCGACCAGGAAACCGGCGAAGCTAAAATTGCATTTAACAAAGGTGCAGAATCAGGTGCTAATATCGTCCGTTACGACTCCACAAGCGATCTTTTCAATTGCTACACTGCCTCAAACAGCCAAGAGCCTGTCTACATCTACAAGGTCGTCGACGGGCCCGCTACTGTTAACGTTAACACTGAACTTTCAAAAATAAACTTCGTTGAAAAGGTTAACGCAAGCGACAACAACGTCATTAATTTGACAGCCAATTTCTCAACTTCCTCATCTTACAATAAGGTAGCTATCTACATGGAAGATGTTTTGGTAGGCATTTACGATGTTACTGACGCAAAAGTTAATGCCTCTTTCGATCACGTTCCCTACCTGCCCAACGCTGAGTTCACCATGCGCCCCGTGCTCGCCGATATCGAAGGCAATCCCACCCAATTTGGTCCTTCAGAAGCCCTCAGCTTAACTTGGCCCAACATCAACAGCTATGGCGCTGTTGAATTAGATAACACATTAGTATGGATTGGCTCAGACGCAGACCCGCTCCCCGAAAAAGCCACACTTGGTGCTATAAGTTACTTCGACCTTGACATTCCTACCGGCAGCTTCCTCTACTACTACGTAGATGTTGTGGCTAAAAACCAATCTTCCGGCGTTGCTTACAACGGTGAATTCGCATGGTGCGAAGGTGGCTTCAGCTACGCTGTCAATCCGTATTTGGAGAATGTGCCCGTAGATACAGATAGGACACCTGACCTCAGTAAAATCGAAACATTCCCGACCATCGAATTCTCAATCACCCCCATCTACAAATTCGATGTAGCTGAGAAATATCGCTCGCTCGTACCTGCTGCCGCTACCCCGCGCCCCGCTCGTGTAGCTTCCAGCACCATCACCGACGGCGTTCAAACCGTGGTTTGCGATGCTAAACCAGCTGAAAGCAAATTCTACGCTACATCCAAGGTTTCCGGCGTAGAAGGTGTGACTGTTGACGCTAACGCTCCCGTGGAATTCTTCAACCTCCAAGGTGTACGCGTTGATGGCGACCTCGCCCCCGGCATCTACATCCGCCGCCAAGGCCAAGCCGTCTCCAAAGTTCGCATCAATTAAGAAGCCTTCCCCTAACCCCACAAAAGGACGAACCCCTCCGGTTCGTCCTTTTTGCATCCCCCACCCCGCGCTGTCCGCCCTCACGCAGATTTAGCAGATTTTGCGGAGGTAGATGCAGCGAACCACAGGAGCCGATATGCCGCCGTCGCGCCAACAAAAATCAGTATAACACTATCTGCTTCAGACCATGACGAATATGCCCGGAGGGCATTTGATGCGCCGGAGGCGCTAT
>CAMGBT010000132.1 GCA_946011725.1 uncultured Bacteroidales bacterium | reverse complement strand
GTGCGGTTCGGTGGCGAGGCGGTAGCCGAGCGGCGCGGAAGCGCCCCGCCCCCGCATTGCGCCAGCGCCCCCTCCCCTTTAGGGGTGGGCCGGGGTGGGGCTCCCCCGCGCCCGCCTTTTTGTCTCGGCGCTGAGCTTCAGCGAAGCCCCGCCCACGCCCCTTATTTTCGTCTATGGCGCCGCAGCTTCAGCTGCGAAAGCCCCATGCAGCAAAGCGGCGCAGGATAAATCCTGCGCCGCTTCTAAGGAGCCGCGAGTGGGGCTCGAACCCACGACCTTTTCGTTACGAATGAAATGCTCTACCGACTGAGCTATTGCGGCCTATTGCTTTGCGACTGCAAAGTTACAAAATTTTTCCGTCACCTGTACTATATGACAGCTTAATTTTTGCTTTCGACAGCGAAATTCTTGCCATCGCCGGCTTCGCCACATACGGCACTATGCGCGAAACCACATACGACGTACCATAATAATAGCTATTCGACGACGAAGCTTCCACCTCCACCTCCACCGGAGTTATCACGAAAGTGTAATCTTCAGCACTTACCTCGTCCAAATCCAACAGGTAGCTCATATAGTTGCGCATCGAGAAAACATACCCGCCCGAAGCCGCACTATACTGAGCATAAAACGATAACTTATTATCAGTCAACCGGTTATTGGCAAAAAAGTCATCCTTCTTATGTTTGAGCACCATCAGCACATAAGGCGGCGGCGCTATACCATACTTATTCGGAATCGAATCCGCCGGAATCAGCACATCTAACGCGTTGAGCACCTGCAGCTTACCGCTATGGCGGCGATAAGCGGTCAGCAACTCCTGCGCCGGCAGTTCGATCTCCATCTCATACCCCGCCGGAGCGGCCAGCACCTGATCGCCCTGCGAAATCATGTCGCGCAAATCCTTCGCCGGCTCATAATCCACAAAGTTATTAACCATAACCTCCGGAGTCACAGCGAAATAGTCGCCATAATACCGCTCGATATAAGTGGAATCCTCGCCCGTCGACGAGGTAGTCGTTTCAGTCTTATGATAAAAATACCGAATCGAGCTCACCGAAAACTCGCTGACACGCCCGGCACCATAGCTCGACTTAACATACACGCCACCAAACACCTCGCGAGCGAAGCGCGCCGGGTCGCCGTACACACTCGGATCAGCCTTGTAAGCATTCCACAACTCACGCGCAAACTCCACATTCAGAGGCAGTTCCACATACAAGCGAGTCATCGCCTTCACCGAATCCGGCTCATTCATCGTCGACGCAATATACGTAGCACTGCTCATCAAGTCAGCCCGATCATAAGCCGGATGCTCATCATCAGTGTACATCACATCAGCCAACGGCGTGCGCAAACGATACACCTCAATTCCCATCGGCACCAACGAGTCGCCCACAAATCCGGTCCGTTCCATCTGCAAAAACAGCTTCACCGAATCAATGTCCGCAGCCGTCACACCCGTAGTATCAATATCCGTCGACGGCAAAAACTGCGCCACAAAATCACTCCGAATCGAACCAAACACCGGCGCATCAATCTCGCCGATCAACTGGCTCACCGTGCGCGACTGCACATGCTTATTCTCAATCGTCCGACCATTAACACTAAAAGCCGAATCAATCTCAATCGTTATAGTCTCGTCAGTGAGCGACATACCGATTTCCGACGACTGCGAACAGCCGCTCAGCAGCACCACCGCCATGACCAAAGGTAGAAGTATACGTTTCATTGATCTATTCTTTCTGGAGAGAAATCCCTCATTTACAGGCTCTTATAAAAATCCATATACACATCACCCAAGTTATCACACTCAGGCACTTCCAGCAACGGCTTACCCGCACTGCGCGCATATTCCACTAACGACGCCGGCACATTCCCCGACGAAATCACTATCGCATCAGCATGATCCATCGCCAACCGACACAGCGACTCATAAGTCACACCATCAGCCACCGACTTCACATCCTCGGCACTAAAGCCATCCTGCTGCAACTTCTCAGCCATACGCTTATCCAACTCACCCTCAAACGGACAGTCAAACAACGAGAACACAACCTTAGTATTCACAAACGTCGGATCCTCACCATACATATGCTTCAGATACAACGGCGCTACAGCCGAAATCCAGCCCGTACAATGAACCACCTCCGGCGCCCAGCGCAACTTCCGCGCAGTCTCAATCACACCGCGAACATAAAAAATCGATCGCTCGTCATTCTCCTCCGCATTAGTCACAGTCTCCAATTCCTCAGCGCCATGACCCTCAAAATAATCATCATTATCGATGAAATACACCTGCATGCGCGAAGGCTGCAACGTCGCAACCTTAATCAACAACGGATGATTCGTATCATCAATCACGATATTCAATCCCGACAAGCGGATTACCTCATGCAGTTGATTTCGACGCTCATTGATACACCCATATCGCGGCATAAATGTACGCACCTCAATACCCTTGGCTATAATCGCCTCCGGCAACGCGCGTCCAAAACGCGAATGCGCATTCGCCGCCAAATAAGGCGTGATTTCTTGCGAAATAAAAAGAGCTTTCTTAATTTCGTTCATCGAGTTCGTTTTTGTTGTGAGCAACGCTTTCTGCGCCGCATATAGCTTAGCAACTGCAAAGTTAGCAAAAAAAATCCACTTAACCGCGCATATTAACAAATTATCCCCACAAATTAACAATTTTAAGACACTTCCGCCCCAAAAATTTGGCCAACACACACAAATTTCGTACCTTTGCACCATAATCCTCAGCGGAGAATTATCCCCCCTAACATACGCCTCCACACCCCGCGGAGGCCCCTACAGAGTATCACCCTGATGTTCCACATTTCGAATACCGCCAATATTCACTACGCACAGGAACACACAGAATGCATGCTCACGCTCCATAGGCGTGAGCCATCTTTTGCTTGTGTGCGTGCGGTCACTTGGCGGTAACCGGAAATGTACAAGCACCTGATGGCCACGCCATTTTGCGCTTCAGCCATCACAACCCAAACATCACACCGCCACCCATTACATTATGATATCCGGCGCCCCGGCTCCATCACACCGGGGCGCCAAACTTTTTTCACAAAAAACACAAAAAAACCACCGAAAAATTTGGCCATCTCAAAAAAAATCCCTAACTTTGCACCGCAAACAACAAATGGTGAGTTTAGCTCAGTTGGTTAGAGCGTCGGATTGTGGTTCCGAAGGTCGTGGGTTCGACCCCCACACCTCACCCCAAAAGCGATTCCCCCGGAATCGCTTTTTTCTTTATCCCCCCGCAGCAAAGCCCCGCCCCCTCCCCCGCGCCCACCGCGGAAAGCCCACCGCCAGCAAGGCTCGGCGCAGCGAAGCGCCCGCCGCGGTGCGGTCCGGTGGCGAGGCGGAAGCCGAGC
>CAMGBT010000131.1 GCA_946011725.1 uncultured Bacteroidales bacterium | reverse complement strand
GTATATCAATCGGGTAGGAGCGTAGGGATTTTCCCTACACTCCTACCTGATTGCTTCAGACATTTTGGCGCGCCATACGCCCGGATGGAATCGTATTAAATCGTTTGGAATCGTCTTTGCCGACTGCGGGTGGGCCGTCCGGGTGTTGCCGCAGCATGCTGCGGTATTACAGGTGATCGGTTGGGGATTTCCTTTTTGATGCTATCGTGCTTCTTTTTGCTGATTGTTGTGTAGAAATTATGTTTTACAACACAATTTACATAATTTAACAATCGGGGGGGGGGTAATTTATTTTTTATTAGTAAATTTGCACATCGGAATTCGCCTTTATGGCTGTTTCGATGCTAATTTCTACCAATTTTTATCTAATTATGAGTAAAGTAATTACCGATCCGGCATTGATCAGTCAGGCTATCGAGATAATAAACGACTCAATTGACACTGTTCTGAAAGATGAAGCAGATGTCGAAGAACAGTTGGCCAGCGGCTACGCTTGGTTCCCCGGCCCTGATTTGATTTGGGGGTCGGATGGCGATATGCCGCAATGTGGGTCGCCTTCCGATCAAGGCGGGTCTTCAACACCTTTGAGTCGAGTGCCTTCATCGTACAAATGCGATGTCGACATCATTTACGATTTGTTCGATTCGAGACACTACACTGCTAAAGGTGAAATTACCCTTACATTGGTGATGCAGCGGCTCTCGCTCATTGACCTTCACTACTCCACCAACCTCACCCGATTCAAGCAATTCGGTATTTTCGAGTTGGCTTATCGAATCTGCGATTTGTCTAAGACTAACAGCGGACAATTCGACCACGTCCTCGCCGAAAAAGCACGTGATTTTGTAAGTAATCCATCGACCGATCACACCATTTACAAAGAGCTCTTTAATCGTGAGTATGGCATCCCGCGCGAAATGGCAGTGTCGATAATCTCGAAGTATCTTTTCTTTCTGCTTGAGGTGCAAGGTTGTCCAAAAGGCTCCAACGTCCACTTCGGTTTCCCCATCTACGATTCCATCGTAAAGGATCTTCTGCCGAAACTTGGTGCCAAAATCGGCATCACCATTGTGAAATCCGAGATCACAAATATTGTGGCTTATATTAAAGCCATCAAGGCTGTGGCGCAGAAGTTGGGAGTCATGCCACACGACGGACTGTCTGTGTTTGGCGTGCTCGACTTCTTTCTGTGGCGCATCGGCAAAGTGGGCAATCTGAGTTTCTCGTTGCTGCTCACCCGATCGGAGCTAAAAAATTGTTTACACATCCTCAAACAAATCAAACAAAAGGGCGCACAGCCCGCGCTTCTCGCGGCCCTGCCGCCGCGCTTCCAGCGATGGTGGCAAATCTACCAAACTCTTTAACATAATCCCAAAACATCTTATGACAATATAAATAATGCCACTATTACTTAACAATGAATAACTTATTGCAATGAAACATCCTACAATTCTACGTAGCCTAACTGTTATGCTTACGATACTCATCGCAAGCGTGGCCTCGGCCTACGACATCAATTACAACGACATCTACTATAATATAAATAGTGATGGCGTCTCAGTCAGTGTCACATACGGATTTAATAAGTATACCGGTGATATAGAAATACCCAACCAAGTTACTAAATCAGATATGGATTATCCCGTGACAGGCATCGCTAACAATGCCTTTGCTAATTGCACCGATTTAACTTCGATAACCATACCTCAATCCGTAACATCTATAAGCAATAAAGCATTCAGTTATTGCGAAAATTTGACTCGCATAAGAGTCAAGAACAACCCGATTTACAACGATGGATTTCTTGATAACGTAATAATCGAGACTGCTACAAATACCCTGATTGTTGGATGCAAAAATTCATATATACCATCCACCGTAACTACTATAGGCGACAATGCATTCTTAGGAGTTCCTTTGACTTCAATAACAATTCCTTCTTCAGTGGTAAAAATTTGTAGTGGAGCATTTTCTAATACCGATTTGACTTCAATATCAATTCCTAACTCAGTGGTAGAAATTGGTAGTGAAGCATTTTATAAAACCAATTTGTCATCACTATCTATTCCAAGTTCAGTAGTAAAGATTAGCAGTTCTGCTTTCCATGGGACACCTTTTTGGTCTAATCAGCCAAATGGCTTAGTGTATTTGGGACAAATACTATATGGATATCACGGTAATCTGAGCCAAATACCTGAGCACATCACAATTGAGGAAGGAACAACCTGTGTTAGTTCGGGGATATTTAAAGGATGCTCTAATTTGGTTTCTGTGACTTTTCCAGAATCAATTACCGAAATTCCTGATGAAATGTTTTACAAATGTACAAACTTAACTTCAGTCAATATACCTAACACAATTAAAGCTATTGGACAATATGCTTTTTACGATTGCAGTAGCTTAACCGAAATGGAGATACCTAACTCCGTAACTGATATTGGACAATCTGCCTTTAGCGGTTGCCGCGGATTAACAAAAATAAATATACCGAACTCCCTTACCTATATTAATCGATCTGTCTTCAATAGTTGTAGTAGTATAACATCAATAGATATACCCAACTCCGTAACCGATATCGGGCCTTTCGCCTTCTACGGCTGCAGCAACCTAACATCGATAGATATACCTACATCTGTAACCAATATTGATTGGTGCGCTTTCTCAGACTGTAGCGACTTAACATCGATAGATATACCTACCTCTGTAACCAATATTGATCGGGACGCTTTCTCAGGCTGTAGCAACTTAACGTCAGTCAATATTCCCAATAGTGTTATTTCAATTGGATTAAATTGCTTCACAGATACTCCATTTTTCAACAATCAACCGGATGGTCTTGTATATTTAGGCTCTGTACTTTATAAATATAAAGGCACTATGCCGGAGAATACATCCATTACAATAGAAGATGGGACAATCTCAATTTCTCCTGAAGCATTCAAAAATTGCGGAAATTTAACTTCGGTAAATATACCAAGTTCTATCACAACAATCGGAAAATCTGCATTCGTGAGTTGTGACGGTCTGACATCGGTTGTTATTCCACAATCTGTAACAACCATTGGTGAAAAAGCTTTTGGGTATTGCGACTATTTAGTCAAATCTGCTTATCCGGAAAGCTTAACTAACCCATTTCCAAGTGGTATAACAATTGCTTATCCCTCAGATGCAATAATTGACGAAAATGGTGCTATCTTCAATGGCGATAAAACGCTTCTGTATTTTGTTCCTTGCGATGCCACCGAGGTAAGGATACCAAGCTCCGTGACCTCTATTGATGCAAACGCATTCTTAGGCTGCACAGATTTAACCACTCTGTATTATGACGCAATTAACTGTACTGTCACCCAAGATTGGCTGAAAGATTCCACCGCTATATCCTCCTTCACAATAAGCAACGGTGTAAAGATAATACCTGAATACCTTTGTTATAATTTAACGAAGTTGAATACGATGACGATACCAAATACCGTCACCGAAATTGGCGCAAATGCATTTAATGGTTGTAGCTCGCTTAAATCAGTAGTTATTGGGGCCGGCGTAACCAGTATTGGCGAAAATGCTTTCTCAAAATGCAAAGTCTATAAAGCGTTTTGGTTGCCGAATACAATAC
>CAMGBT010000130.1 GCA_946011725.1 uncultured Bacteroidales bacterium | reverse complement strand
TTGATGCGAACTTTGGAGACGGCTTGGCCTTGGCGGCGGATGTAGATGCCGGGGGTGAGGGCGCCATCAACGCGTACACCTTGGAGGTTGAAGTACTCAACGGCAGCGCCGCCATCCACAGTCACCCCTTCCACGCCGGAAACCATAGTTTCGTTGGAAAGGGTGCTTTTCAATTCTTGCGCAATGCCTGTGACTTTTTGCGTGGCTGTCTCACCGGGAGCGGCGAGGCGAGCGGGAGCACCGGCAGGAGCGGTTACCAGCGTGGAGTACTTGGTGTCGTAGGTAAATTCGTAAGAGGAAATGATGAAGAACGTCACTACAGGTACAGTGCATTTGGTGATGTCGGGGTGGCCGGTGTTAGTGTCCCATGTCCATGAGGAGAAGAAGTCGGGAATGGTGACGATGAAACCGCCATTACCCCATGCAAATTCAGATGGGAGTTCATCATATTCATTTTTAACAGCAGTCACTTCGACGTAGTAGTCGAGGTTTTCCACCTTGAAATCGTCTAAGAAGGTGAATTGGCCATAGAGGTTCCACGGACCATCTTGGTCATCTTCGTTGACGCAGAAGATTGCTTCATCAACGAGGCCAAAGCCGACGGTTTGATCATCCTTGATGGCGGGCCAGGTGAATTCGAGTGCTTCAGCGGGACCAACTTGGGTGGGATTGCCTTCGGCATCGGTGGCGAGCACGGGGCGCATGGTGAACTTAGCGGTGGGCAGGTAGGGGATGTAGTCTAAGTTGGCGTAAACATAACCCGATGCATCCACATCGTATGTTCCAACTAAAACGTTTTCGAGATAGATGGCCACTTTGCTGGCTGAAGTTGTCGTTGTGAAGTAGTTCTGCAACTCAATCACGTTGAGGTTTTCTTTCTCACCTTTAGCGGCGAAAGAGCAGTCCTGTGTTTGAACGCCAACAGTAGCGGGCTTGTCGACGACCTTGTAAATGTAGACATCATCTTGCTCCGAATCCGAAGCATAGCAAGAGAACAGAGGTGTTCCTCCCTTGTTGTAGTTAAAGCGAACACGGTTAGGAGTAGTTGAATTTGGTTTACCTTCAAGGAAAAGAATCGTCGCAACACCTTTCGATGTTGTTGATATTGTAGCACTGCTAACAGTGCCAAGAGTGCTACCAACATACAGGCGATAGCTTGTACCGGATGATGCGCAATACAAGTATCCATCCTTATCCTTATCGTTGGCATAATTTGTAGTTGTAAAAGTCCAGAAGGTGTTTCCTTTATCGTTAGTATAAGAACCTAATTTAAGAAGAAGTGCATCATCAGGGATGGATGTAATTTCAGAGAAGTCTGTATTGAAAGTAACAGTGGTGGTTTTACGATTGTTAGTGTTAGCTTCAGTGCTCATAGCCTTGCCGTACTCTTGGTTGGCGATGATTACGATGTCGCCGGGTTGGAGGACGGAGGCGTCGGTAACCAGGTAGGCCACTTTGGCTTTCTTCACGGTGATGGTGAAGGTAGCGGAGGCGGGTTTGTAGGAGGCGTTGCCGTCGGTGTAGGCGGTGATGACGGCTGTGCCGATGCCGCCTTCGACGAGAGTGATTTTGCCATCTTCCGCCACGGGGGCTACTTCCGCGTTGTCGGTGCGGTAGGGGACGGGCAGGCCGTCGGGTTTGTTGAGGGTGGGTTGGGTGAGGGTTTCACCTTCGGCGAGAGTTACTTCGGTGGTGGCGTAAGCCAACTCGGCGTCTTTGCGGGTGTCAAGTTCCCAGATTACGGTGATTTCGGTTACGCTGCTGGCTTTATCAGCGCCGCAGATGGAGAAGGTGGTGGGGATGATGCCGTAAGCAGCAATGTCACCTTCGTAACCATTTACGTAGATGTAATCTTTGTTGCCGCCCTCAAATGTGCCGATGGATTTGCCGTCGGTGGAAACGGAGGCGTAGGGCTTGGTGCTGCCGTAGAGGGTCAAGTCGGCGGAACCGGTGGCGGTGTTAACGGTGATGGAGTGCAGCTTGTAGCCTGCGGGAGCTTTGCTTACGAAGATGCCGGATTTGCCGCTTGCTTGATTTTGAATCATCAGGGTCGATTCATTAGCGTCGGCGAAGCCGCCATATACGGCGCCGCTTTTCTCGGCGGTGTAGGTAAAGTTGCGATAGCCGCTACCTTCATCAAAAATCAGATTAGATGCGTCGAAAGTATCATACAGCTTGGTGTCAACCACTTTGAGGGTGTATGAAGCAGAACCGGCCTTGTAGGTTTCGTTGCCGGCGAACGAGGCCACGATTTTGACGGTGCCGGCAGCTTTGACAGTTACTTGGCCGTTCGCGTCAACAGTAGCAACGGGCGAATCAGCAGGGTCGATGGAGTAAGTAATGGGGAGGCTGTGGAGGTTGGTCAGCGGGTTGGTGAAAATAATAGTCTCATCGTCCATCGTCTTCTCAACCTCAGTTTCAGCGTAAGCCAAGCCGGGTTCAGCCTTGATGTCGCCTTCTTGGAGCGGTTCCCAAACAACTTCTACGGAAGAGATGTAGACTGTATTTGATGCAACGGCATTTACGCAGAAAGCATTAAAGGCTTTACCATAAAGAGCTTCATTTGTGTTGTCGTTAAAGTTGATCGTTAAGGTACCATTACCGGTTAAAGACCCGAGCTCACTGGAGCCTGTTGTACCAGTTGCTTCGAATGCAGTGGTATTACCGTAAACGGTAATCTTAGCTTTTGCATTTGAGTCAGAAGTGGTAATAATGATTTTGGAAATCTTTAAATTAGCAGGAACTTTGCTAACATAGAGCCCATTGTTATCAGTTTGTTTAATCTGAATTTTGGTATTATTGGTTGCTGTATATGCATAACCTGCGTATTCAGCACCGCTTGTTGTGTTTGTATAAGAAAAACTCCAATATTTATTTGATTCGGTAAATGTCAAATCACCATAACCGAATGAGTCAATTATTGCGTTGGGATCGATGACCTTGAGGGTGTAGGATTTAGATGCTTGTTTGTAGGTGGCATCATTGGCGCGAGTGGAGGCAGTGATTGTGGTGGTGCCGGCGGCTATGATTGTTACTTTGCCATTGTTGTCAACGGTAGCAACGTCTTTGTTGGAGGAGGAGCAGGTGACGTGATCGCCAGCGCCATCGGCGAAGGCGAGGGTGGGGAATACGTTTGAATCGCTGTCTAAAGTAGCTTCTACGAGAGCGCCTTCGGCGAGTGGTGGTTCGCCGTCGAGAGTCCAATTGATTTCGGGGTCGGTCAGAGTGGGTCCTTCGCCGCCGGAGGTGCCGTCTTTGTAGTAGACGGTTACGCTATATACGTAGCCGCGAGATTTTTTTGCATTAGAGCCTCCAGTAGCTAAAGTTATTGAGGTGAGTTTTTCAGTTCCGCTTAAAGTGAATTTGTAATCAGTAGCTTCAGCAGATAAAGCTTTAGCGCCAAGTCTATTTACATTAATAGTTGAGGCATCCGTATTATAAGTTTCTGCGTTAACTACAATTTCTGTAGCGTAGACTTGGTAAGCTTCTGCCAATGAAAATGTTACAGAACCGGGATTAGTACCATTGCCAAGTCTTATGTTAGGATATACTGTATTTATTTCATCGCAACTTGACACATACTTTTGACATTCAGCAACTATGCCGGTTGTTATAAAGTTATCTTTTGTTAGTGCTGTTGTTGACTTGCTTGAGACAAAACTTATAGTGAAAGACTGTGTCTCGGCGGCGTGGGTTAGGCCGATGGCTGAGACGAGGAGAGTTAGGAAGAGTAGGAATTTTTTCATAGAAGATGTGTTTTGTTGTT
>CAMGBT010000129.1 GCA_946011725.1 uncultured Bacteroidales bacterium | reverse complement strand
TTTCAGTGCGGGTTGGGAATCAGTTCGTCTAGCGCCGTCTTGTCTTCTTGTTGACTGGCACCGAGCACCTCGGCTGCGTGAGCGATCTCAGCTTCAACGCTGCCTACCGCCTCACCCCGCAGGTGAGCCTGTTCGCCAACTTGGAGAACCTGCTCTGCCGCCGCTACCAAGTGGTGCCCGGCCTGCTGAGCCAAAGCCTCCACGGCCTGGTGGGCGCCTCCTTCCGCTTCTAACCCACCCGACGCGCGGTTTAACGAAATTACGAAGTACGAATTAACGAAGAATATAAAAATTCGTTATTTTGTACTTCGTTTCTTCGTTTGCCCCCACCATTGCGCCTTAAATGAAAGGGCCGTGGTCTCCTTCCGCTTCTAATATCCCTCCAACCTGTCAAAGCGATGGGTGGCCTGAGAGAGGACGCGACTGGAGATGATGCCGGCGCAAGGCGTGGTGGGTGGGGATGGGGGCTTTCACTACGGTAACGGCTAAAAAAATGAGGTTAGCGTAGTGAAAGCGACGATTTTTCGGGCAAAAATGGTGGTGGGTTGTGTGCTTGCATCATATCGACCACATCAAGCAGGCGCTGGGCATTGCCGGCGTGGCCACCAACGTATGCTCCTTCGCCTGGCAGCCATTTACCGATGAAGCCGGTGTGGCTCATCGCGGCGGGCAGATTGATTTGGTGATAGACCGCGGAGATAAAACCGTGAACCTCTGCGAGATAAAGTTCACCGCCACACCCTTTGCCATCTCCCCCGACTATGCCCGGCGGATGGTGGAACGGCGCGAGACCTTCCGCCGCCTGACCGGTACGCGCAAGGCGCTTCACCTCACCATGATTACCTCCTACGGATTGGAGCATACCGCAGGGTGGAACACTATCCAGAGCGAGGTGGCATTGGCTCAACTCTTCGCGCCCGGCTTCACTGCGGGTTAAACCAAACAACGTATTTTCGACCATATTATGGTGCCGTGGACTGCGGGCACGGCTCTTTCATTTAAACTTCGGTAATCGCAAATGGCGGCTAAACGAATAAAACGAATCAACGAATTAACGAAGAATATAAAAAATTCGTTATTTCGTACTTCGTTTCTTCGTTTGACCCCACCACTGCGCCTTAAATGAAAGGCCGTTGGGAGCGGGTTGGTGAATTTTGTTTTGGTATTTTGGCGCAAAATTGCTAACTTTGCATCTCAAAAGCATCTACAAGAATCATAACACCTCTTATACCGGTATTACCATGGCAGAAATCAAATGCATCGGCATCCTCACTTCCGGCGGCGACGCCCCCGGCATGAATGCCGCTATCCGCGCGGTCACCCGTTCGGCTATCTTCAGCGGTTTGAAGGTGAAAGGCATCTATCGCGGCTACCGCGGCCTTATCACCAACGAAATCGTTGACTTCCGCACACAAAATGTTTCGAACATCATCCAGCAGGGCGGTACCATCCTGAAAACCGCTCGCTGCAAGGAATTCCTCACCCCCGAAGGCCGCCAGCAGGCTTACGACACCATGCGCAAGCACGAAATCGATGCCCTGGTTGTGATCGGCGGCGACGGTTCGCTCACCGGCGCTCGCATCTTCGCCAACGAGTTTAACTTACCCATCATCGGTCTGCCCGGTACCATCGACAACGACCTCTACGGCACCGACACCACCATCGGCTACGACACCGCCCTCAACACCATAATGGAGTGTGTGGACAAAATCCGCGACACCGCCACCAGCCACGAGCGCCTCTTCTTCATCGAAGTCATGGGCCGCGACGCCGGCTTCCTGGCGCTGAACGGCGCCATCGCTTCCGGTGCTGAAGCCGCCATCATCCCCGAAATCTCCACCGAGGTGGACCAGTTGGCCGAACTCATCCAAAACGGCTTCCGCAAGTCGAAGAACTCGTCCATCGTGTTGGTGGCTGAAAGTCCTGTCACCGGCGGCGCCATGGGCTTGGCCGAACGTGTGAAGACTGAGTTCCCGGGCTATGATGTGCGCGTGTCAATCCTCGGTCACCTCCAACGCGGTGGCTCGCCCACAGCTCACGACCGCATCCTCGCCTCGCGCATGGGTGCTGCCGCCATCGACGCCCTCATGGACGACCAACGCAACGTAATGATCGGCATCAAGAACGACGAAATCGTTTACGTGCCCTTCACCAAAGCCATCAAGAACGACAAACCCATCAACCGCGAGTTGCTCAACACCTTGCGCCGCCTCTCCATTTAATGCACTTGAAGAATCTGCACCTGCTTCCGATCTTGGCATGCGCGCTCATTGCGGGCGCGTGTGCAAGCATCGGCCGGCCCGAAGGCGGGCCCATCGACGAGGATCCGCCCGTGTTCGTGCGCTCCACCCCCATGCCGGGCGCGCTCCACGCCACCGCCACCGATATTGCCATCTACTTCGATGAGAACGTCCAGTTGGAGGACGCTTTCTCCAAGGTGGTAATTTCGCCGGTGCAGATTGAATCGCCGCAGGTGTCGGCCAACGGCCGCCGCGTGAGCATCGCCCTGCGCGACTCGCTCAAGGCCAACACCACCTACACCATCGACTTCGGCGACGCTATCAAAGACCTCAACGAGGGCAACGTGCTCGATGGGTTCGCTCTGGACTTCTCCACCGGCGACGCCATCGACACCCTCCGCATCTCCGGCCTGGTGCTCGAAGCCGAGACCCTCGAACCGGCACAAGGCATGCTCGTGGGCGCTTACTCCAACCTCTCCGACTCCGCCATCCACACCCTGCCGCCCGACCGCATCGCCCGCACCAACCAGCGCGGACAGTTCACCATCCGCAACCTCGCCCCGGGGCAATACCGCATCTATGCCCTCAACGACCTCAACCGCGACTGGCACTGGGACCGCTCGGAAGATGTGGCATTCCTCGACACAACCATCACCCCATGGACCGAGCCCATCACCGTCACCGACACCCTCTACAGCTCCACCGGCGAAGACTCCCTCATCACGCGCCCCGGCATCCGATACATGCCTAACGACCTGCTGCTCACTTGGTTCAACGTCGGCTACAAGGCTCAGTACCTCCAAGATTACGCCCGCCCGGAACGCCGCCGCGCCACCATCACCCTGGCCGCGCCGCCCGATTCCACCCCCGTAATCACCATGGTCGGCACTCACCTCGACGGCACCACCGCCGACCGCTGGGCGCTCACCCAGCGCTCCGCCAAGGGCGATTCAATCACCCTGTGGCTCGCCGACTCCGCCATCGTCAACACCGACTCGCTCCGCTTGGCCGTGCGCTTCCGCAAACCCGACTCGCTCGAGGTGTTGCAGTGGTCAACCGACACCCTCAAATTCACCTACCGCGAGCCCAAACGTTCCAAAAAAGAGATCGAAGCCGACACCCTGCCGCCGCGCTTCGACCTGCTCCAAATCACCGCCAAAAGCGGTTCGATGGTCGATGTGGACCGTCCGCTCACCATCGCTGTCAGCCAGCCGTTGGCCGTGCTCGACACCGCCGCCATGCACCTCGAAATGCAGGTCGACACGCTGTGGCAAGCCGTGGCCCTGCCGCCCGTGCGGCCCGACAGCATCGACCCCCTATTGCTGCGCCATTTCGACCTGCAATGGGAGCCCGGCGCACGCTACCGCTTCACCGTGGACTCCGCCGCATTCGTCAACATCTACGGCGAGCACAACCCCGCCTTCAAGCAAGAATTCACCATCAAGAACCTCGAAGACTACACCACCATCACCTTCGTGCTGACCGGCGCCGACTCCACCGCCGTGGTTGAGTTGCTCAACTCCTCCGGCGCGCCCGTGCGCCGCGTAGCCGCCCCCAACGGCCGCGCCCTGTTCCAATACCTCACCCCCGGCACATACTACGCCCGCATGTTCTTCGACACCAACCGCGACGGCATCTGGACCACCGGCATCCTCGACTCCATCCAGCCCGAAGAAGTAGCCTACTACCCCAAGAAACTCGACCTTAAGCGCAACTGGGAAATCGAGCAACCGTGGGACATCTACGACACCCCGCTCGACGTCCAAAAGCCCTACGCCATCCTCAAGAACAAGCCCAAACTGCGCCGCGGCGAACAAGCCCCCG
>CAMGBT010000128.1 GCA_946011725.1 uncultured Bacteroidales bacterium | reverse complement strand
CATTTTGCCAGCGGCGTTTGTTGCCGAATTTTTCGCGGTCGAAGGGTTCGGTGCGATTTTCCGAGTTATAGTACACGAAAGCGTCGCGGTTGATGATTACACCGTCTTTAAGCAACCAAGCTTGCACGTCGAGGTCGGCGTCGGACCAAGTGAGGTCCACACGTACGTTTTCAAGGCTTTCCTTGCTGATTTTGAAGGATTCCCCTTTCGAAAGGTTGAATACAATTGCCATAAGTATATTTATTTAGCAGTGGAAGGATTATGCGTACATATCAATAAGAGTTTGCATGCCGCCGTCGTAGCCTTTACCAACGGCTTCAAACTCCCATTCGCCATCGCGGTTGAGCACCAGAGCGCCAACCACCACGGCAGTTTCGGTGGAGAACCGTTCTTTTAGGTTGTAGGCGCAGAGTTCTTCGCCGGTTTCCTCGTTGGTGATGAGGATGCGTGGGTCGCGCACGTTTTTGAAGGTTTCGTCGGGCGAGTGTTGGTAGATGGTCACGCAGAACACGATTTCGGTGATTTCACGGCGCACCTTTGTGAGGTTCACGTGCATGGTTTCGCCGGCTTCATCGTCGCCGTCGTCGCCGCCATCGCCAAGGTCATCGGCAGAGCCAACCACGGAACCGTCGAAGCTCATGGGCACGGTGTTGGCGCGCCAATTGTTCTTGCTACCGAATTTTTGGCGGTCGAAGGGTTCGGTGCGGTTGTTCGAATTATAGTATACGAAGTCGGCATCTTCGCCGATAGTGCCATCTTCGGTGAGGAGGAAAGCGGAAGCGTCCAGGTCGGCGCCGGAGAGCCAGGAGAGGTCTACTTGAATTTTCGAGAGACCTTCGTCCTTGGTAAGGTTGAAGCGGTCGCCTTTTTTAAGGTCAAATCTTGCCATAGTTTGATGTTTTTAGTGATTTAGTTATTTGAGTTTATGTAATTCTTTGAGTAGCGAGTAGGCATCTGTGTCAATGAAGCCGAGTTCTTGGGCCGATTCGATATACGATTTGACATCGTTCAAGATCTCTGCTAAGCGCGCCTTGTCGCGCTTGGCTTTGAGTTGCGGCAGATCCTTGGTGCTGTATGTGCGGATGGATTGCTGTTCGCGAATCAGCTTTGAGAGCTTTTTTACCACCTCGCTTTGGCTGTGTTCCTTGAACCAATCGCGGGCATCGCGGAGCTTACCTTCCTTGATAAGGCGATAGCCCTCGCCGGTGGGTGCGGCCGATTTAGGTGGCGCAGGGGTCGGCTCTTTCGATTGCTTCGACACGGTGGGCTTGGGCGGTACGGAAGTGGGAGCCAACGGCTGCGGCGATTTGGCGGTGGGCTTGGCCGGTCGCACGGTTGGTCTTGTCGGGGCTTTCTCCGGCTTTGTCGGCGTCAAAAGTTTTTGATATTCGGCAATCTTGTCCCGCACTTCTGTACGCATATTATCGAAGGCATCTCCCGTCGGGATGGTCGCAAGAAAGTCTTGGCATACTTTGATAGCATCTGCCGGCGCACCAACGCGCACTTTGCCATTAGCATCTGCCAGGCAAACTTTCTTCTTGCGCTGCCAATCTTTGAGGAGCTTATCATCATCAGGCGGTGGAGGTGTGGGACCCGATGGCGGAGGTGTGGGACCACCATTGTCGGGTGTGCGCTTTAGCTCATTTTGGGCCATGGTGATGGCTACTTCCACTTCCTTCAGCACGGGGGCAAAGATTTCGCCGGAGGGGATTTCCTCCTTGAATTTCACCAGCTGACTGATGGCAATATCAAATTTCTCGACACGCCAAAGGCCCTTGGCAGTCGCACTGACTATGCGCCATTTCTTTTTCAACTCGGCCAACAGCTTCTGCTTGTCAGGTTCAGGCTTATAAGTTTGCGTAGTATCTCCAGACTCCGGCAGCTCGGGCTTAGTCGATGTAGTTGTACCGCCCGCGTCACTCGGCTTGGCCAGCAGCTGGAGCAGGGCTTCGTTGCGCAGGTCGATGTTGGTGCGGTTGACCAGGCGCCAGCCATCGCCTACGTTGTCGTAGAAGAACTCGTTGGTGGCAGCGATGCCGCGCAGAGCTATCGCCGTGTTGGCACGCGAGGCGCCGTGCCGCGATAGCATGTCGGCAATCTCGCAGCGCAAGCGTTTGCTCTCGTCGCTATCGAGCATTTGCGGGCGTTGCAGCAACACGTGGTACTGCTCGTGGTCAGACAGCACCACTGTTTGATACTCCTCGTATTTGGGGGAGTTCATAAACGCGGTAACAACATCCATTAGCTGCGGCTTCTCTATTTCGGCATTGAGAAATGAGTTGTTACTAACGATTTGCCCCCATACATTGCGGTACAATCTGTCAACGCGCGGGTCGCGACCCAATTCCGGCACTAACTTTTGCTCGACTATTCCGCCGTTGTGAGTGTCGAACAAGTTGAGGGAAAGGTCAAAGCCATCGGCCCAAACCGTAAGCACATAGTCGGCCTCGTGCTTGGTTTTGGCCAACTCCGCCAAAGAGTCGTTCATGTATGTAGCCGACACATGCTTGTAGCCGGCTTCGGTGAAGAGCGTTTTGATGTGGATGCGTTCCTCGTCCTTGACGTCGGCTTCGCACACGATGTACAGCGGCATCTTGTCGCGATTCTCGAACAGTTTACCATTGCGGTTGAAGAGCACCGACTGGAAGAAGTTCTCGAAGACAGCTTCCGCCCCTTCGAGGAAGATTTTGCGGATGGGCTCGGTGTTGCTGCCGCTGGAGTAAGTGGCATCGGTGCTAATCAGCTCGAAATAGTTGTCGAAAGCGTTGTATGTGCCGCTTTTGGCGGCGCGAGCCGCCTCATGACCTACGATAATGCCCTTGTCTGTGGCAAAGAACGCCAGAGGGGCGGGCCACTTGCCCTTGGGCATGTGGCTCGGCACCTTCTGACCGTCGAGGATAAACTCGAACGAGATATTGTGGCGCGATAATAAAATGATTATTTTGTAACCACTCATTACAGCAGTTTTATTAGCGTTTCATCGTAGAATTGCATACCTTCGAGGAAGATGATGGGTGCCACGAAGTCGAACGGATTCTGAGTCAATGCGCTGCGGAATTCCGGCATATTTTGAATGTATCTTACCACTTGAAGCTGACGGCACGCGTTAGCCATGGCGCTTTCGTTGGGATGCCAGTTGAGCAGCTGCTTGGCCGCCAAGTAGAAGAACGAGCAGAACTCGAGGAACTTGGGCGCGGGATTGTCTTGGTTGGGGGTGACGCGCACGCCGATTTGCTTGAGCATATCGGGTACGATGGAGTTGGTGAAGGTCACCTCGCGGTGGACGTTATCGAGGCCCATGAGCAGGTAGCCGTTTTCGCCGAAGATTTCCGATGGCTGTTCGGAGGCGGGTTGGTACAAAGCCGTATCGCCTTTGGCCAAGCCTTTCGACACCTCGAATTTGATGTCGGGGTCGTTGGCATCGGGCAACATGACGGTGCGGCCCGAAAGTTCTTGGTATACTTCTTTGCCGTAGCCGCGGTCGAACATACCGAAGTAATAATCTTGAGCGGAACCGGGGTTGATTGCAGCAAGCCATTGGAACAGACGAGAGCCTTTGCCGGCAAACGACACGCGTACACGCGGCTTTTGGCGGCCGGGCCATTCTTGGTCGGAGGTGCGATTGAGGTCGGCGATGAGCTTGCGCGAAAGTTCGCCGGCGTAGTACATCAGCAGGCCGGTCATGTACATATTCACGCACATCAGCTTCGGACATTTGGCCGCAATTTGGGCGTAGAATGTCGACAACTGATTGGAGCTGAGGCGGTTGACGATTTGGTTGAAGAAGTACGGAGCTGTTTGGCTACTGTAAGTCTCCTTGCCCATATTCAGACCTACCATGCGAATATTGAACTGGCTGCAAACGTTTTGGAGCACCAATTTAAACTCGGGGAAAGAAGCCACGGAGTTGGCCACACGCTCGGCGGCAAAACGGATAGAGTTTTGCTTGATCATAGTCACGTCCTGACCGTTGAGCATGAACAAAGCGGTGATGTCCGACGTGCTACCGCCTACGTCGAAGCAGATGTTGAGCACGTTGGCCTCCTGGGCATACCTTACGGAGGTGAAGTTGGCCACCGCTTCGGCCTCGGAGAGGCTGGGATTGTTGGCGGTGCCGGGATTGTAGATG
Source organism: uncultured Bacteroidales bacterium (assembly GCA_946011725.1). Classification (GTDB taxonomy): domain Bacteria; phylum Bacteroidota; class Bacteroidia; order Bacteroidales; family Muribaculaceae; genus CAG-873. Next base: position 151 of record CAMGBT010000128.1, on the reverse strand, counting down.
AGCTTGGGCGAGTAAGTCACAGATGCTTCGGTGTCGTCGGGCATAAAGTCGCACGTGGGCTGTTGCGAGTTGTCGAAGCCACCACCGGCATCGCTAAAGCCACCACCGGCGTTGCCGAAGCCACCACCGGCGTTGCCGAAGCCACCACCGG
>CAMGBT010000127.1 GCA_946011725.1 uncultured Bacteroidales bacterium | reverse complement strand
TGGTGATAAGTCCTCTAAATGTGGGTTAAAAATCCACTTTTAGAGGACTTATCGCTTGCCGTTCCAATTTTTTTTGCTACTTTTGCAGCATGAAAACAGCTAATATCATAGGACGTAAACCGGAGCTCCGCAAGCTCCAACAGTGCTACGATTCCAATCAGGCACAACTGGTGATAGTGTATGGCCGCCGCCGCGTGGGCAAGACATTCCTTATCCAAGAAGCCTTTCGCGACGAGTTTGCCTTGCGCCTCACCGGCGCTTACAACCAGCCGCGCAAAGTGCAGATAGCCAACGTGGTGGCTGAACTTCGCCGCGTTTACAAGGCTGACTTCCCCACCCCGAGCACGTGGACGGAGACTTTTGCCCTGCTCAGATCATTTATTGAAAGCCGTCCGACAGACCAACGGCAAGTGGTGTTCATCGACGAAATCCCGTGGTTAGACACGCCTCGTTCGGGCTTCTTGCCGGCTTTCGAATACTTCTGGAATAGTTGGGGCGCACAGCAGTCGAACCTAATGCTGATTGCATGCGGCTCGGCCACTGCTTGGATGACGCAGAAATTTGCCGACAACCCGGGCGGACTGTTCAATCGCCATGCTATCAGGCTGTATTTGCGACCGTTCACTTTGGCCGAAACCGAGGAGTATCTTCAAGCGCAAGGTATCAATTGGAGCCGCTATGATGTGGCGGAATGTTACATGACTGTTGGGGGTATCCCCTTCTACCTCAGTCAGTTAGATAATTCGCTATCCTACTCTGCCAATATCGATGAACTGCTTTTTCGCCGCAAGGGCGGTCTTTGGGACGAGTTCAAACATCTATACAGCACACTCTTTCGCAACAGCGACAGCTACCTCGCCGTGGTGGAAGCTCTCGCCAAAAAGAAAGCGGGTCTGACGCGTTCGGAAATCTGTGCAGCCACCAAGCTCGCTAATAATGGCGACCTCACTATCATTTTGCAGAACCTCATCGATTCCGACTTTGTAAATTCATACTTTTACTTCGGCAAGAAAAGTAAAGATACATTATACCAACTCTGCGACAACTACACTCTATTCTACTACCAATTTGTCAGAGACCACTATGGCCGCGATGAGCATTTTTGGTCGCACTCGCTCGACAGCCCGGCACGCCGTACGTGGGCCGGCTATGCTTTCGAGATGCTTTGCCGCCAGCACATCCACCAAATCAAGCGCAAGTTGAGCATCCTTGGGGTGCTGTCGGAGGAATCGGTATGGTACTCCAAGGCCACTGAACCGGAGGCTCGTGGGGCGCAAATTGACATCGTAATTGACCGTCGCGACCGCGTCATCAACCTGTGCGAAGCCAAGTTCTCCATCAATCAGTTCTGTATCAGCAAGGACTACGAGATGGAATTGCGCAACAAGATAGACACCTTCCGGCGCGAGACCGGCACCACCAAGGCTCTGCACCTCACAATGATAACCACCTACGGCCTCAAGCAGAACGCGCACAGTTCGTTGGTACAATCGCAGGTCACCCTCGACGACCTCTTCGCCCCTTACGAGCCGTAGAGGTGGGGAAATGTGCACCTTGGAGGGTGCAAATTGGTGATAAGTCCTCTAAATGTGGGTTAAAAATCCACTTTTAGAGGACTTATCGCCGGTTGGGCAGTGGTTTGGGGTGTAATTGGGCGGGATTACCAGCGGCCGCCGGCGCCGCCGCCGAAGGTGCCGCCGCCACCGAAGCCGCCACCGATGGGGCCGCTGAAGCCGCCGCTGCCGCGGCTGCTGAGGGCGCTACCTATGGCCATGCCGGCCAGCATGGCGGCGCCGGTGTTGTCGCCGCCTGTGGGGTCGATGTCGTAGGGGATTTCGAAGGTGCCGTGGCAGTGTTTGCACTCGTACACTTTCATGCCGCGGCCTTTTTGGGTGGCGGTGGGCTTTTGGATTACGCGTGCTTTGGTGAGAACGGCGGTGCGGGCGTGGCAGAGTTGGCACTCTATGTGCTTGGTGTCGTGGCGGTTAGTGTAGGGGAGGATGTCGGTTTCGTTGCACTGTGTGCAGAGCCATACGTCGTAGTCCACCGAGCCGAGTTGTTCTTCGAGGTCTTGGGCGGGGGTTAGGAATGCGTTGTCGCTGACTTCATCGAGGCGGGTCATGCGGGCGTGGCAGTTAGGGCAGTGGCGGGAATGGTTGCGCCAGTGGTTGAGCAGTAGCAGCAGGGGGATGGTTGCCACTGAGGGGATGCCGATGCCTAAGAAGGTGAAGATGAGCATGGGGTCGCGCCAGGTGATGAGGCTGTTGTATTTTTGGTGGTCGCTTTTGCCGCGGAGGGTGGCGAGGCTGATGAGGAAGATGAACAGCATGAACACGGCCAGGATGCAGCTGAGGCCGAGGTAAATGTGGAAGCCGTCGATGTCGTCGGCGGAGCCGCGGGTGTCGGCATCGGCTTCGGAGGAGAGGATTTCGTCGGTGGCGGCGGGGTCGGAGAGGATTTGGCTGATGGCGTTGACGGAAGCGAGGATGGCTTGGCCGGTTTGGCCTTGGCGCAGGTTGGGCACGATGATGTTGCGGAAGATTCTGGCACAGACGGCGTCGGGAAGGAGGCCTTCGAGGCCTTTGCCGGTGCGGATTACGGCTTCGCGGCGGTCCATGACGATGAGGATGAGCAGGCCGTTGTCTTTATCTTTTTTGCCGAGGCCCCATTGGTCGAAGATGGCGGTGGCGAATTCGTTGTAGTCGTAGTATTTGCTGTCGTAGTCGCCCACCACCACGGCCATGGCTTCGGCGGAGGTGGTTTGGCGCAGGGTTTTGAGGGCGGCGTTGATTGAGTCGCGGTAGGCGGCGGGGACGAGGTTGTCGGGGTCGGCGATGAATTGCTCACGGTCGGCGCGGTGAACGTCGGGCAGCGATTGAGCGGTGTATGTGCCGGCTAATGCAGTGAATGCCAAGCATATAGCGAGCAAGATGGAGGCGAGGCGTTTCATTGTTGGGGATCGGTTGATTGTGGTTGTTCCTGAGGGGCGTCGTCGGGGAGTTGGGCGTCGTCGGCTTCGGAGGGGTGCTTGATGTAGTACTGTCGGATTAGCTCGGCGATGTTGAAGTAGTAGCCTTCGGGCGAGGATTCCGTCTTGCGGTTGACGATGATGTAGTCGCACGAGGGCGGTGTGAACTGCTGGTCCTTGGCGGTGATGCCGCTGAGGTTGAGGAAGTCGTATTCGTCTTGTGGATATACCACCACCCAGGCGGTTTCGGGGGTGAGGCCGTTGCCGGAGGAAGCGATCACTAATAGTAGGTGGTTGAGCTTGTACTGCCAGATGCGGGCGAGGTCCACCTTGCCGTTTTGCTCGTAGACGTAGATGAGGTTGGTGAGCTGGCGGAGGTTGGTGGGGATGTCGAGCAGGCAACGTTCGGCGTGGGCTTGAATCTGGCGGCGCTCGGCGCGGCTCCATTCTTTTTTGTTGAACAGCGGCAGAAGCTGCACGTGGGTGGCGGCATCGGTCTGCTCGCGGTACGGGTCGTAATCTTCTTGGAAGAGGGCGCCGTAGTAGAAATATTGGAACTCCACGTCGGTCATGACCGTGTCGTTGTGGGAGAATTTTTCGAGGAGGGTGGGGTAGTAGTATGGCGAGGCTTCGTCGGTGGAGGCGGTGCGGATGGCGTCGAGATCGGGCGCGCCGAGGGATGTGCGGACGGCGGCGGAGGCGGGAAGGATGGCCGCAATGGCGGCTAACAGGGTGTATATTAAGCGATTAGTCATCGGGATGAGATAATTTGGGCGAGGATGAGCATTATGATGGTGAAGTTGACAATCGGGCAAAGGCCCACGGTGGCGAGCAGCAGGGGCGACAACCGCGAGCGGAATGCTTTGCCGGCGGGTGTGCGCTTCCACGCCATTGCGGCCAAGACGGCGGCTACGGCGGCGGCCACGATGATAGCGGCGCGCGAGCCGATGGCTAAGCCGGTGACGGCTCCGGCCAAGGCACCGCCGGCGGCGTAGCGCTCTAACTGGCGGGGCGGGATGGCCACTGCAAAGTGCTGTGCCACAGCGGCTATGACGGCGGCGCAGCCCCAGAACCACAGTTCGGAGCCGCCCACGGCGGCCATGCCGCTCAGGTGGGCCACTACCATGGCCGCGAAGGCCACCAACACGGCCACGGAGCCGCGCAGAAAGGCCATCACGATGGCGCCTCCGGCTAAGATGGCTGCCACCATCAGCAGTAATATGGACACAGATACACTCATTTTTGCTCGATTTGCACAAAGGTAGCAAAAAAATCACTAACGAGCGTGGTAGTGCACCATTTTTTATACATTTTTAGTTTTTGACAAGCGGTTTAAACGAAGCAACGAATGACGAAATAACGAACTTTTTCAACGTAAAACGTAGTTTTTTCAACGTAAGACGTAGACGTAGGAACGTAGGGTTTTTGTTATTTGTAGTGCCGCGGCTTGCTGCGGCATACCCGGATGGCCTCAC
>CAMGBT010000126.1 GCA_946011725.1 uncultured Bacteroidales bacterium | reverse complement strand
CGTTACGAAAGAAAAATTGGTGTTATTCATAAAATTAGAACAGATAAAAAGTAAAAATTCAAAAGACACTGCAAAGTTACAACATTTTTTGCAATTCTCCAAACAAATCCGCAAAAAAATCACTTTGAGGCGATTTTTTTTGCAAACCCACCACCCCGGCGCACCACGCCGCGCCCCGAGCAAGAGCTCGGAGCCATGTGCAAAAAGGCTCCGCCCGCCCAGCACCGCCGCCCGCAGCAAAAGCGCCCCCGCGTCCGCTTTTTTGTATCAGCTCTGTAGCCTCGCGGCTTGCTGCGGGGTCTCTTTAGCGAAGCCGCCCCGCCCTCCGGTAGCTTGGCCGCCGTCGCGCCCGGGCTGCGCTGCGGATGCCCCCTCCCTATCCCCCCTTTAAGGGGGATAGGGAGGGATGCGCGCGGCAACGGCTGCCGCGCGCCCGCAAAACAAATTAACAATGTTAAATGGTGATTGTTAATTTGTCGTGAGAACAAATTAACTTTGTTAAAGTGTAATTGTTAAAAAGCCGCCCGCCGTGCGCGCAGCTTCATCTCACTTCACAAAAGTGTTATTATGACACTTTTGTGAAGTGGGCGGTATGGCGGGGCAATGTAAAAAAACCGGTTGAAGTGTTAAAAACATTTCCGAGAGTGTTATGAAACCGCTCCGCGGTTCTGTTATACTGATTTTAGTTGGCGCGACGCGGTATGCCGGCTTCGGTGGGCTTTTGTGGAGGGGAAGGTGGGGGCGTGGAACAAGTTATTAACATTTTTGGCGTTTTCGTGGAACATTTTTTTGGCTATGTCGGCAAAAATGTGTTACTTTGCAGAAAATAATTAAAATCAGCCGATTAAATGGGTAAAATCATCGCAATCGCTAACCAAAAGGGTGGGGTGGGTAAGACCACCACTACCATCAACCTCTCCGCCTCGTTGGCGGCAGAGGGTCGCCGTGTACTCATTATTGATGCCGATCCCCAGGCCAACGCCACCTCCGGCTACGGTATCGATCCTCGTACCATGACCTCGTCCATTTACGAGTGTTTGGTCGACGGATACCCGTTGGACGGCTCGCAAGTGCCCACTTGCGTGGAGAATCTCGACCTCATCGGTTCGCGCATCGACTTGGCCGGCGCCGAGTTGGAATTGGTGTCGAAGCCTAACCGCGAGCGCGTGCTGGCCAACCTGCTGCAGCCCATCCGCGATAAGTACGACTACATCCTCATCGACTGCTCGCCCTCGTTGGGCTTGATCACCGTCAACGCGCTCACCGCCGCCGACTCCGTCATCATCCCCGTGCAGGCCGAATACTTCGCTTTGGAAGGCATCAGCAAGCTGCTCAACACTATCCGCATCATCAAATCGCGCCTAAACCCGCAGCTGGAAATCGAAGGCTTCTTATTAACAATGTACGACGCGCGCCTGCGCTTGGCCAACCAAATTTACGAAGAGCTCAAGGGCCACTTCGCCGACATGGTGTTCGACACCGTTATCCCGCGCAACATCCGCTTGAGCGAAGCCCCCAGCCACGGCCTGCCCGTGCTGCTGTACGACCCCGATTCGCGCGGCGCCACATCCCACATCCTCTTGGCAAAGGAGATTTTGGCCCGACACAAAGCAAAAAAACAACGATAAAGTACTGCTGCTATGACTATTAAACGAAGTGCCTTAGGACGTGGGCTCGACTCACTGATTTCGATGGACGACGTGCCCGCTCGCGGTTCGTCGGCTATCAACGAGATTGCGCTCGACCGCATCAGCGTCAATCCCGACCAGCCGCGCCGCTCATTTGATGAAGAGGCCTTGCAAGAATTGGCCGCCTCCATCCGCGAGCTCGGCATCATCCAGCCAATCTCCCTGCGCAAAACCGGCCCCGACACCTACCAAATCATCGCCGGCGAGCGCCGTTTTCGTGCCGCCCAAATAGCAGGATTGGCCACCGTGCCCGCCTACATCCGCACGGCCACCGACACCGAGCTCACCGAGATGGCCCTGATCGAAAACATTCAGCGTGAGGACCTTAACGCCATCGAAATTGCGCTCACCTTCCGCAAGCTCATCGACCAATACAGCCTCACCCAGGAGCGCCTGAGCGAGCGAATCGGCAAGAAGCGCGCCACTGTGGCCAACTTCCTCCGCCTGCTCAAGCTGCCGGCCGAAGTGCAGCTCGGCTTGCGCGACAAACGCCTCGACATGGGCCACGCTCGCGCTTTGCTCACCATCTCCGACCCAGCTCTGCAGCTCAAACTTTATAACGAAATCTTGCGCAACGATTTGTCGGTGCGTCGTGTGGAAGAGTTGGCCAAAGCCTACAGCCAAGGCCAAATTCCTCCCGTCGAGAAGCCCAAACCCGCTGCCACCGGCCGCTACAACCGCGACGATTTCGACATCCTGAAGCGCCACCTGTCGTCGGCGTTCAACACCTCCGTTGGCTTCAAGTACGATGCCAACGGCAAGGGCAAAATCACGTTCTCGTTCGACAACGACCAGCAACTCGAACACCTCATCTCAATTTTCGACACTCTAAAACCGCAGAATTGAAACCCTTCGGACGAAATATTATCACCTTGATAGCTGTGGCGCTCATGACCCTGAGCGCCGCCACCGCCCACGCGCAAAGCAGCGGCGAGCGGCGTCCGGTGAAGCGTCCACATGTGTCCACCACCATCGAAGTGGACTCGGCAGCCGTCACGGCCGCCGAGGACTCCATCTGGACAGCGCAAGTGGATTCGGTGCTCGCCACCTTCGACCCATTCAACGACTTCGACGTGTGGCAGCCCACCAAGGTGACTTTCAACCCCGACCCCACACGCGCCGTGTGGATGTCGGCCCTCTTCCCCGGCTTGGGGCAGGTGTACAACCGCCGCTACTGGAAGCTGCCCATCATCGTGGGCGGCTACCTCGGCTTGGGCTATGCCACTTCGTGGAACAACAGCATGCTCCGCGACTATACCCGCGCCTACGCCGACATCATGGACAACGACCCAACCACTCGCTCGTACATGAACTTCTTCCCCTCAACTACCCGCGAAGAAGACCTCGATAGAACATGGCTCACCAACATTCTCAAGTCGCGCAAAGACTTCTTCCGGCGCAACCGCGATTTGTGCATCATCTCCATGGTGGGCGTGTACTTTTTGGCCATGCTCGACGCTTACGTCGACGCATCACTCAGCCACTTCGACATCTCCACCGACTTGTCGATGGACGTTAACCCGATTGTATTTCAAGAGCACCGAGGCGGGCCGCCTTCGTTCGGCATGACCTGGGCGCTCACGTTCTAAATATTCTCTCTCCCACAAAAACAGTTATGAACAGTAAAACACTCATCGCCACCCTCTTACTCGCCGCCGCATTCCCCGCCGCGGCCGCGAACTCTCCGTCGTTGCTCGCCATGAGCGACACCATGCACGTCGATCCCATCTTCTTGCCCGAAAGCTATCAGGCCGACACGCGCGCCATGCAAGAAGGCTGGTTCTTAAGCAATTACGCTGCACTCGACTCTGAAGCCGACACCCGCCCCGATGCCGAAGTCTCCGAGCAGGAAATCATCAACCGCTTGCAGCGCCTGCCGTACTCCATCGAGATGACCTATAACTCGATCGTGCGCTCTTACATCGACGCCTATGCCAACCGCCGCAAGCAATTGGTTACCAATATGTTAGGCCTCGGTCTTTACTATAACCCCATTTTCGAACAAGCCCTCGACCGCTACGGCCTCCCCTTGGAGCTGAAGTATCTGCCCATCGTGGAATCGGCCCTCAACCCTAATGCCGTGTCGCGCGCCGGCGCCACCGGCCTGTGGCAGTTTATGATGGAAACCGCGCAAGGCGAAGGCTTGGAAGTCAGCACTTTAGTTGACCAACGCCGCGACCCCATCGCCTCCTCCGATGCCGCCGCCCGCTACCTCCAAAAGCTCTACAACATCTATCACAACTGGCACATAGTGCTGGCCGCATACAACTACGGCCCCGGCAACGTCAACAAAGCCATCGAACGCTCGCGCGTGCCCAAGGATAGCGTGGACTACTGGCAAATCTACAACTATCTGCCGGCCGAAACCCGCGGCTATGTGCCCACATTCATCGCCGTGTGCTACGTAATGAACTATCACTCAGAGCATAACATCGCCTCGGCAGTGTTGCGCCGTCCCGTGGTTACCGACACCGTCAACGTTACTCGCCGCGTCCACTTCCAGCAAATCTCCGATGTGTTAGGTATGCCTATCGACGAAATTCGCGTGCTCAATCCCCAATACCGCACCGACCTCATCCCCGGCGACATCCGGCCCTATTCCTTAGTGCTCCCCTCGCTCCAAGTCTACGCCTACGTGGCCAATGAAGATTCCATCGTTAACCACAATGCCGCACTGTACGCCCGCCGCGACGTGGTGGAACCCGCCACTCCCGGACAAGTCTCCGGCTCCGGCTCCGACAGCCGCGGCCAGTACGTGGAAGAGTTGGTGGTTGTTTACCACACCGTCAAACGCGGCGAAACCCTCACATCCATCGCCAATAAATACGGTGT
>CAMGBT010000125.1 GCA_946011725.1 uncultured Bacteroidales bacterium | reverse complement strand
ACGCATCATCCTCACCTCCACCTCCTCCTTCGGCTCCGTCGAAATTCCCGTAGGCCCGGTAACCGCCGAGAACGGCGCATCCGTCGACTACGACATGTCCGCCCTCGCCGCCGGCAACTACACCTGGAGCGTGGAAGTAACATCCGCCGCCATTGAATCCACCGGCGTTGCCTACCAACAAGAAGCCACTACACGCACCACCGCCTATAATGGCGGCGTGGTTATCATTACCGACCCCGAACAGGACAGCTTCGGCTACTATGTTGTAGGCCACTCCAAGCAAAACGGTTTCGACTATTTTGACCCCCAAGGCAATATAACTGCTTCTAAACAGCATGGTGCCGAATTTTCAACATCAACAATCAACAGCCCCGCTCACGGCGACCAACTCCGCGGCAAAGCCGTGTTCTCTGACTGGTCAGACGCTCACTCCGGTTACTACATCATTGACCCGCTAAGCCCCACTGCCGCCCCGGTTCAAATGCTTCAAGGCGTGCGCCAAACAACAGACGATACCGGCGGCACCTACACCGCCGGCGCTTTTAAATACGGCTCAACCATCATCGGCGGTGGCGCCGCATGTGTAGCATTCCAAGGCTCGGGCGAAAATACTGTTATGTACTCCTTCGTGGAAGACATGATCGGCTCCGGTTTTGGCGCTAACAAATTGATGAAATACACCATTGGCACAAGCGATGAAATCACCGCTGCTCCTACTTGCTTGAACCCCTCCTCCACCCTTTTACGCGGCAGCGGTGACATCATCGTTTATGGTGATGGTTTCTTCGCCACAAATAATAACACCTCCGCTCAAGGAAACACTTCTACTCGCCCGGCATTCGTGTACTGTGACAACACCGGCGCGGTAAAATTCAACTCCTCCACCCTTACCGAAATCACCTCCTGCGGCACCGGCTTCGCCATCACTGCCGACGGCTCCTTCGCGGCATTCCACAACCGCGGCAATGATAAAATCTTCTTATATTCAGTAACTTGGAGCGGCAACGTACCCTCTTTCACCAAAACCGGCGAAATCTCCACTCCCGCAGGTGACGCATGGTCACACCTCAAATTCGACCCCGCCGGCAACCTCTACGCATACTTAGACAAGCAAGGCTTCACCATCTACGGCTTCGCCAACGCCGCCCCCAAGGCCACCACGCCCGCCAAGGCTGCCGACACCGTCACCGGTACATCAGCCACCTGCGACACCCGCGCCATGGCTTACGACCTCAACATGACAAAAGCCGGCGATTATATAGTTTTCGACTTCTACCTCTCTGCCGATGCCAAAAACGTCACCTTCGTATTCACCGATGCTGAACATAACACCAAAACCATCCCTTTGGGTGCAAGTTTTGCCGGTAGGAATCAGATTTATATCCCTGTCAGCGAGTTCGCTGGTAAAGACTACCTCTGGTCTGTTGAGGTAACCGCCTATCCTTCAGGTTCTTACAGGCGGTTCGCATCAATTCCGTTTGATAAAAATTACGCCGGTGTCATCCCTGTGACCGACCCCAACTCCCCCTTCTTCGGCTATACTTTGGTAGCTCTCGGTGCAAATGGCGGCTACAAACTCTATAAGCCCGAACCCAACTATACGCCCGGTCCCAATAACGACCCCAGTTTCATAATCTCCTCCTCCGGCAACCCCAACTGCTTCGGCACCAATTCCGATTATCCAGGCAGACCCTGGCGCGGCACTTTCTTCAACGGCAAGTTCTACGTAGCCAACGACGATGCCGCCACCTCCGGTATCTACTTCACCGACCCCTCCACCTTGAGCGTTGCCACTCAGCTCTTTAGCGGCACCCGCAACGAAGCCACCGGCGAATTCACCTTCGGCGGAACCACCGTCAGCGGTCGCACATCCTGCGTAGCTTTCCAAGGCTCCGGCGAAGCAACCAAGCTCTACACCTTCGACCGCAAAAACAACAAAATAGTTCGCTACGACATCGGCGAGGAAACCTCCATCAAAGTAGCTCCCACAATTTTTGAAACAGCTTCTGCCAAGCTAATCAACACAGATGTAGACATCATCACCACCGAAGACGGCTTCTTCGCCTCGCAAAGACGTTCTGAGAATAATCAGAATACCGGTGCACCGGCTTTCATCTACTGCAACAATAATGGCGAAATCCTCTATAATGCAGGTGAGCACTCCGACATTATTCCCTCCTGTACCTCTATCGCTCTCAACGCTCAAGCCGACCGCCTCGCCGTTTGCCGCTTCAGCGATACAAAAATCGATGTATTCAGCGTAGAATGGAGCGCTGAAGGCGTACCTTCGCTCACTAAACTAAGCGAAATATCCACCGGTCTGGGTACAGGTAAAGATTGGAGTCACATGCGCTTCGACGCTGCCGGTAACCTCCACGTTTACCACAAAGCAAAAGGTTACTACGTATACTCTATCGCATACCCCGCGGCCGTCACCACCACCAACTACCGCCTTATGGTTATCCACAATAACGGCGTTTCCGGCGCTGATGACCTCGAAGTAGCTCCCGAATCCGACGAACCCGCCCGCATCTTCAACCTCCAAGGCATTGAAATGCACGGCGAACTCACCCCCGGCGTTTACATCCGCCGCACCTCCACCAAGGCTGAAAAATTCATAGTAAGATAAGCATAACCAACAGCATCCGTCAACCCCTCGGCCGCGCGAGCAGCCGGGGGTTTTTCGTTCCATCCCACCCCGTTGAATTAGTCCAATTAGCCTCATTAGCCCTATTCACCCACCGCGCCGCAAGCCCACCGCGCGGAGCCTTTTTGCACCTGCTTCGAGCTCTTGCTCGTCCGGTGCAGTGTCATCGCTTGCTTTTTCCATTTTTTCTTCGTAACTTTGCCCTCCGTTTTCATGCTTTATTCTATGGACACTCGCGAAAAAGGCATTTACCGCATTACTTTGATTGGTAGCTTGGCGAATTTGCTGCTCACTCTGCTCAAATTCATCGCCGGCTGGCTCGGCCACAGCTCCGCCATGATTGCCGATGCCATCCACTCGCTCTCCGACCTCATCACCGACATTGTGGTCATCGCCTTCGTCAAAATCTCCTCGCGACCCGCCGACAAGTCCTTCACCTACGGCTACGGCAAGTACGAAACCCTCGGCACCTGCGTCATCGCCTTAGTGCTCATCGGCGTCGGCGTCAACGTTATGGTCCAAGGCTCCCTCGACACTGTGGCCCACTTCCGCGGCGAAGAGTTGCCCGAACCATCCATGCTCGCCCTGTGGGCCGCGCTCATCTCCATCGCCGTCAAAGAGCTTGTGTATCAGTACACTGTCCGCGCCGGCCGCAACCTCAACTCCCCAGCCATGGTGGCCAACGCCTGGCACCACCGCTCCGACGCCCTCTCCTCCGTGGGCACGTTCATCGGCATCGCCGGCGCCATCTTCTTAGGCAAAGAGTGGCGCGTGCTCGACCCCATCGCCGCCATCATCGTATCGCTCTTCATCATGCGCGTGGGCTGGCGCCTGTTGCGCACCTCGCTCAATGAGCTCCTCGAAAAGGCCCTCCCCGCCGAAGATGAGCAACGCATCCTCGACATAGTGGCTTCCCTCCCCGATGTGTGCCAGCCTCACCACCTCCGCACCCGCCATATCGGCAACCGCGTGGCCATCGACATGCACATCCGCATCGACGGCAACGCCACCCTCAACCATGCCCACGCCCTCGCCACCGAACTGGAGCACCGTCTCAAAGACGCCTTCGGCGACAACGCCTTAGTAAGCATCCACACCGAACCCATAAAACCCACAAAATGAAGACTTTACGCGCTTGGATTGAAGCGATGCGCCTGCGCACCCTGCCCGTGTCGGCCGCCGGCGTGCTCACCGCCATCGCCCTCAACCGCCTCCACGATAACCTCCAACTCACCCCGGCTCTGCTCTGCCTCGTCTTCGCCCTGTTGGCCCAAATCGCGTCCAACTTTGCCAACGAGTACTTCGACTTCCGCGCCGGCCGCGACCGTCCCGGTCGCGAAGGCCCCCGCCGCGGGGTCACCGAGGGCGACCTCACCCCGCGCGCCATGCTCGCCGCCACCCTGCTCACCCTCGCTGCCGCCTGCGCCGTCGGCCTGACCGTGGTAACCTACGCCGGTTGGTGGCTGGTGGCCGTAGGAGTAGCCGTCGCCGCCGGCGTATTCGCCTACAGCGCCGGCCCTTACCCACTGTCGACCCACGGCTTGGGCGAAGTGGCCGTCATCCTGTTCTTCGGCTTGGTGCCCGTCACCCTCACTTACAACCTCTCCGCCCACAGCTGCCCGGCCGAGGTGATCCGCGCAGCCGTAGCCGTAGGTTTGATGGGCGCTAACGTGCTGATTGTCAACAACTACCGCGATGTAGACGACGACCGCGCCGTCCACAAGCACACCCTCGCCGTGCGCTTCGGTCGCCCCGCCATGCGCCTGCTCTACGCAGCCAACGGCCTCGCCGCCATGGCCCTGATGCTCCCCACGTGGCTCGCCATCGGACCGTGGTACGCCGCCATCCCCGCCGCCGTAGCCACCGCCTCCGTGGCCATCGCCTGCCGCATGGCCCGCCTCGAAGGCGCCCGCCTCACCCCCCTGCTCGGCCTCACCGCCCTGCTGATGTTCGCCCACGCCCTGCTACTGCTCCTCCTCC
>CAMGBT010000124.1 GCA_946011725.1 uncultured Bacteroidales bacterium | reverse complement strand
TGGGCGTGATGGACATGATGCGCTACCACCTGTTCACCATCGGCTGGAACTGGGCCCACGACTACGGCACCGCCAACGATTCGCCCGAGATGGCCGCCTACCTCCACGACTACTCGCCCATCCACAACGTCCGCAACGACGGCACCGTCTACCCATCAATCCTGGTGACCACCGCCGACCACGACGACCGCGTGGTGCCCGCCCACTCATTCAAGTACGCCGCCACCCTGCAAGCCAACAACATCGGCCCCCGTCCGCACCTCATCCGCATCGACTCCAAAGCGGGCCACGGCGCCGGCAAACCCATCTCCAAAGTCATCGACGAGTGGGTTGACATCTACAGCTTCATCTTCGCCAACCTCTCCCTCTCCCCCGTCAACTAATTCCCGCCTGATTGCGGCTTAAATATAAATAATCGCCCGCCTGTGATGCCGCAGCAACACAGGCGGGCGATGCAGTTTAACCAAAAGAACGAATTTTTCAAGATGCCGCGCGGGCGGTGGTTTTAGACGATTCCATACGATTTTTTACGATGCCACCCGGATGGCAAATCGTAAAAATAGTAGGAAATCGTCTTTACCGGCGGCTCAAAAAATACGTTCATTCATTCTTCGTTACTTCGTTTTAATAGCAATCGCTGAGCATACTCGGCGGGGGAGGCGGGATTGAAAATATGTTATAAAACATATTTTTTGTAAGTGGGTGAGTTTCAGTGGGTTGCGAAATCGAAATATAAATTTAAACAAATTTAATATTAGAATATTTTCTTGTTTGGCTGAAAAATCGTAACTTTGAGGGAATTTTTTAAGGCAGGTATCTTTTTTGGTACAACGCTACTTATGTCGAACCCGAATTACCGCGTTGTAATTCACTTATTTTGAAATGTTTGCGGCCGAGCCGCGTTACTAAATATCTCATGAAACTCTCTCAATCTCTAATTCTTGCAGCATCAATGGCCGTGGCAATGGCTGTAGCTCCCGCCGCAGAGGCACAGAACTATCGTTTGCCGGGTCAACATACTCGCCAGCACGGCGACCTAATCGCCTCCCAGGCCACCGGGTCTGTGGAGGTAAATAACACCACTCGCTATATGGAATCGCTCTTTGCCGAAGAGGAGGAGCCGGAATTCGATATCTACGAGGAGGGTTGGAATAGCGGTTTTGTGAACTGCTATTCGAATGTGGAAGTGCCTTATAGAGCGGTGATCGACGTGAGCCACTTCGCTATGCCGCACCCGGGCTATATCACCTCGCCTTACGGCTACCGCCGCCGCTTCCGCCGTATGCACAAGGGTATCGACCTCAAAGCGAACGTGGGCGATACGGTCTATGCCGCTTTTGACGGCCGCGTGCGCATCACCAAGTATGACCGCCGCGGTTACGGCTACTATGTGGTGATTCGCCACACCAACGAGTTGGAGACCATCTATGGCCACTTGTCGAAATTCTTAGTGGAGCCTGACCAAAATGTGCGCGCCGGACAACCGATCGCATTGGCCGGCAACACGGGCCGTTCCACCGGTTCGCACCTGCACTTCGAAACCCGCTACATGGGTTATGCCATCAACCCCGCGGCCATCTTCGACTTCCCCAACCAAACCACCCACACCGACACTTACACCTTCACCAAGGATACCTACCAGAATGCCCGCAACTTCTCGCCGGAGGCCAACGATGCCTACGCGCAAGAGTTCCGTCGCACTCACAAGGTGGAATACGGCTCGCGTTCGTCGCGTAGTAGCAGTTCGTCGGGCTCGGCGGGTTCTGCCACCTACACCGTGCGCCGCGGCGACAGTCTCTCGCGCATCGCTCAGCGCCACGGCACCACTGTGCGCAAACTGTGCCGCCTCAACAACCTGACCACTAAGAGCACTCTGCGCGTCGGTCAGAAGATTCGCATCCGTTAATCCTTCACATACCAAAGCCTTGCTCCATAACCGGTGCAAGGCTTTACTATATAAATATGTTTCGTAGACTTCTCTCCATCTGTTTGGCAATGGCTGTGGCGCTGACTGCGGCAGCCAAAACATATTCCGAAAAGGATTTTCGCAAAATACTGTCGCGGTGCGACGTGGCCGACACGGTGATGCACGCGCCGTCGGCGGGCGCGTTTTGGAGCTTGCTTCAGCGCACCAATTCGCGGTATTTGGATGCGTATAAGTCGCTCTCGGGCGATGGCGACCGCGACCTCAAACGCGATTTGGAAGCGTTGCTGCAGCAGTGCGGCGCGTACTTCCGCAACGTGCCCACGCGCCTGGACCTCGAGCCGATGGCCGACGAGGTGGTGCAGTTCTCCGGCTTGCGGGCGGTGAATCCGGTGGCGATTTTGAGCGTGACGCGCGAGCCGGATGTGGCCTTTTTCGGCTACTCCAACGGCTACATATTTATGACCGAAGGTCTGTACGACTTGGTCAACGGCAATCCCATCGACATTCAGTCGCTATTCGCCTGCGAGGCGGCTCACTCGGCCTTGCAACACGTCTACGCCCACGCCCGCTGGGAGAAGAAGCGGCGCAATCGTGCCCGCTTTTGGAGCATACTCAGCACGGCGGCGATCACCACTGCGGCCGCAATCGCCTTAGATGACTGCCCCGACTGTTCGCTCGATATGATGTGGCTCGGAGCAATGATTATTACCGAGATAGTCAACGGCACCGAGCAGCCGCGCTACCTGATGCAGTACACCCCGGAGCAGATTTTCGAGGCGGACATCGTGGCCTACCGCTTCATGGAGTGGGCGGGTTACGGTGACGCCTACATCCGCGCGCTGCAACGCGCCGGCTACGCCATGGATGCGGAGAATCCGCTCGGCGACGAGGCGCCGGAGGTGAGCACCCGCATCGCCTTGCTGCGCTACATGGTGACGCACCCCGAACTGCGCCGCAAGGTGAAGGCCAACAAGTTGGCCGCCCGCCTGCCGGCAGCATGAGCGCGGCAGGCTATAATCTCACGCAGATTTAGCAGATTTTTTTCGGAGTGGGTGAATTGGCCTAAATTAGGCCAATAGGGCTAATTGGCTGGCTTAGAAGCCGAAGATGGCTTTGGCGGTAGGGGTGAGGTAGTCCTGGAGTTCGTAGGGGTAGAAGGGGACGTGGATTTCGCCTTGGGCGTAGGATGCCACTTCGTAGGGTTGGTAGATGAAGTGGATACAGCCGTCAAGGTCGATGATGTAATCACCGTTGGTGGGGAGGGCTTCGATGGAAGTCGGACCGAGTTGCGCCTTGAGCTTTTTTGCGCGGTCGGCGATGAGTTCGGGTAGCTTATCTAAACTGTCTTGGGCGAACACGTCTGTGAGAGCCAGGGTGCGATGTTCCGGCAGATAGTAAGTGATGTATTGGTTGGTGGTCATGCCGTGAGCCGCGCGAGGCATATATATGTAGTGGCTCACGCGATAGGTGAGGATTTTGGTGGTGAGCGAGTAGATGTTGCCCACGATTATGGCTTGGCCGTCGGCAAACTCGCTGTCCACGATATGCTCCGGCTCAAGCGAAGGAGCGCCGCGGTGGGAGGTGGAATCCATCAGCGCGAGATTGTAGCCCACGGAACCGGCATCGTTGCGGAAGCACGAGTGCATGGCGATAATCGGGTCTTCGGCCACCGTGTCGAAGGCTTCGCGCATAATTTGGTCGTGGAGAGGCTTCACATCGTGGCCGAAAATTTCGGTGGGAAGCATGATGGAGGATTCGCCCACGAAAACGATGTCCTTTTCGGTGGAAAAATCTTGGGCGGAATTAAGAAGCCTATATGACGCCTTGCCGTTGAAAGCCACGAAGGTGATGCTGTCGCTCACTGGCGGTTGCTCGTCTTCTTTGGGCGAGCAGGCGCAGCAGAGCAAGCAGCAAAGAGCGGCAAAAGCGAGAGTTATCTTGTTGAAATTCATAGTGTTTCGCAAAAAAGAGGTTAGTAGTTCTTTCCTTTGGCACACGGCGATGCCAAGCGGTAGTGCAAAGTTATGAATTTTCCACCGAAAAACAAAATAAATTTTTGGATTCAGGCGGTTCGACCGCCCCGAGGGAGGCCAAAAATGCTTTACAACATAATTTTGCGGCACGTAAACATTATTTAACAATTCGCTAAAACTCTGATTGATAACCACTTAAGGCGCATTAACCTAATAGGCGGCAAAAAGGGGGTGAAAAAAAGTGCTGAAAAATTTTTTCAATTGAAAATAAACGCTTAACTTTGCATCAGTTTTTGAAGCACTAAACAATTGTTTAACATTTAATCAAAAAAAGAAAATGAAAAAGTTAGTTCTCATGCTCGCTGTTGCTTTCAGCGTATCTCTCTTCTCCTGCGGTGGTAACGCCGAAAAAGCTGAATGCGATTCTTGCTGCGCTGACAGCGCTGCTGCTCCCGCTGTTGAAGAAGTAGTAGTTGACTCTGCTGCTGCTGACACCGCTGCTGCTGACACCGCTGCTGCTGTTGTAGCTGAATAATACGAGCACTCGTCAAAGGAAAAGATAAGTCGACCCTTCGGGCCGACTTTTTTGTTATGTGCCGGCGCAAGCGACGCTTCGCTAAAGCTCAGAGCCGATGCAAAAAAGCGGGCGCGCCATCCGGCAAGCCGCGGGCGGGCGCGCGGGCTTCCGCCTCGGCGCAGGGCTCAATGCGGGGGCGGGGCGCTTCCGCGCCGCTCG
>CAMGBT010000123.1 GCA_946011725.1 uncultured Bacteroidales bacterium | reverse complement strand
AACAGCATTCTGGTTCTGCCCCGAAGAAGATGGTGTATACTACTTCGAAATCAAGTCTGCCGCTAACGTTCCCTCCAGCGGTATGGTTGCAATCGACCTCTTCTCCGTTGACAAACTGTTTGAAGAAACCGTTTACCTCGCCGGTCAATGCAATGGCTGGAATCCCGCTGACGACGCTTACAAGTTCGCCCGTCAAGACGACGGTACCTACACCCTCGACGTAGAAGGCACCGTAGGTGAATTCAAACTCACCAACGGCTCTTGGGACGTTAACTACGGCTCCAACGGTAGCGCAATCGTTGCCGGTGAACCCTATGCACTGGTACAAGGCGGCGGCAACCTTAGCGTTAACCTCGTTGACCCGCACTTCGTTCTCGACGTTGAAACCTGGACCCTCACCGTTACCGGTGAAGAAGTTCCCGTAGAAGTTCCCGAACACGTTTACGTAATCGGTACCCTCTCCGTAGGTAACTGGGCTCCCGCTAAAGGTGTCGAACTCACCCGCCAAGAAGGTACCTCCACCTTCAAGGTTGAAAACCTCGAAATCGTATCCGCTTCCTCCGACAACGCCCTCGGTTACTTCTCCTTCATCACCACTTGCGATAGCGACTGGAATGTAGTGAACGCCTCCGACCGCTTCGGCGCTGCCTCCAACAACGAGCGCATCCTCGTGCCCGGCACCACTTCAATGGTATGCTACCAAGGTGGTGTGAACGCCGGTAGCGCTTACGCTTGGAGCATCGAAGCAGGCAAGTACGACATCACTATCGACTTCGACGCTATGACCATCAACGTTATCGAAAGCAAATTGGGCGTTGAAGCCATCGAAGCAATCAACAGCGATGCTCGCTACTTCAACCTCCAAGGTGTAGAAGTACCCGCTCCCTCCAACGGCGTATTCATCGAAGTACTCGGCACCCAAGTCCGCAAAGTCTACGTGAAATAATCACAGATAGATAACCCTAACCCAAGCGCCCCGACCTGTCCCAGGCCGGGGCGCTATTTTCGTTCGCCCACCGGTAGTGCCGCGGCTTGCTGCGGCAACACCCGCATGGCCAACCCGCCGCGCGCAAAAAAGGTCAGAAGCAGTAGGGACACGGCCTTTTGATGCACCTTCGAAACCGGCCGCCATCCGCCCTAATTGTTCTATTTGGAAGAAAAATTGGCGAAAAATAACAATTCGTCGGTAAAATAATGTTTTACTCGAAAATTATTGCTATATTTGCAAAACGAAACAAAATCCTTGTTTGAAACCGATGATTCAAGCCGTTTTACCAATCATTGACTGAAAATCGTGTGACAATCAAGATTTATGAATTAGAATATAACGCAATAATTATCCATTTTAAGTTTTACATGATGATAACACAATTATGCAAGAGTATCTTGGCTGTGGCGTTCGTGAGCGTGGGCTTGCTGCCTATGCGCGCTGAATCAGCGGCCGAGTACGAATCCTTCGACATTGTGGAAGGTTTTGAGAGTGGTATGCCGACCGGTTGGACCGCAAGCCAAGGCGAGCGGTATTTTGTGGCCGAAACAAGTACGAGTTTCGGCGTAAGTGCCCCCAACGGCAACTGGCTGTTAGGCGTGCCCGAAATCGGCACCAACTACGGCGAACAATCAGTGACCACCGCCGGATATAGTCTGGCCGGCGGAAAAGAGTGCGGCGTAGCGTTCTACTATTACGCTCCCGGCACAATTCCCACCAATGTCCGTTATGTTATCACCACCGTTACCGCCACTTTGGAAAATAGCGAAGAAAGCTACCAAGTGTGCGAGATCACTGAAGCCAACACCGAGTGGGAACTTCTCGAATTCTCCTTCACCCCCGCCACCGAAGGCGTCTACCACTTCACCATCCACGTAGCCGGCAACAGCACCTCCTGCGGCCAGGTGGCCTTCGATGACTTCGAAGTCTACGGCGAACGTCCCCTCGTCAACGAACCCGGACAAGTGACCACCTTGGCCGGTCTCTACTCTTCCGCCTTGGCCGAAGACTACCTCTACACCGGCGAGGCCGTTGTGACCTATGTGGACGAAGCCGCCAACCAAGTGTACGTCCAAGACGCTTCGCGCGGCTTCCGCCTCGTTGCCGACAACCTCCCCGCACTGGCCGTGGGCGATGTCCTCACCCGATTCCAAGGCTCGCTCTTTGAAAGTGACGGCGTCCGCGCCCTCCAAATCTCCTCCTTCGGCCAACTGCTTTCGACCGGCGCACCCGTGCACGTTACCACCGTCACCCTCCAAGACCTCGCCGCCAACCCCGCCAACTACGTCAGCGACCTGGTGCTCGTAAAGAACGTGCAATTCGAAGGCACCGAGGACGGCGATGTGTTTGAAAACATCGCCTACACCATCACCGATGGCACCGCCTCCGCCACATTCAAGCTCTTCGACGGCTCCGACCTCTTGGACGAAGCCGTGCCCACCACCGGCGTGTACTCCAACCTTACCGCCATCGCCCTCAGCGCCAATCAAGCCGTGCTGGCTCCCCGCTTCCAAGCCGACCTGGTGGAAGTCATCCCCGAAGTGCCCCACGACACCCAGGCCCTGCCTTACTATCAGCCCTTCGACGAAGCCGCCGACTACGACGGCACATCCATGCTCCCCATTGGCTGGCTGGCCACCGGCGATATGCCCTTCGTCACCGCTAACCTCAACGAGCTCCCCGCCGTTTCCGGCTCATACTACATGGTCGCTCCCGAAACCAACATGGCCCGCAACGACAAAGCCTACACACCCTTCTTCAGCTGCGAAGCCGGCAAAGTATACCACATCACATTCCAACTCTACCTGCCCGGCACTGTCATCAACGACATCGAACGCATGAACTCGCTCAGCTTCTCCGCCGGCACCGAGCAAGACGCCGAACACCAAGTGGAACTCGCTGTCTACAACAAGGAAATCTACGCCCAGTGGACCTCGATGAGCGTCGACTTCACCGCCCCCACCACCGACGAATACTGCTTCGCCTTCAACCTCACCACCGAAGTGGGCTACTGCGGCTATGTGGCCGTGGACGACTTCATGGTCCTGGCCGACGGCCAAGTCCAACGCCCCATCGCCCAATTCGCCGTCAACAACGGCTGGTACGACATCATGAACAGCAAAGTGGTGGTATTCGACAACGGCGCCATCGAGCTGGCCAACATCTCCCAATACGCCACCGAATACTCCTGGACCGTGACCGGCGCTGAAGAATACACCTCCACCGAGGCCTCACCCTCATTCCCCTTCGCCACCGACGGCTCCTACACCATCTCCCTCACCGCCACCAACGCCAGCGGCTCACGCACCAACACCAAAACCATCGAAGTGGAACACTTCTCCGGCCAAAAGTCCAACCAAGGCCTGATGACCTACAACCCCTCCGACGACAAGTACCTCTGGTACTACAACCAGCTCCCCACATTCCAACCCGAAAAATTCAGCGACCCCAACTACCAGTTCGACTACATTACCGGCATCAACCACTACTACAAACAGTTCGCCGAACGCTTCGAACTCCCCGAAGGCAACACCGCCACCATCAACTCCATCTCCACCTGGGTCGTAGCCTACTCCCGCATGTCGGCCTACACCGCAGAAGAACGTAACCACCCCTTCTCAATCTCATTCTACGGCGAAACCGACGGCCGTCTCGACGAATCCAAATGCTTCGGCCATTGGAACAGCGACATGGTCACCGCCTTTCCCACCGTGGGCTTCGGCTACGAACACCCCGCCCAATGGGGCTTCGACGTCTCCGAAGTAGGCGCCACCGTAGAAGGCCCCTTCTACGTAGCCTTCGAATACAGCGACGACATGCCCATCGACTCGTCCGACCCCAACATCACCCGCAGCTACGTGGCATTCGGCATGGTGGAACACGGCTCCAAAGCCACCACCATCTACGGCAAAGCTAAAGCCGGTGCCGACCCCAACTTCGTGCCCGACGGCGGATGGTATCGCCTCGACCAAATCGACCCCTCCATGCGCCAAGGCTACGGCACATACCTGGTGCTCTGGTGCGACATCAACATGCGCGAAGGCGTGGTAGCCATCGACCGTGACGGCAACACCGTATTCGACCTCCGCCTCGACGGCGACCTGCTCCACGTCAGCGGCACCACCGAAGGCGAACGCGTGGCCATCTACACCCTCAGCGGCGCCCAAGTGCTCACCGCCAACGGCCAAGCCGACGCCACCGCCATCAACGTCGCCGCCCTCCAAAGCGGCGTCTACGTGGTAGTAACCCAAGCCGGCGCCCGCAAATTCATCCGCTAACCCCATCCCCCTATACCCGCCGCAGGCCGGAGCCAAGCTCCGGCCTGCGCTGCATCCACCCCCGTCACGTGCACGAAATCAGTCGCAGTGTACATAAAAATATGTACACTGCGACCGATTTCATGCACGCGACCCCGATGCCCACCCTCGCCCGAAGGCTCACAAAAAATCACAGAAATACAGCATTTATTCCCTTCATAGTCAATTGATTACCTGTAGTGCCGCGGCTTGCTGCGGCAACAGCCGGATGGTCAAACCGCGGAGCGGTTTTGAATACCCCAGCCCCAATCTCGCGAGAAACTGTGTCAAAAGACACTGTTTAATATTTAGATCAGCGGTTGGGCCATCCGGGTATGCCGCGGCAAGCCACGACTCT
>CAMGBT010000122.1 GCA_946011725.1 uncultured Bacteroidales bacterium | reverse complement strand
TAGCCGCTCCCGCCTCAGCTCCGCGCGAAGCCCGCCCCCCCCCAGAGGTCGCGTACCCCCAGCCACAGCCCCAACCTAAACTCTTTCCCGAGCCTCAGCCCGAGCCCGAACCTCAACCCGAGCCCGAACCCGAGTCCGACAACACCGTAACCGTGTTGGACACCGAAGTGGAGGTGATAAGCTACGAACGCGTTACCAATGACGACGGCTCCCAAATGGATGTGGCCGTGGTGCAAGACGAAGCCGGCAATCAAATGGCACTCGTTGACGTGGATCTCGATTCGCAAGCCGATGCTGCTTTCGCTGACTTCAATAGCGACGGTCAAATCACCGATGAAGAAATTATCAACGTGCAAGACTCCAACATCGACATGCACCCGATGATGGATGCCGCCGACTTCCACAGCGACTACGCTGAAAACGATATTCCCGACTACGTGAACGATGCCGACGTCGACAGCTACATGGCCTAATCAATCGCATACACCTAAGTGCGGAACCTCCGCGCTCCGCACTTAGGTTATACCAAATAATTTGGATAACATTTTTTGCCCTCGACGACAACATAAACGATGCTAACATCGACGGTTTTATATCATAACTACATTTGATACAGAAATCCCCCTATTTGATGTAATGATGGCGAAAACGCTTGCTTCCTCTCCTTTTTATTTATAACTTTGCATCATAAATCAAAATTATTAACTACGAAACAATCTGAATTATGAAAACCAATATCAACAGCGACGCAACCGAATTGCAGAACGACCAAACTTTGTACTCCACCGTTCCACCTCAACATCCCGCTCATAGCGCCGATGCCGGCTATCAACCCACTGTGGCGCCCTCCTTTCAATCCGCACAACCTACAGTAGGCAACTCCTGCAGCCAGGCCACCAGCCCTCTCGCCTCCTCTAAATCCGGCAGCGGTAAAGCTCCGTTAGCCAAACGCGTGGCCGTTGGCGCCGGCGTAGGCTTGGTGCTCGGCGGCGTAGCCTCTGCAACGATGGCTATGCAATCCATTACTCCGCCCGATGACACCGAAGCAGACCCCGAAGCAGAGACTTCCACCAATTCTGACCTCCATGCCATTGGCGTTTGCGATGGCGATGTGGATGTGGCTTACGGCGTTAGCGACGACATGTCATTCTCACAAGCCTTCGCCGCAGCTCGCGCCGAAGTGGGCCCCGGCGGCGTGTTCCAGTGGCGCGGCCAAATCTACGGCACATACACTGCCGACGAATGGAACAGCATGACGCCCGAGCAGAAACAAGACTACTATGATCACTTCAACTGGGACCGCATCGATGCTCCTTCCGACGTGGTGGACCAGCCCCAAGTGGAAGAACCTCAAGTGGAAGAACCTCAAGCGGAAGAACCTCAAGCGGAAGAGCCCCAAGTGGAAGAGCCCCAAGCGGAAGAGCCCGTAGCCATCGACGACGACATCAACGTCCAAACTAACGGCGACGAATCCCACCCCTTCACCATGACCGAAGACTCCGAAGTGGAAGTGATCGGCGTAGTCCACGACTCTGACTCCGGCTCCAACTTCGCCGAAATTTCGGTCGATGGTCAGCAAGCCATTCTGGTAGACGTCGACGGCGATATGCAATTCGACTACATCCAAGCCGACTTCGACGGCGACGGCGATATCTCCTCCAACGAATATGCCGACTTCCAAGGCCAAGGCCCCTCCGTTGACCAGCTCGGCGGCTTCTCCGACGGATACGAACCGACCAATGATGACCCAATTGATAACTCTGACCAAATCTATGATGATATCTAATTTCCTCAAACGAATCCTGATATCAGTACTGCTGCTGTCACTGAGTTGCGTGGGCTTTGCCCGCACATACTTGGTGGCAGTCGGAGTAGCTGATTATCCCGGCACCGACTCCGACCTCTCTCTGCCTGCCAACGACGCTCGCGCCGTGGTGGAAGTGTACAAAAATCAATGCGCTTCCGGCACCCTGACTTACACCGTGCTCACTAACGAACAAGCCACCAAAGACCGCATCACCCGTGCCATAACCCAAGTCTTCGCCCAAGCCAAAAAGGACGACATCGTGGTGTTCTTCTTCTCCGGCCACGGCTACAACGGCGGCTTCTGCGCTTACGATGGCAACATCTCCTACAAGCAAGTGCGCAAAGCCATGGCTAAAAGCAAAAGCACCAACAAAATGATGTTCATCGACGCTTGCCACGCCGGCGGTGTCCGCCAAGAAGCCTCCAATGCCGAGCATGCCGCCGTATCCTCCGATATGAAGCGAGCTAACGTGATGATATTCCTCTCCTCGCGCACCGATGAATACTCGCTCGAAAGCCCTTCGATGCAGTGCGGATTCTTCACCACTTACCTCACTCGCGCTCTCCGCGGGTCGGCCGACACAAACTCCGACAACATCGTCACGGCACGCGAGCTCTTCCTCTACGTCAATGGCGGTGTAGCCGACTACTCTGGCGGCCGTCAGCACCCGGTGATGTGGGGCCGGTTCTCTAACGATATGCCCGTTATAACAATTAGAAAATAACCATTATGGATAACAATAATAAAGTACGAATCAAATGCCCCTGCGGCGCCAATTTGGTGCTGACCAAAACGCCCGGCATGGAATCCAAAACCTTCACATGCCCGGTGTGCCATCAGCCGCACCCATTCACCGAATACACCGTACTTCCCCCGCTGCAGCCCCAGCCCGCCGCTACGCCCCAACCCCAAACCGTCGACGTCGTTTGCCCCTGCGGCGCCAAACTGCGCATAAAACGCACCCCCGGAATCGAATCAAAGACCCTCACTTGCCCCAAGTGCGGTACCCGGCGCCCATTTACTCAATATCGCGATCCTAAAGACATCACGCCCAATCCGCCCACAGATGAAGGTGGCGGAGGCGGAGGCGTCCCCGGCGGTACAGTGGTGGCCGGCGCTGAGTCGGCCTCCCTCCCGTATCTCCTCGATACCGCCTCCGGGAAAACCTACTCCCTCAATGAGGGCGATAACATCGTGGGCCGTGGCGCCGATTCTTCAAAAGCCGACATCAAAATCGTTACCACCGACAAAAAACTCTCCCGCGAACATTTTGTCATCACCTGCAAAAAGGTAGGCGCCGGCTTCAAATTCTTCATCAGACTTTACAAAAAAGAAGTCAACACCACCAAAGTCAGCAACGAACTCCTCAGCTTCGGCGACGAAATCGTCATCCAAAACGGCGCCAAGATCACCGTCAACCAAACCACCCTCCAATTCGTGGTGCCGGATATCCAATCCACCATCTACTAACCTCTCTCGCCTCTCTCAATTATGAAATACCTCCTCAAAGCTTATTCCATCTGGGAATTCGGCCAGCGCAAAGACTCCAATGGCAATCCCCACCAGGAGGATAACCTATACCCTGCATTCGGTCAGCAGTCCGACGGCGACCGCCTTTTCGTGCTTTGCGACGGTATGGGCGGCCACTCCGCCGGCGAAGTGGCCAGCGCTGAGGTATGCAACGCTATCAGTCGGTATATCAACGCCAACTGCCCCGACCCCGAGGGCGACTGCCCTATGTTCGTTATCATCGACGCTATCAAGGCCGCTTTCGACGCCCTCGACGCTTGCAACTCGCTCGCCACTCGCGGCATGGGCACCACCATGACCATGCTCAAACTCCATAGCCACGGCGCCACAATAGCTCACATCGGCGACAGCCGCGTATACCACATCCGCCCCGGTAAATCCGCCGCCGACACAGTCATCCTTCACAAAACCGAGGACCACTCTCTGGTCAACGACCTGCTCCGTAATGGCAAAATCACTCCGGAAGAAGCCCGCGCATTCCCCAATAAAAACGTCATTACACGAGCCATGCAGCCCATGCTCGAAGAACGTCCCGAAGCCGAGTTCTATCGCACCACCGATATCCTCCCCGGCGACTTCTTCTACCTCTGCTCCGACGGGATGCTCGAACAAGACGATATGAACTACGGCAACGGCCTTCAACGCGTATTCTCCGACGAAATGGGCTCCGACGCCGACCGTGTCACCTACCTCCGCGGCGCCACTATCGACAACCGCGACAACCACACCGCTTTTATCATTCACATCATCGATGTCCTCCACGACGACTCCGAAAACCGCGAAGAAGTACCCCAAATCGAGCCCTCCGACGACGACTCCGAGCCCGAACTGGTAGACATCTCCCCCGATGAAAGCCCGGTAAACGAAGTGGGCGTGGATAATGCGCACTGCCCGGTTCCGCCAGCCATCTCCGCGGATCAAGCGAGCACCGTTGAGCAGCAGTCCGCTGCCGCTCAAACCTCATCGGAAGGCGCCACCCCGCCGCCATTCATAGCCGCGGCCACAGCTGCTCCGGTGGCGCCTTCGGCATCACCACAGACCGCCTCTCGGCAGTATAGCTCCGCCGCACCGTGCAACACCGCTTTTTGCCCTGACCCGGAGGGCCAAAGCCGGTCGCTCTTCGACAAATTCGCCGACTTCCTCGACGATGTCTTCACAGCCCTCGGCGTCAAAAACCGGCGCCTCGGCGCCCTCCTATTTGGCGTTATAGCCGTGTCGCTTATCATTACAATACTTGTGTTAGTTTTGCGCTGACACCCCGCAAAATGAAAAAGGGCGACCCGAGGGTCGCCCTTTTCAATTGTACGCTCGGCATGAGTATTGTCTAACGGGTGCAAGTCCCTAAGCTGCCCTAA
>CAMGBT010000121.1 GCA_946011725.1 uncultured Bacteroidales bacterium | reverse complement strand
AAATAATAACAACACCCAGTCACCCCCCCAACCACCACCCACCCCCAAACCTCCAACCCCCACACGAAGCAACCCATAGCCACCGCCTCCCCCGCAAAGCCCCAATCGTGCGAATCGCCTCACTCTGCCACTACGTCCACCACTCCGGCGGCGCCCAACTCATCCGCCGCGGCAAATACGACAACGCCCCCCAAATCATCCAATTCCTCGCCGACCAACTCTCCCTCCACCTCCAACCCACCGACGTCCTCACCGACGTCGACCTCCTCATCCCCATCCCCATGCACTGGTTCAAACGCCTCCGCCGCGGCTACAACCAAGCCCAAATCATAGCCCAAACCCTCGCCCGCGACTTCGCCATCCCCCTCTCCACCAACACCCTCCGCGCCACCCGCCCACCCACCTCCCAAACCCGCCAAACAGCCACCGGTCGCGCCGCCAACCTCCGCAACTCCTTCGCCCTCAACCCCCGCCAAGAGATCACCGGCCGCCACATAGCCATCGTCGACGACATCCTCACCACCGGCTCCACCCTCTCCGAAGCCATCCTCACCCTCCTCCCCGCCCACCCTCGCGCCATCACCGTCCTCACCCTCGCCGTCACCCCGCCCCGCTAACCGCCCCGCCGGCTTATCTCCAAAAAATGGCAGGCAAAGCGCTTTTTTGTACCTATGTGCTTGAGTCTCAAAAATTTTTCTTAACTTTGCGTCCAATAACACGTGGCCGGGAGCACCACTTTCGCTCCCGCCTCCAACCCACTAACCAATTCATTCCAATAGCGTATGCAAAAATTTACCACACTATGGGCATTAGCGCTTGCAATAGCCTGCGCTCTGCCGGCAGACGCTCAGGACGAGAACATCATCTTCGACCTGCGCACTTCTACCGACTTCAACTCCTGCTATCAGACCTCGCTGGAGTATGAACGTGTTTACGGTGAAGCATGGTCGTTCAGCTCCTACTACGGCTATGCCTACATGTATAATACCTACATTCAACAGCCTTACTACTCCGACTATCTGTTCACTCCTACCTTGGACCTAACCGCCGGCACCCTCTACCGCATCAACATCGCTCCATACGCTTACTCCGTCTCATACCTCGACGGCTCTCTTACCGTGCTGCTCGGCGCGCCCGGCCAAATCCCCGCCAACGCCGACCAATGGGAAGAGCTCCAAAAATGGACCGGCTTTGAGTATGTGTCCTCTACCGCCGAAAAAGAATCACGCTCGATCTACTTCACCGTCCCCACCGACGGCCAATACCGTGTGGCCTTCTTAGGCGAAGACTACCCCATCGCCCTGTGGGACACCTACATCGTGGCTGAAGGCCCCGCCACCGCGCCCCGACCCGTCACCGACTTCTCTGTCTTGACCGACCCCACCGGCGCCGCCAACGTCACCGTATCCTTCACCATGCCCACCAAGAACCTCAGCGACGAGACCCTCCCCGCTGAGCTTACCTACGTCATCTCGCGCGACGGCGTGGAAGTGCACTCCGCCACCGCCCCCACCGGCGCCCGCGTCACTTGGACCGACGAACAAGCGCCCGCTTCCACCACCGCCACCTACTCCGTAGTGGTCAAGAACGGCGACGACGTCAGCGCCCCCGTGTCCGGTCGCGTTTACGTAGGCCTCGACACCCCCACCGCGCCCACCGACCTCGCCGTCGTCACCGCCGGCCACTCCGTCACAATCTCTTGGGCCGCACCGGCCACCGGCGTCAACGGCAATACCCTCGACCCACAGACCCTGCGCTACACCGTCACCCGCATCCAAGGCGATGAATCCACCGTGGTCGCTTCCGACCTCGCCGCCACCGAATTCTCCGAGACCCTCGAATTCTCCGGCCTCATCACCGTCAAATACTCCATCACCACTTCCTTAGGCTCCAACACCTCCGAAGCCGCCACCACCTCCGACATCATAATGGGTTTGGTTGAATTGCCCTTGGTCGACTCCTTCGCCGGCGCCAAATTCGCCGACTTCTGGACCACCGAAATCCTCAGCGGCTCATATAATTGGGAAGTGGTTTCCGCTTCATCATCGCCCTCCGGCACGCCCGTTGATGCCGACGGCGGCCTCGCCATCTACAAATCAAACAACGCTCGCGAAAGCGAATCCGCTCGCCTGATGACCCCGTCCATCAATCACGCCACTGCCCCCAACCCCGTGGTAGAATACTACATGTGCCACCACTCCTCCGGCGCCGACGTGCTCAAACTCCAAATCTCAATCGACGACGGCGATTGGATCGACGTCCCCGGTAGCGAAAACGCCCCAAAAAAGGACGGCTTCTCCTCCGGCCAATGGGAAAAATGCACCGTAGCCCTGTCCGATGTGATTCCCGCCGACTGCTCCTCATTCCGCGTGGCATTCACCGCCGTTTCAGCATTGGGCTACAACATCGTAATCGACGCCGTGCGCATCTACAGCCTTAGGGGCAAAGACCTCGCCATCACCTCAATCGCTGCGCCCGAAACCGTCATCTCCGGCAACGACGCCACCATCACCATCACCGTGGCCAACAACAGCGCCGCCGACGTGGCTGCCGCCGACTACTCCGTGGCCCTCACCCACTCGTTCCCCGGCACAATCGCTGACGTGGCCACCGTCGACGTTCCCGCCCTCGGCACCGCCGACATCACCCTCACCGTGCCCGTCACCGCCATCGAAGCCATCGCCGCGCAAGCCTTCACAATCAAAGCCGAACTCACCTTCGACGGCGATGAAGACCCCGCCAACAACGCTTCCGAAGAAGCTACCGTGGCATTGGCATTCCTCGACCTCTCTCCCGCCACCAACCTCGTTCGCGGCAAAGACACCGCCGACGGCCTCCCCACCATCAGTTGGACTCCCGCTCAAGACCCCGAGCACGTGCCCGTGAACATCTCCGAATCATTTGAAGACTTCGAAAAAGGCGACCCGGCACCCTACAACGGCTTCGTAGTCCTCGACCTCGACGGCAAAGCCGGCTCCAACTGCTACTCAGCCTCCGGCTCAATCCTCGTGGTAACCACTCCCTCCGCCGCCACCCCCGGCAACCCCGACGGCACCAAAGTCCTGGGCGTGACCTGCGCCGGCAACGTTCAACAAGACGACTGGCTCATCTCTCCCGCCATCGCCTGCTCCGAAGGCTCGTCCATAAACATGTCATTCCTCATCGGCTTCAAGGAAAGCACCTCCATTACCAACAAGTTTGAAGTGCTCTACTCCACCGGCGAATACGACCCCGCCAACCCCACCGACGCATTCACCAATGTGGTGCAGACGTTCGAAGCCGACTACTACTCTTCGCAACTGAAAGCCGACTACAACCTCCACCAAGTCACCTTAACCGGCATCCCCGCCGAAGCCAAGTACATCGCCATCCACCTCAACACCAAAACTCTGACTTCGTACAACGAACCCGCCGTTTGGATCGATAACATCTCCATCACCGAAGCCATCGACCATCCCCTCGCCGGCTACCGCGTTTACGACCTCGCCGAAGGCCCGCTCAACCAAGAACTCCTGCCCACCTCGCAGACGTCCTTCACCCTGCCCGCCTCCGACGCCGCCCGCAACATCGCCGTCGTAGCCGTCTACACCGAAGGCGAAGCCACACCCTCCAACACCCTCGCAATCGATGCTCCCGCTCCCGACTTCGAAATCGCACTCACCGCTCCCGAAAGCCACACCGTTGGCAACGACCTCACTCTCAACTACACCATCGCCAACAACTCCGGCCAAGACCTCAACATCGATGAGGAAAACCTCTTCCTCCGGCTCGAATGCGAACAATCCGGCGATATCATATCCGTATACAACGGCACCATCGCCAACGGCCAACAGTACGCCGGCACCATCCCCGTGTACATCAACGCCATCTACCACTACTTCTACGATGCACTCACCTTCCGCCTGGTACTCACCAAAGCCGATGGCACCGAACTCGCCGCTACCGAACTCGTAAACGTTACCCTCCAATACGCCAACCACCCCGCCCCCGAACAAGTAACGCTCTTCTACTACGCAGAGCCCAAAATAATCGCTTGGAACGCACTCTCCGACTCCCAAGGCGGCGCCCTCCTCGGCTACAACGTCTACGCTTCAACCTCGTTCGAAGCCCTCAACACCGAAATCATCCCTGCATCCACCACCACCTTCACCCTCACCGATGAACTCTTCGACGAAGAAGCCACCTTCCTCGTCTGCGCAGTATTCCAAGACGGCGAATCACCCCTGACCGCCGCCGTAAAAAGCTCCGGCATCATCGACCTCAACGCCGCCGATGCCGCCGACGCTGAATACTACAACCTCCAAGGCATCCGCGTGGCTCAACCCACCCCCGGCACCATCTACATCGTCCGCCGCGGCACCACCGCCACCAAACACCTCGCAAAATAACCCCATACTGACATAACCCCAAGCGGGGTGGCCGATGGCCGCCCCGCTTTCTTTTCCGCTACCCGCCCGGCCGCGCTCGGCTAACGCCCGCTGCCGAGTTCGGCGCAGCGAAGCGCCCCGCCGCAGTGCAGCCGCCACT
The DNA here is from genome assembly GCA_946011725.1 of uncultured Bacteroidales bacterium. Taxonomy (GTDB): domain Bacteria; phylum Bacteroidota; class Bacteroidia; order Bacteroidales; family Muribaculaceae; genus CAG-873. The sequence goes on along the minus strand of CAMGBT010000121.1, from coordinate 245 downwards.
TTTCGCCGCCTTTTTCTCCAATTTCTTGGCGATTTCGGACTATTTTGCATTTTCTTGAAATTTTTTTGCCAAAATATTTGCAGGAATGAAAAATCCGTCGTAACTTTGCACTCGCAAAACGGCACAAGCCGCTACTCTCCACCGAGAGCCTTGCTCACAAATGGTGCGGTAGTTCAGCTGGTTAGAATACAGGCCTGTCACGCCTGGGGTCGCGGGTTCGAGTCCCGTCCGCACCGCCAGAGGAG
>CAMGBT010000120.1 GCA_946011725.1 uncultured Bacteroidales bacterium | reverse complement strand
TAGTGGGTGCGCTGGGCGATGGCACCGGCGGCATCCACCACGGCGATGTTGTTGCCTTGGTAGTCGGTGAGGTAGTAGTAAGCGCTACCGCCGCGACTGAGATAGCCGCCGGGGAAGCGGGTCATCTTAACCGAATCGTTGTCGATTACGTGGCCGGCGCCGGTGTAGCGGCGCACAGCCGTGCGCTGCAAGTGCGTGGAAGTGCCTGTGCCGGCGGCGCTGCTCACCTGCTGAAAATAAGCCACCGACATAAGCCGGCCGAGGCCGTCGTAGGTGAGCATGTGACGGTGGCCGGCGGTAAAGTCGATACGCACCGGATGGCCATCATTATCATAATAGATGTGGTCGATGCCGCGCGAGGCATCCGAGGCGATGCGCCCGGCAAAATCGTAAGTAATCTCCTTAGCCGACATCAGCCCAACGCCGGTGCGGCCTTCAAAGTTGCTACCCTGTGCCTGATTGACTAACGCTACCAACTGATTGCCATCATACTGCGTAAGCACGTTATCCAACACCCCGAAGTATTCCGCTCCGGAAGGTAGCCGCATGACTACACCTTTGCGCTGCAAACGGGTGATGTTGCCACGTTGGTCGTAAGAGTATGCGGTGGAGAAATCTTGGCCGGAGCTGCCGATGCCGGTGTAGTTGGCTGCCACTAAGCGGTTGTATTCATCGTAGCGATAGTCGTAGCGGTAGTTGTTGCTAATCTTGGAGGAGATATTGCCGTTGTAGCGAGGATAAGCGCCGTTGGCATATAAGAGCGCTTCTTGGAAAGTGCCGTTGGCGGTGTGGTAGGTGCGGGCGGCTTGCCAGCTGTGCACATCGTATGCAATATCGGTGAACGTGTTGCGGCCTGAACCGATACCGCGTACACGCCCTACTGCATCGTAGTGGGTAGATACCCACGCGGAATCGCAGGCTAACGAGATTGAAATGTTAGCTGCCGGAGCTGCAAAACCGCCTGCCATGCGGCGCTGTTGGCCGATAGTTAGCAGCGTAGGTCGCCCAACAGCATCGTAGCTGTAACGCATCGACATATCAAGCATATCGCCGGAGGTGTCGCTAAAGTCGTAAACAAGGGCTTTCGGTTGGCCGGAGTATGTGTAAGTGTTGGTGCAACGGCCTACGTTGTATCCGGTTGAGAACGACTGCGCTTGGCGGCCATATTTGTCGTAGTAATACACTTCGTGGCCTTTGCCGGTAAAGATACCTGTGAGATAGCCGACCGGTGCATTAAGGTGAGTGTCAAACTCAATGAGGTCATCGGATTCAGCATGTTGCAGCGAGTAGTTGAAGTCGAAGTTGAACTCCTCGCCCAAATTGCGAATCGTGAGGAATTGGTAGTTGTCGAAATACTTTGCCCAAACGATTTTGCAAGGCAACTCCCATGCCGGAGAGAAAGAATACCCGCCGCGGTCGTATTCCTGCTCACCGGATACGTTGAGTGTGGCGGTGTGGCACACGGCAGCCCAATCTTCTGCTTCATTATCGCCAAGTGTAACATCGAATGCTACAACTTGTCGGCCGCTATTGTCGTAGCCGTAGAATCGCCACGCGCCATCGGGGTGGTTGATGGTTTGTTCGGCTGCAATGCGTCCGGCGGGGTCGTAGAGGAAGCGGTGTTCGCCCGCGCCCGGTATGTGTTTGGAGATTAGCCGCCCGCGGTTGTCGTAGTCGTACCAATAAGCGCATTTCTGCATCACATTATCGGAGCGCGAGTGCGAGCCGCTTACACCGGGCGGCAACACATAGCACAAATCGCCGAAGTTATTGTATACAAATGATGTGGTGAGATCAGCCTGCCGGCGGCATACCACTAAGCCGCGGATGTCAGTGAAAGTGGTTGTAGTCAAGCCGTCCTCATCGCTCTCTGCTTGCACCACCAAGCTACCGGGCGGGTAAGTACCTTGTTGCTCGACGCCATCGGTTGTAATAGCATATTTGGGACAAGCGTAAGTCCCGTTGTCATTTGTTAAGATGGTTGACGATGAAGGATGCGACTGCCAAGCCGAACCGGCGTTGGTGGCCGACAACGGCAGATTGCGCTGCGAAGCCTCGAAGGTGGTTTTCACAAATGGGTAACTGCCGCCAATGTCAGTGGCCGAGGATTGGATTTCGGAGGCTGAAGCATCGACTGAGGATGTCACCGCCGGCATCCATTGGCGGTATTGCCGTCCCATAGCATCGAATTCCACCATTGAGACCGCATAGCCGGTAGGAAGCTGAGCGAGAGTAGCCCATTGGCGTCCGAGAGCGTCATAGCGAGCAATTGAAGCGGCGGAGGTGTTGGCCGAGAGCATTTGAGCCGTGGTGATGCGGTTGTCGCCATCTTGGTTGATTCGATAGTTCCACTGCTGCGTCAAGCGGTTTGCTACGGAAGCCGCCACGAGTCGGCCATAGTTGTCATAGTCAAACGATTGAGTGACACCGGCTCCGTCAACAAGCGTTTTCACACCTACCAATGGCTGCCAAGTGGCTGTGCCCATCGTTTGGCCGGCAATAGAATTGGTAAGAGGGTAGCGGCCAGAGGAATCCCACGTCCAAGCGTGAGCCACATGGTCGAACACTCCGGTAGCGGAAGTGATGCAACCTAATGAGTTATAGCCATATTGAGTATAAGTCCACGAATCGGCGCCGCGTTTTTCCCAAATATGGATAGGGCGGAACACTGCTTGCCCCACCGAGACCATTTGCATATTGTACCCTGTTGTAGCATCGTGGTAAATAGATTTTACTTCGGTAGGAATGCCGATGGCATTTGCCTCCAACATAGCTGCATTAGGTACAGGCCCTTGGCAGTTCTCATAGCCATAGGTGGTGGTTACGAAGTCAGTGCCATTGCTCTCTACCTTGCGTGAGAGCAGGTTGGTGCCCGGGCGATAAGTGAAGCGCTCGGTACGAGTTATCACACCATTGTCGCAGAAGGTTTTGGTGGTTTTAGAAGCCAGTTGCTCCGTTTGAATCTTCATCGTATATGGTTGTGTTCCAAACCATTGAAAATCATTACGATTAAGGGTGTAAGGTACAGTCGGTTCTGTATTAGTTACAAAATCGGGGTAGCCGCATAAAAGCCATGTAGATTCTTCTCCAAAATCCGGAGTGTAATTACCATAATCGAGCAAGGATATGTTTCGGTACACTGAAGTGCTGTGCACATCTGAGGTATGTACGAGAGTGAAATTGTATGATACTTGCTCTGCAAGTTCATATCCGGCACCGTTTTGTCGATAGATGGCTTTTTGTGTCAGCTGCGGGCCTTTAGAGAATGCAGTAGATATTGTAATCTGACGAACGGCACCCCATTGACGGTCAACGATATTCGAATCGCATAGATTGCTGAATTTATATATTGTTTTGCCCTCGGAATCATATTCAGCCACTTCATCATACCAAATAGGCACTGCGCCAACTTGCCCTGTCAGATAATTTGAGTAAGGATTTACTGCCAAATAGTAGTCTAAGCACACAAGAGCGCCATCACTTCCCGGTCGCAATTCAAACAGTTTGGTTTCAGATATAAAAGTGTTGAGGAGCGGTGCGGCAACAATCTGTGCCAAGCCATCTTGATTCGAGCCATAGCGGTAGGTGCGCACTTGCGGATTGGGGTCGTTAGCTCCATTTGAAAGCGTGATTTGCTTCACGCGCAGACCGCCGCCATAGCTCAGCGCCGGTTCATCAATACGGTCGGTGACCCATGTAGAGGTGTTTTGTTGCACCGGGAAATGATGCGGCTCATACTCCCACGAGATAACTGCGCCGGTAGGAGCGACTACACGCTCCAACATATTGGCCAGCATCATCAGCGTATCCACCGAGCGGTCGGAGCCTCTTACTGCAGTACTATTGCCAAAGTGTGATTCACCTCCCAATTTTGGAGTAAACCCCGGACTGCGAATGTTGTCGACCGATGCTTTTCCATTGTTAAAGCCCCACCAGTCGCACGAGTTGGAATAGCTAAATGTATTGGAATTATAATTGAAAGTATACGTGCCGGTACCCATCAATTCAACACCACTCAATAAATGGCGTTGGCTATCAGTTGAATTGCGCAAAAAATTAGCAGTAAAGATGGTGGAATTACCCGAAGTCACAACAATCTTATTCAGCATTTGAGCCGACAAGTTCGTAGCTTGATAGTCAAAAGAAACTATGCCATCGGGAAAATCAATACGTTTAAGATCGTGAGTGTTGCAATACGATGCCATTTTTCCGTAATTACCTGCGGTAGGGTCGGGGCTATAAGAAAAAGGCGGTGTATCACTATAGCGCATATAAGTGCCGGAAAAGCCGGCCAAGCCATGGGCATAGTGATTATTCTGTTGCCACGTGAAATCAATGCTTCGCCCCGAAGGGAGCACAATCTGTCCCAAAAGCCACTCGGTGCGCAACACCGTCTCACCCATATTCTCACCTTCGACATTGAAATTATATACAATGCCACGTGGATCAGTTACTTTAATATAAGAAAGACGAGTATCTCCCTCTACTTTATATTCTCCACATTGAGCACTGACAAATTCGCCGTTAATCCTAACCAATGTCAGCGTTGCCTCAGGTAAATAAATAGAAAAAATATCACGTTCCGTATCATAACGATTCAGCGAATCCAAATTTACTATTGTAAGAGCGTCATATTGAGTAATACTGCGAAATGCCTTGGTGTAATCATCAAATCCAAGTTCCTCGCCCTTAAAAGGGAACCACTCATCCGGGCGTCCCATAATCTGACGCTCCACGCGCAACGGCGGAGTAAGCGTCCAGCCATAGCCGACTGGCTGCGGATCGTCATCCACGCGAATGCCATTTGACCGATAT
>CAMGBT010000119.1 GCA_946011725.1 uncultured Bacteroidales bacterium | reverse complement strand
AGAACCATCTAAATCCGATACACCACATGAACCTTTCCTGTCAGAGCGTGAATTAACGACAAAGTCACCTTTACGAACTAATTTTCTATTATCACCGTTGTCTGTTTTGACAGCATCCTCTAATTGTGGGGTTACTCCTTGTTTAGAAACCGAAAGCGGCTCAAAATCTTTATCTGAGACTTTTTCTGTTCTTAGGGCGTAAAGCGACCGGATTTTTCGTACTTCCCAGTGGCTTGGAATTTCCCCAATCCACGAAATTCCACTTGGCTTATATGATTCGTATCGTTTCATAGTCAGTCAAGGATTTTGTTTAACATTCCGGCTGTGCGTGCCTCTACATCGCGTATGTCGGCACGGATTTCTTCAAGTGAACGGAGTTCTACCGGCTTGTAGAAATATTTCGTAAACGAAAGTTCATAGCCGAGCACCGGTTCGCCAAAGCGTGCTTCGCTGTCGTATGGCGCTACTTCGTTTTCATAGAAAGCCTCAATGCCGCCGGGATATGTGAGCGGTATGCGCTCACACTCGTTGCGGTTCTTGGCATATTCAATTTCCGGCTCTTGCCCTTTCTTGGCTTTCTTATACACGATATTGCCCTCCTTGTCGCGCTTGGGGCGAAGCACGGGCACTTCCCAATAGCCAAATTCTTCGTTGTCGAAGATTTTGCTTTCGGGCGTTTCTTCAAAGTTGATAAGCAGGTCGATGATATGTCGGCGGTCCGCTTCGCTGAGTTCGCAATTCTTCTCACCGAGGTTTTTGCGCAGCGGAGTTTTCATTTCCGTAGCGTTGATAAGTTGTACTTTGCCACGGCGGTGAGGTGCTTTGCGGTTGGTTACGACCCAAACATATGTGCCGATGCCGCAGTTATAGAACATCTTCTCAGGCATTGCTACAATGGCTTCGAGCAAGTCGTTTTCGATAATGTAACGGCGCAAGTTGCTTTCGCCACCGCCTGCTTTGCCTGTAAAGAGCGATGAGCCATTGTGAATCTCCACAATGCGGGTGCCGAGTGGCGTATCTTTCATTCGGCTAATGTTGTTGGCGAGGAAAAGCATTTGGCAGTCGCCTATGTCGGGAATGAAAGAGAACTCGCCGTTGTCGTCGTATTCAAGATTGAAACGTGAGTCGGTGAATTTTTTCTTCTCAGTTTCTTTCAGACCTTTTTTGCGCAAATCCTCTTTCCACGGAGTGCCGAAAGGAGGGTTTGAGATGCAGAAGTCATAAGTTTCGCCTGCGTGTCCGTCCTCTGAAATGGTAGAGCCGAAAGCAATGTATTTGCGCGGCGTGCCTTTCAGTGAATAACCTGTCTGAGGCAACACACCCGAAATCATCATATCTGCCATGCAGGTGGCAAATGTCTCGGGCTGAAGTTCCTGCCCGAAAAGATGAATGTTCGAGTCGGGAATAATTTCGTTGATGCGTTCTTGGGCAATCGAAAGGATGCCACCGGTGCCACATGCTCCGTCGTAAACTGCGTAAGTGGTTTTCGGCTCGAGTTGGTCGGCAATAGGAACAACAGCAATGTCAGCAAGCAATTTCACATAGTCGCGAGGTGTGAAGTGTTCACCGGCTTCAGTCACGTTGTTCTCTTCGTTGAACTTGCGTAGCAGTTCTTCAAAGATAGTTCCCATTGTGTGGTTGTCGAGTCCCGGATGGATTTCGTTTCCCTCGTCATCTACCACCGGTTTTATTGATAGGTTGATGTTGGAGTCGGTAAACTTCGAAATCAAAGTGCCAAGACGCTCTGTTTCCGTCAAGTTATCAATCTGTTGGCGAAAATGGAATTTCTCAATAATTTCGAGTACATCGTTGCTATATCCATTGATATAGTCAATGAAGTTGAGTTTAAGTCGCTGAGGGTCTGTCTCATTGGTGAGCGATTTAAGAGTGAACTTCGAAGTGTTATAAAACGGAAATCCACTCGCCATACAAAGCGTTTGGTCTTGGTTTGTAACGCCGAATTTATCAAGTTGCTCTTTGCGTTCAAGCACTTTATCCTTTGTTGGTTCAAGAAGCACGTCAATGCGCCGAAGTACCAACATTGGCATTATAATATCCTTATACTTGCCTTTCTCAAAGGCATGAACGAGAACATCATTGGCTATGTTCCAAAGAAACGAAAATAATCTGCTATATTGTGCCTGCTCCATTTTGAAGTGCAAAAGTTTGATATGTAAAGCCGATTAAGGCATTATTGTAGTTAGATGTATATCTGCAATTATTGTGTATGGCGAGCGCGGCGCCAAGCTCGTTTGGACAATGCCGAGCAGCAGCCAATAATTGCAATGTACGGCAAAGTTACGGAATTTCTTTGGAAAAAACCAAGAAAATTGTGTAAAATTGCTTTTGGCGGCAAAGGTATGGGTGGGGATGGGTAATTTTCTTGCACTTGCGGGTTGTTTATTGTTAATGGGGCGGTGGGGTGTGCGCAAAAATTTCGGATCAATGTAAAAAACCGGTTGTTAAATCTGCAAAAGAAAGTGTGTCAAAAGTTCACCGCGAGTAGCACAGTTGGCAATAATCCACAGGAGCCGGTATGCCGCCGTTGCGCCAACAAAAATGGATATAACGTGAGAATCTGTATCAAAAGCCAATGCAACATGTATATAAGTAGGGACGCGGCCTGCCGCGTCCGCGTCAACGTGCACATAATCAGGCGGTTAGGCGTCCGCGTCAACGTTTAGATAATCAGGCGCTTAGGTATAGTGAACGCGGACGCGGCAGGCCGCGTCCCTACTAATTCTGGCGTTTTGATTCAGCGTTTTTTAGATTGATGCTGATTTCGGCTCCGAATAATGTGTGTGCGGGAAAAGCGGCGGCGCGAGGGGGTTGCCGTCGCGCCGCTGCTGTTGTTATTTTGGGGGAAATTAGAGGTCCCAGATTAGGTAGAGGGAGCCCCAGGTGAAGCCGGCGCCGAAGGCGGTGAGGATGAGGCGGTCGCCTTTTTTGAGTTGGTGTTTGTATTCGTCGAGGCAGAGGGGGATTGATGCGGCGGAGGTGTTGCCGTAGTGTTGGATGTTGACGAGGACTTTTTCGGAGGGGAAGTTGGCTCGTGAGGATACTGCTTCGATGATGCGGAGGTTGGCTTGGTGGGGTACGAGGTAGTCGACGTCGTCGGCGGTGAGGTTGTTGCGCTTCATGATGTCGAGGGTGGCGGTGTACATGTCGGTGACGGCGTTTTTGTATACGTTTCGGCCGTCTTGGAAGAGGAAGTTTTGTCCGGCGTCGACGGTTTGGTGGGTGGTGGGGAGTACGGAGCCGCCGGCTTCCATCAGCAGGTGGTCGCGGCCTCGGCCGTCGACGTGGAATATTGCGTCGATAACGCCTACGCTCGGTTGGTCGGTGGGTTCAACTAACACGGCGGCTGCGCCGTCGCCGAAGAGGGGGCATGTGGCGCGGTCTTGGTAGTTGACCATGGATGACATTTTTTCAGTGCAGACTACGAGTACTTTTTTGTAGATGCCGGCGCTGATGTAGGCGCGTGCGTCTTGCAGTGCGACGATGAAACCGGCGCAGGCGGCTTGGATGTCGTAGCCGTATGCGTTGGGGATGTTAGCGCCGTGGAGCATTACCGATGCGGTGGAGGGGAATCGGTAGTCGGGGTTTGAGGTGGCGCAGATTAGCAGGTCGATTTGTTCGCGGTCGATGTTGTATTGTTGGCAGAGGGCTTCAATGGCTTTGATGCCCATGTATGATGAGCCGGCACCTTCTTTGTGGAGGATGCGGCGCTCTTTGATGCCGACGCGTGTGGTGATCCATTCGTCGTTGGTGTCGACCATTTTGGAGAGCATCTCGTTGTCGAGGATGTCGTCGGGCACGTATGATGCAATAGCAGAAATGCGGGCACTGAGCATAGGTGTGGGAATGCGTTAATGTTTTGGTTAAATGGGGTGTAAGCTTCTCAAATGGTGTATGGTGGGGCCCATACGTGTGTAATGGGTATGAAAATCACTCCTCGGCCGTGTGTACCTTTGCGGCGCTGGGTGCGCCGCGGCGGGTTGACAGGGCTGAGGGAGAGTTTTTCATACCGCTTGGTGGTACTGTGGGCGGGGGGATTAGAGCACAGCGTCTTTGACGATGGCTTGTTTGCCGCGGTAGTAGCCACATTCGCACACGGTGTGGCAGAGGTGCCAGGCACCGCAGTTGGGGCAGATGGAGATTGCGGGTGCAACTGCGTTGTCGTGGGTACGACGTTTAGCGGTGCGGGTTTTGGATTGTTTTCGTTTAGGATGTGCCATTTTTGCTTATCGTTTTTGTTGTTATTTCTAAATTATATAATGAGTGAGCGTGGTGCTCAGTCGTTGGATTCGTCTAAGGGGATGTCGCGGAGGGCTTCCCATCGGGGGTCGACGGCGTCGACGGTGTCGTCGAGGGCTTGGTCGGGCTCGTCGGCTTGGTGTTGGCGCAGGATGGCGCTCATGGCCTTGTTGCACTTGCCCATTGGGTGGACGTGCTTGAGGGGGATTGCGAGGACTACGGTGTCGAAGATCATGTAGCTGACGTTGAGGGAGTTGTCGCTGTGGGGGATGATCAGCAGCTGGTCGGAGTCGTCGTTGTAGTCGTCGCCGTATTGTACGGTAATATCGTATGAGGTGTTGATGTCGATGGCAAGGTCATCGAGGCAACGGTCGCAAGGGACGGTGATTTGCCCGGAGAATTGGAAGTGGAGGGCGTAGATGTCGTTGCGGTATACCACTTTAAGCGCCACGTCGATATCGGCGTTGCGAGCATCGCTAAATTCCATGTTTTCGAAGAAGAGCTTGTCGAGGTGGAAATCGAAAGCGTGATCTCCCGGGGTGAGGGACTTTAGCGGGATATTATAAGCGGTAAATTTTCCCATAGATATTGGAAAGTTGTGAAAAACTTTGCAAAGTTACGGAATTATGAGTAAATAACCAAGAATTTTGCAATAAAAATTTAAAAGTGGGTGAAAAATGCGGCGCGGACGGGCGCGGGAACTTCGCTAAAGCTCAGAGCCGGGACGAAAAAGCGGCGAGGGGAGCCCCACCCCGGCCCTCCCCTGAAGGGGAGGGGGCGCGGCGGCGCGGCGCGCCGGCGGTTTTAGGGGAGGTGGAGGAGGGTGGAGGCGGGGCCTTCTTTGCGGATGTAGAGGCCGGCGGGGGCG
>CAMGBT010000118.1 GCA_946011725.1 uncultured Bacteroidales bacterium | reverse complement strand
AAAATTCGTTATTTCGTTAATTCGTTTCTTCGTTTGACCCCACCACTGCGCCTTAAATGAAAAAGCCGTGATATTAGCGTCTATAATTCGATATTTTTGGTGAAAATGGCGGAGGAGGGCGGTTATTTCCCGGAAAATTTGTAACTTTGTGGGCTGAAATTAAATCGATAAGAAAGTGTCACGAAAACGTAAACCTTATCCCCTGCTTGAGGGGTTGACTATAGTGGATGTGGCGGCTGAAGGGAATGCTTTGGCGCGCCACGATGATATGGTGGTGTTTGTGCCTTACGGCGCCCCGGGCGACGTGGTGGATGTGCAAATCACCAAGAAGCGTCACAGTTATGCCGAGGGTCGCATCGTGCGGCTGGTGAAGCCGGGCGATGTGCGCATCGCGCCGCGGTGCGAGCATTTCGGTGTGTGTGGCGGTTGCCGCTGGCAGCATCTGCCTTACGAGGTGCAGCTGGCATGTAAGCAGCGCCAGGTGAGCGATGCGTTGCAGCGCATCGGCAAGGTGGAGTTCCCGCCCATCACCCCCATCAAGGGGTCGAAGCGCATCTGGGAGTATCGCAATAAGATGGAGTACACTTACTCCAACCGCCGCTGGCTCACCCCGGAGCAGATGGCTTCGGGCGAAGTGTTCGACGACCGCGACGGTGCCGGCTTCCACATCCCGGGGGCGTTCGACAAGGTGTTGGACATCCACTGCTGCCATCTGCAGGATGATTTGGGCAACCGCTTGCGCCGCTTTATCAAGGACTACGCCAAGGCCAACGGCCTGTCGTTCTTCGACTTACGCGAGCAGCACGGATTGCTGCGCACGTTGATGATGCGCATCGCCTCCACCGGCGAGGTGATGGCGGTGATGTGCTTCGGCGAGGACGACCCCGCGGCCATCGATCAGGTGATGAGCGCGGTCAAGGCCGAGTTCCCGCAGATTACTTCGCTGCTGTATGTGGTGAATCTGAAGGCCAACGACACCATCTCCGACCAAGAGGTGGTGACCTACGCCGGCCGCGATTACATCGAGGAGGAGATGGAAGGCTTGCGCTTCCGCATCGGTCCGAAGTCGTTCTACCAAACCAATTCGGAGCAGGCCTACGAGCTGTATAAGGTGGCACGCGAGTTTGCCGACCTGCATGGCGACGAGTTGGTGTACGACCTGTACACCGGCACGGGCACCATCGCCAACTTCGTGAGCCGCCGCTGCCGCCACGTCATCGGCATCGAGTACGTGCCCGAGGCCATCGCCGACGCCAAGGTGAATTCCGCGGTGAACGGCATCGACAACACCGAGTTCTACGCCGGCGACATGAAGGACGTGCTCACCGACGAGTTCATCGCCGCCCACGGCCGTCCGCAGGTGATGATTATCGACCCGCCCCGCGCGGGCATGCACGCCGATGTGGTGAAGGTGGTGCTCAATGCGCGTCCCGAGCGCATTGTCTACGTCAGTTGCAACCCGGCCACGCAGGCGCGCGACTTGGCCATGATGGACCAACAGTACCGCATCGTGGCGGTGCAACCGGTGGACATGTTCCCCCACACTCACCATGTGGAGAACGTGGTCAAGCTTGAGCTGCGAGCACAGAGTTGAAGTAACGCGGATCGCCGGTGACCTCCTCGCCGATGAACGACGGCCGGTCGAAGGCCGCGTCCTCGCCCGGCAGCTCGATTTCGGCCACCACCAACGGCGCCAAGCGGCCGTGGAATTCGTCCACCTCCCAGCGCAAACCGCCGCCGGCCGCCACCACGTAGCGCGTCTTGGCGATATGGCCCGAGCGGCACACGGTGGCCAGCATCCGGGCCGCATCCTCGGCCGGAATTTCATACTCCCACTCGTGGCGAACGGCCCCAACGTTGCGCGACTTCACCGTCAGGAAGCCGCGGCCGTCGACCAAGCGCACGCGCACCGTGGCATCCGCATCGGTGCTGATGTAAGCCTGCTCAATGGTGTGAACTTCCTCTGCCACAGCGCGATAGCTGTCATTGGCCACTAAAAATTTTCGTTCGATTTCTAACGACATATCTGAAAAAAATTGAAATATACCGCAAAGTTACAACACATTGGCCGATTTTGGGCAAGATTTGTGATAATTTTTATCGCAATTTTGGCTTGCACACCGATTTGCACGGCTGAGGATGAGTACTTCATCCGCGGCATCGTGCGCGATTCCATCACCTCGGAGGTGCTGCCCAATGCCTCAGTGGTGATCCCCGGCAGCGGGCGCGGGGTGATGGCCGACGACCGCGGTATCTTCGAAATCACCGTGCCGGCCTCCACCACCTACCTGCAAATCAGTTACATGGGCTACGAGCGGCTCATCCTGCCCATCAAGCGCAATTCTTACAACGTCTACGCCGCATACATGCGCCCGCAGAGCACGCAGCTGCGCGAGGTGGAGGTGCACCGACAGCGCTATTCGAAACACAACAATCCGGCGGTGGACTTCATGCGCCTGCTCAAGCAGCGCGCGCCGCTCACCGACCCGCGGCGCAATCCGTACTACAGCTACGACCGCTACGAGCGCATCACCCTGGGCCTCAACAACTTCAACGCCGAGCAGCGCACGGCCATGATGCGGCAGTTCCCGTTCTTAGCCGAGCACGTCGACACCTCGTCCGTGTCGGGCAAGCCGTATTTGGGCCTGCTGGTCAAAGAGAAACGCTCGCGGCTGAGCTATCGCCGCGAGCCGTCGTCGTGGCGCGAGGTGGTGAGCGGAGTGCGCTCCGAAGGCATCGACGAGATGCTCGACCCCGCCTCGCTGCGCGTGCTACTGGAAGATATTGTGCGCGAAATCGACCTTTATCAAAACGATATCACCTTGCTGCAAAACCGCTTCGTCAGCCCGCTGTCGCGCATCGCCGCCGACTTCTACAAGTTCTACCTCACCGACACGGTGCAATTAGGCGACGAACGCTGCATCGTGCTGTCGTTCTACCCCCACAACCACGCCTCGTTCGGCTTCATGGGCCACGTGTACGTGCCCGAAGGCGACTCCACCATGTTCATCCGCCGCGTGGAAATGCACCTGCCGCGCGAAATCAATCTCAACTTCATCAACAATCTCTACCTGAGCCAAACCTACCGCCGCGCCCCCGACGGCTCGCGCCTCAAAGTCAGCGATGACCTCACCATCGAAATGGGCCTCAGCGGCAAGGACAACGGCCTCTACATCCATCGCACCTGCGCTTACGACAACCACTCGTTCGACCCCGTGCCCGACAGCGTGTTCGCCGGCGACGGCCGCTCCATCGAAGAGCACGACGCCGCCCGCCGCGACTCCACCTTCTGGCACGACGCCCGCATCGTGGGCATCGCCCAAGGCGAAAGCCGCGTGGGCGAACTCATGCAGCGCATGCGCCAAGTGCCGCTATTCTACTGGACAGAGAAGGTGGTGCGCGTGCTCTTCACCGGATACATCTCCACCGACAACCCCAGCAAATTCGACATCGGCCCGGTCAACTCCATGGTCAGCTTCAACTCCACCGAAGGCACACGCCTCAAATTCGGCGGCATGACCACCGCCAACCTCTCCCCGCGATGGTTCGGCCGCGCCTGGGCCGCATACGGCCTGCGCGACCACCGCTGGAAGTACAACGCCGAGCTGGAGTACTCGTTCATCGACAAAGACTACCACTCGCGCGAGTTCCCCATGCGCTCCATCCGCCTATCGTCGACCTACGACATCGACCGTCCCGGCCAGCACACCCTATTCACCACGCCCGACAACATCGTGCTGTCGCTCAAGCGATTATCCGACGACCGCGTGGTGTATCAATGGTCCAACCGCCTGGAATTCATCTACGAAACTCGCTCGCAATTCTCCGTCAACCTTGCCGCCAACTCCGTCCGCCGCGAAGCCGCCGCCCAGATGCCGCTCATCGACGGCTACGGCAACCCCGTGGACCGCTTCACCCAAAACAGCCTCGAGCTGACCCTGCGCTACGCCCCCGGCGAAAAAGTGTTCCAAGCGCGGTCGTACCGCATCCCCGTCAACCTCGACGCACCCGCCATAACCCTGCGCCACATATTCGCCCCCAAAGGCTTCGCCGGCACCCGCTTCGCCGTGAACACCACCGAGCTCGACATCCAAAAACGCTGGTGGTTCTCCGCCTTCGGCTACCTCGACATGTACCTCGGCGGCGGCGTGGTGTGGAGCCGCTCATCATTCTTCGACCTGCTCATCCCCAACGCCAACCTCTCCTACATCATCGAGCCACGCAGCTTCGCGTTGCTCTCGCCGATGGAGTTCATCCACAATTGGAACGCCTCGTTCGACCTCACCTACTGGGCCAACGGCGCACTGTTCAACTTCATCCCTTACCTCAAAGACCTCAAACTGCGCGAAGTGTTCGGCTTCCGCGGCTTCATCGGCGGGCTGACCGACCGCGCCAACCCCGCGCTGCATCCCGACCTGCTGCAATTCCCCGCCGGCACCGGCACCATCACCAAGATGGAGCACGGCCCATACATGGAAGCCTCCGTCGGCATCGAAAACATCTTCAAAGTGCTGCGCGTCGACTACGTGTGGCGCCTCAACTACCGCGACGTCCCCTACGAAATCGACCGCCACGGCATCCGCATCGCCATGCACGTCACCTTCTGACCCCCACAGGCAATCTCACGCAGATATAGCAGATTTTCACGGAGTGTCCGAAAGGCGGTTGCGATCTCATAGAATCATAGCATACCACGTTGATTATCAGCTACTTGTAGAGCCGTGACTTGCCGCGGCATACAGGACGGGCGACCACACCTGCCACCGCCGATGGGTCGGCTGCTATCTAACACCGGCCTGCTGAAGCCGTCGCACTTGCTCGGCCGCTTCCGCAACACCATTAGCCTGCGCTTTGCGCATCCATTTGAGAGCCTGAGAAAGATCGCGATTAACCCCAAAACCATTAATATAACAGATCCCTAAATTGTACTGCGCACCGGCATAGCCTTGCTCGGCCGCAAGGCGATACCACTTCACTGCTTCGGCATAGTCCTGCGGCACACCATCTCCCGTTGCATAACATGCGCCAAGCTCGCATTGCGCTTCTGCTAAACCTTGCTCGGCCGCAAGGCGATACCACTTCACTGCTTCCGCATAGCCCTGCGCAACTCCGTATCCATTATAATAGCAGCCGCCAAGGTTGTACTGTGCACCGGCATAGCCCTGCTCGGCCGCAAGGCGATACCACTTCACTGCTTCCGCATAGTCCTGCG
>CAMGBT010000117.1 GCA_946011725.1 uncultured Bacteroidales bacterium | reverse complement strand
ATCGTAAAATCCACTCAGGTAGACAAACTCTACGAACAGGGCGATTACCAAGGTGCGCAGAAAGCATCGGATGATGCCAAAAAGTTCTGCATCTATTCCGCGGTAAGCATAGCAGTGTTTTTTGTCCTTTATCTGATTTTCATTGGTTTTATGGTGGCCGTATCCAATTAAGCTACTATTGAGGAGAATCGACAGAATTATGGCCGTGGCCTTTCCGGTGATTATCATCGGAATCGTTTGCTTCTACTACTTTGTGGACCCCAACACGCTCCACTTCCCCATACAATGCCCTTGGCGACTGCTTACCCACACCTCCTGCCCGGCGTGCGGTATGCAGCGCGCATTGTTCGCGCTGATTCACAGCCACCCGTGGCAAGCGTTGCAGTATAACTACTTCTTTGTGGTGTCCATACCCATGGCACTGTGCGCGGTGCTTGCCCAGTGGTACAATTTCGGAGGGCGGATGGAGCCACTGCGCCGGGTAGTCTTCCACCGCTACACATTATATATATACGTGGCGCTATTCTGCCTGTGGTGGGTGCTACGCAACATCCTCGGCATCTAATCGCCAAAAAGGCTCCGCGCGCCGTGCGCGCGGAGCCTTTTTGCACTCGCTCCGAACTCTTGCTCGGACGCGCGGCGGGTGGGTTAGTGGCGGAAGGTGAGGCGGTGGTGGGCGGTGAGGCCGTGGGCGGCGATGGCCGCGCGGTGGGCGGCTGTGGGGTAGCCTTTGTTTTGGTCCCAGTCGTAGGCGGGGAAGTCTGTGGCGAGGCTGTTCATCAGGTGGTCGCGCTCGGTTTTGGCTAAGATTGAGGCGGCGGCGATGTTGGCGTAGGTGTTGTCGCCTTTGACCACGGTGGTGTGGGGGATGTCGTCGAATGGTTTGAAGCGGTTACCGTCGACCACGATGGCGCCGGGGCGGATGGCCAAGCCGCGCAGGGCGCGGTGCATGGCTTCGATGGCGGCGTTGAGGATGTTGATTTGGTCGATCTCTTGCGGCGAACAGCTGCCGATGGCCCACGCTATGGCGTTTTCTTCCACCACTTTGCGCGCCTGCTCGCGCTGCGCTTCGGTGAGTTTTTTGGAGTCGCGCAATAGGGGATGGGTGAAGCCGTCGGGCAGGATGACGGCGGCGGCCACCACGGGGCCGGCCAAGCAGCCGCGGCCGGCCTCGTCGCATCCGGCTTCGAGGATGCCGGCTTGGCGGCAGGTGGGCAATAGTGGACGTTGCTTCATGTCAGCATTTGGAAGTTGATAACGGATTCCACTAAGAAGAGTTTGACGATGCTTGCGCGGTCGATTTCCATGTCTTCGAAGGCGGGGTTCTCGCTGTGGAGGATTACCTTGGAGGGGTCGGCAATGTTGCGGCGCACGTATTTCACCATGCGGTAGTCTTCGAGTTGCACCAGGTAGATGGCGCCCCACATGATCATTTCAGTGCCCACTTGGCGGATGGAGATGAGCGAGCCGCCGGGGATGCGGGGCGACATGCTATCGCCCGACACGCGCACCACGGGGTATTCGGGGTTGAGGTAGGGCAGGTCGAGGTAGCCGATGATGCGGTCGGTAGTGAACGAACGCGACAGCGGCAGGCAGCCGGCGGTGGCGTCGATGTCGTAGACCACGGCACCCTTGGGGTTGGTGCTGATTGATACGGAACTTTCGGCATTGGTTGTCAGGATGTTGGCATCGTCCGTCTTGGCGAAGGGCACGCCTTTGCCGTTGGCGAGCCAGTCTTTCGACACGCCCATATTCACCACTACCTTATTGATAAAGGCGTCGGTGATGGTTTGGCGGCCGGAGAGCACGCGCGACAGTGTGCTGGCTTCTACGTCGAGCAGCTTGGCGAAGCCGGCTTGGTTGCGGCGCGAAAGTTGCACCAAATATTTCAACCGCTGCAACGGAGTTGCATTTGGTTCCGGCAATGGTAGTGGTCCAAAAACGTTATTCATAGCGATTTAATAAAGATTTTTCACAAAGGTACAACAAAAATTGAATCCTCGCAACAGCTTGCAGTATGCAAAATAGTTAAAAAATCTTAATTATATAATATCCTCTTGACTCGTACCTTAGGGCAGGTGCTAACTTTGCATCCGTAAATCGTAACGTTATGAGTAATTATCTGAAAATCGGAGAGTTCTCCCGGCTGATGCAAACCACGGTAAAGACCCTGCGCCTGTACGAGCAGCGCGGCCTGCTGCTGCCCGCCCGCATCGACCCCGACAGCGGCTATCGCTACTACACCGTGGCCCAAATGCAACAGCTCAATTCCATCCGCTCGCTCAAGCGTCTGGGCTTCTCGCTCGAAGAAATTCGCGACCTCTTCGACTGCGACAGCATCGTGCCGCCGCTCGACGCCCTCTCGGCCAAAATCCGCGCCACCGAAGCGCAGTTGGCCGAACTGATCGAGCGCCGCAACCTGCTCTCAGCCTGGCTAAACTCTCGCCAAAAACTATCTGAAATGGACAAAATCACTATCGAATCCTTGCCACAAATCATCGTGGCATCACATCGCAGAATCATCCCCGACTACAACGCCCTCGGACCGCTCTGCGTCAACGTCATCGGCCCGGAAATGCTCCGATTAGGTTGCAAGTGTGCCCAGCCGGGCTACTGCTTCACCATCGAACACGCCACCGAGTACCGACCCACCGACATCGACATCGAATACTGCGAACAGGTGGAACAAGCGCTCGCCGACTCCGCCATCATCCAATTCAAAACCCTGCCGGAGGTACCCATGGCCCTGTGCTTCAAGCACATAGGCCCATACACCGAGTTCTACCGCTCCTACACCGAAGCCTTCGCCTACATCGAGCAGCACGGCTATCGCATCGCCGGCCACCCCCGCGCCAGCTATATCGACGGCCCCTGGAACCAATCCGACGAAGCCAACTACCTCAGCATCATCCAAATCCCCATCGAAAAAGCCTAACCCCGCGCCCCCCGCGCAGCCTTTTTGCATCAGCGCCGAGCAAGAGTTCGGCGCTGATGCTGCGCAAGAAAATGAATGGCATTTTTTGCCAATTATTTGGTGATTTTGAGATTATTTCGTATCTTTGCGCCGCAAATCTTTATACAATGGAACGCCTAATCGACTACAATGAAATGAGCAATATAGAGGAATTGACCACCATGTTCTCGCAGGTGAAAGATTCCTATATGTTTTTCCGCTTGACCGGAAAGGCCCACGCCACCATGCCCTCGCGCGAGCCGGTCAAATTCAACGGCAGCATGTTGATGTTGGTGCGAGCCGGTTCTCCGTTTCGTATCCGAGTTAACGATCAAGTATACACCCTGAAGCCCAACACCTTGCTCACCGTTCACCGCGGCGACGTGGTGTCGAGTTACAAAGGCGATGTGATGACGGCTCAAGACGATATGCCCGCCGATTTCGAGGCCTACGTGATATTCTTCAACCTGTCGTTCTTGCGCTCAGTCAATATCAACATCACCGCCCTCAACCTCCCCCAGCTCTTCCAAAAGCCGCAGTCAACCCTCGACCTCAATGCCGACGAGAGCGACACCCTCATGCGATACTTCGACCTGCTTCACAATTCCGCCGCCGACAACCCCGGCGACCAGCTCAGCCGATGCATCGCCTCCAGCATAATCTCAGCCATGATTTACCAGATGGTGCGGTTCTTCCAGCGCCGTATCAGCCAAATCATGGATTGCAACGAAAAGGAAATGGACGCCGCCGCACGCCGCCGCCACGAATATGTGCGCAACTTCCTCAAGCTGGTCCACGTGCACTTCGCCCGCGAACACTCCGTCAACTTCTACGCCCGACAACTATACATCTCTCCCAAATACCTCACCCAAATGGTGCGCGAAGCCACCGGCAAAACCGCCGCCCGTTGGATCGACGACTTCCTCATCATGGAAGCAAAAAACATGCTCCGATACTCCGGCAAAAACATCCAGCAAGTGGCCTACGCACTCAACTTCGCCACCCAATCCTCTTTCGGCAAATACTTCAAACACATCACCGGTATTTCGCCATCCGAATATCAACGAACATAACTTGCTTATCTTAACAAACATAACCTATTTATTCCATGAAGAAAGTATTTTTAGCACTGGTGGCCGCCGTCAGCTCCCTGTTCTGCTCGGCCCAAACCCCCGCCGCCTCCACAGTGCAGCACCCCGACTGGTGCCGTAACGCCATCATCTACGAAGTTAACCTCCGTCAATTCACCCCCGAAGGCACCATCAACGCCTTCGCCGCACACCTCCCCCGTCTGAAAGACCTCGGCGTCGACATCCTCTGGTTCATGCCCATCCACCCCATCAGCGAACTCAACCGCAAAGGCGAGCTCGGCTCTTACTACGCCGTGCGCGACTACAAAGCCGTCAACCCCGAATTCGGATCCCTCGACGACTTCCGCGCCGTTGTGGCCAAAGCACACTCTCTCGGTATGAAAGTAATCATCGACTGGGTACCCAACCACTCCGGCTGCGACAACGCCTGGGTAACCGAACACCCCGACTGGTACATGCGCAACGAACAAGGACAAATGTACGGCCCCTACGACTGGACCGACGTATACCGCTTCGACTACTCCGTGCCCGCCATGCGCGCCGCTATGATCGACGCCCTCCAATTCTGGCTCCGCGAAGCCGACATCGACGGCTTCCGCTGCGACGTAGCCGGTATGGTACCCGTCGACTTCTGGAACGAATGCCGTCCCGCACTCCAATCCGTTAAACAATCAATCTTCATGCTCGCCGAAGCCACCGAACCCGAACTCACCCAACACTGCTTCGACATGGCCTACAACTGGCCCATGAAAGACCTCTTCAGCGCAATCGCCGCCACCGCCGGTTACTACACATTCGCCAACGACAAAGGCGAAATCCGCACTTTCGACCCCGCACACGCCGCCGACATCTACACCCGCCTCAACGAACAACAAACCAACAACCCCCCCCCTGCAAACCTCAACAACATCATCACCACCCAAAACCACAACACCCCACAAAACCACCCCCCCCCCCCACCCGGCCAACTCCAACGCGCATTCGCCGTACTCACATACACTCTCCCCGGCATGCCTCTGATCTACACCGGCCAAGAAGTCGGCCTCGACCGAGCATTCGAATTCTTCGTCAAAGACACCGCCCCCGACTGGGACGCTAACTCCGGCACCGTCCACTTCTGCCGCACGCGCTGCGCCCTGCGCCCCCGCCCCCCCGCGCGCCCCGCATGC
>CAMGBT010000116.1 GCA_946011725.1 uncultured Bacteroidales bacterium | reverse complement strand
CTTAAATTTGGGGCGCAAAAGCGTTTTTCGCTTTGTAGAACTTAAAATTTATGTCTTATGGAAATGCGTGATCCCGATTCGGCTCTCAATCCCGCCGAAGAACAAACTCCCATCGCTGCGCCCGCTTCGGAGAGCGTAGCCGCTACTGAACAACCCGAAATTGCTGCCACTGACGTGACCGAAGACGACGCTATGGCAGACGATGAATCCCCTGCTGAGGCTCCGCTCTCGCGCGAGGCTCTGCTCGATTTTGCCAAGGAGGTCTTGGCTAAAGATGCCTCGGACATTTCCGCCGACGACATCCGCCACCTTCGCCAGCAAATCAACGCGTTCCGTAAGGCTGAACCCTCCTCGGAAGCGGAGCAGGCGCCCGAAACCGAAGATGACGAAATCAAAGCCATCTTCGAGCAAATCCGCGACAAGAAAGCCGAGTACACCGCCCGCATGGAAGCTGAACGCCTCGCCAACCTCGAGCGTAAAAAAGCCATCGTGGCCGAAATTCTGGCTCTGGCCGAAGACACCGACAACGTCAACCGCACCTTCCCCCGCTACCGCGAGCTGCAGGACGAATTCAACGCTATCGGCGAAGTGCCGCCCACCGAAGACACCGCCATCTGGAAGCAATTCACCGAAGCCCGCGAACGCTACAGCGACAATCTCAAAATTAACAAGGAACTGCGCGACTACGACTTCCGCAAGAACCTCGACAGCAAGAACTTACTCCTGGACGAAGCCCAAAGCCTGCTCACCGAAGAAGACGTAATCGTAGCCTACCGTCGCCTGCAAGAGCTCCACACCAAATGGCGCCAAATCGGTCCCGTGGCCAAAGAATTCCGCGAAGAAATCTGGGAAAAATTCAAAGCCGCTTCCGCCGAAATCAACAAGCGCTACCAAGCTCACTTCGAAGCCCGCAAAGCCCGCGAAATGGAGAACGAAGCCGGCAAAACCGCTCTGTGCGAACGCCTCGAAGCGCTCGACCTCGACTCCCTGCGTTCGTTCGTGGCTTGGGACGAAGCAACCAAGCAAGTGATTGGCCTTCAGGAAGAATGGCGCAAGTTCGGCTTCGCTTCCAAGAAGCAAAACAAGGCCCTGTTTGCCCGCTTCCGCGCTCTGTGCGACCGCTTCTTCGCCGCCAAAGCCGAGTACTTCCACTCCACCCGCGCTGAATTGGCCAACAACCTCGCCCGCAAAACCGCTCTGGCCGAGCAAGCCGAAGCCCTCAAAGATTCCACCGACTGGAAAGAAGCCACCGAAAAATTCGTGGCCATGCAGAAGGAATGGAAGACCATCGGCACCGTGGCCAAGAAATACAGCGATGCCGTATGGCGCCGCTTCCAAGCCGCTTGCGACTACTTCTTCGAACAGAAAAAGAAAGCCCACTCAGGCGCCCGTCGCATCGAGAACGATAACCTGCAAGCAAAGCGTCAAGTAATCGCCGACCTCGAAGCCATCACCGCCGAAACCCCGCGCGAACAAGCCATCGAAGCCCTGCGCGCCGCCCAAGCTCGTTGGCAAGAAATCGGCCATGTACCCTTCCGCGAAAAGGACAAAGTGTACGAAGCTTACCGCGCCAAAGTGGATGAACTGCGCCAACTGCTCGACCTCCGTGGCAAACAAGCCCGTATGGAACGCTTCTCCGAATCCATCCAAACCTTGGAAGGCGACGAGAACAAGCTCTACCGTGAACGCGAACGCCTCACCCGCGCCCTCGAAGCTCGCCGTCAAGAGCTCCGCACTTACGAGAACAACTTGGGCTTCCTCACATCATCGTCGCGCTCCGGCGACTCCATGCTCCGCGAATTCGAACGCAAGGCCGACCGCCTCCGCGCCGACATCGCCGACTTGGAAGAAAAAATCAAACTCATCGATAGCAAATTCTGATACCATAATATGCGGCGGCGTCTCGAAAGCGCCGCCGCATTTTCCTTAACCAACTGTAGCTCTGCTACTTACCTGATACATCGTGTCTATAAACCGACTGCATAAATATCAGTTGGGACGTTATTTGCCCGGCATCCTCACCCTGGTGGATTGGTTGATGTTCAACATTCTTTTCGCCGTGGTGCTATGGCTGTATCCCGAAATCAAGCAGCACACTCAGCACCTGAAGTACCTGTGGGTTGTGCTGAATTTGTGCATCGTGCCGGTGGTGCTGCGCTTGGCCCGCACCAAGGAAGTCACACGCACTATTTTGCTCGACAAGGTGCTGCTGCGGTCGCTGGCCATCGTGGGTATGCACGCCCTTTACTTCTTGGCAGTCAGCACATTACTTAGCATCGATTGCATCCCCACCCGCGCCTACCTGGCCTATTACGGCATGCTGATGGTGGTGCTGCCCTCGTGGTCGATTCTCTCGGCGCGAATGATCAAATCTTACCGCCGCCGCGGCTACAACTACCTGCGCGTGGTGATCATCGGCACCAATAACACCGCCAAACGCCTGCGCGAGCAGATGGAATCCGACCCCGGATTCGGCTACAAAATCATCGCCTTCTTCGACCAAGACCCGCCCGAAGAAATCGACGGCATCCCGGCGCACCGCCTCGACACCTTGGCGCAGTTCGTGCCGGAACACAAAATCGACCAAATTTACTTCGCCATGTCGGGCCACAACGACCTGCTGTCGCAAGCGGTTAAAGTGGCCGATGACAACGTGTTAGACTTCTACTACGCGCCGCAAATCTCAAAATACGTGTCGCGCGGATTCGCCATGACCACCATCGGCGCCGTGCCCCTGCTTTCGATTCGCGCCAACCCGCTGAGCAGCCTGATGAATCGCATGCTCAAACGCGGCTTCGACGTGCTCTTCTCCGGCATCTTCCTCATCTTCTACCCGCTTATCTACATCCCCATCGCCATCGGCATCAAAATCACCTCGCCCGGACCGGTGTACTTCCGCCAGCAGCGCACCGGCTATCGCGGACAGCCATTCACCTGCCTCAAATTCCGCACCATGCACGTCAACGTGCAGGCCGACACCGCTCAAGCCACCGCCAACGACCCTCGCAAAACCCGCTTCGGCGACTTTTTGCGCCGCACATCGCTGGACGAGTTGCCCCAATTCATCAACGTATTCCGCGGCGAAATGTCAGTGGTTGGTCCCCGCCCCCACATGCTCAAACACACCGAGCAATACTCCAAATTAGTCGACCGCTACATGGTGCGCCACTTCGTCAAACCCGGCATCACCGGTTGGGCCCAAGTCAACGGCTACCGCGGCCTCACCGACGAACTCTGGAAGATGGAAAAGCGCGTACAACATGATGTGTGGTACATCGAAAACTGGACCTTCGCCCTCGACCTGCGTATCATCGCCCGCACCGTCATCAACGCCGTCAAAGGCGAATCCAACGCCTTCTAACACCCAATTAGCCAAATTAGCCTTATTCACAAGGCTTGCGGCCCGGATGGCATCGTAAAAAATCGTAAGAAATCGTCTTTCCCGAACGCTCCGTAAAAAATCTGCTAAATCTGCGTGAGAAAACCATCCGGATGGCATCGTCAAAAATCGTATGGAATTGTCTTGACACCCACCTCCGAAAAAATCTGCTAAATCTGCGTGAGATATGCTGACGGATGGGAGCGGGAGGGTGCGCCGCGCGCTTTTTTAGCTTTTTTCTGCCGAAAATTAAGGTTTTTTGAGAAAAGTTTTGTAACTTTGTAGCGAATTGTGTATGTACTCATTCTGTGTGCATACCACAAGTAACACCTAACAGCTAACTGATTATTAACTAACAACCTTATAAACAAATAGTTATGGAAATTTCCCATATTGAACACATCGGCATCGCCGTGCCCAGCCTCGACGAAGCTATCCCCTTCTACGAAAACATGCTCGGTCTGAAATGCTTCGCAATCGAAGAAGTTGCTGACCAAAAAGTTCGCACCGCTTTCTTCAAAGTGGGTCAAACCAAAATCGAGCTGCTCGAAGGCACCGCCGAAGACAGCGCCATCAGCAAATTCATCGCCAACAACGGCGGCCGCGGTGGCATCCAACACATGGCTTTCTGCATCCAAGACGGCGTGCAAAACGCTCTCAACGAAGTTGAAGCCAAAGGTTGCCGCCTCATCGACAAGGCTCCCCGTCGCGGTGCCGAAGGCCTGAACATCGCCTTCCTCCACCCCAAATCGACCGTGGGCACTCTGATCGAACTGTGCGAAGACCCCAACAAATAATCGAATCACTATCACCTAAAATAACTCTCACATGAGCAATCAACTCGAAAAGGTTAAAGAACTCATCCAACTTCGCGAAGAGGCTCGCCTCGGCGGCGGCGAAAAAGCTATCGCCAAGCAGCACGAACGCGGCAAATACACCGCCCGCGAACGTATCGCCCAACTCCTCGATGAAGGTTCGTTTGAAGAACTCGACATGTTTGTGCGCCACCGTTGCTACAACTTCGGCCAAGAAAAGAAATCCTACCTTGGCGACGGCGTGGTAACCGGCTACGGCACAATCGACGGCCGTCTGGTATATGTTTTCGCTCAGGACTTTACCGTGTTCGGTGGCTCCCTGTCGGAAACCATGGCCCAAAAAATCTGCAAGATCATGGATATGGCCATGAAGATGGGTGCTCCCGTCATCGGCCTCAATGACTCGGGCGGCGCCCGCATCCAAGAAGGCATCAACGCGCTTAGCGGCTATGCTGAAATCTTCCAACGCAACATCATGGCATCTGGCGTTGTGCCCCAAATCTCCGCCATCCTCGGTCCGTGCGCCGGCGGTGCCGTTTACTCACCCGCGCTGACCGACTTCACCATCATGGCCAAGGGCATCTCCTACATGTTCCTCACCGGCCCGAAGGTTGTGAAGACCGTGACCGGCGAAGACGTTACTCAAGAAGAACTCGGCGGTGCCGAAGTGCACAGCTCCAAGAGCGGTGTGGCTCACTTCGCTGCTGAAGACGGCGAAGACGCCATCAAGATTGTGCGCAAGCTCTTCAGCTTCATTCCCCAAAACAACCTCGAAGAGGCTCCCATGGTGGAATGCACCGACCCCATCGACCGTCTGGAAGATTCCCTCAACGAAATCATCCCCGACAGCGCTACTCGTCCTTACGATATGTACGAAGTCATCGGCGCTATCGTCGACAACGGCGAGTTCCTCGAAATCCAACGCGACTACGCCAAGAATATCATCGTGGGCTTCGCTCACATGAACGGCCAATCCGTAGGTATCGTGGCCAACCAGCCCAAGTACCTGGCCGGCGTGCTCGACTGCAACGC
>CAMGBT010000115.1 GCA_946011725.1 uncultured Bacteroidales bacterium | reverse complement strand
CAGCGTGGACGGCGTAAATGCCATCGCCTCCATCGATAGCGGCGCCTTCGACGGTTGCTCCGCCCTCACCTCATTCCTGTTGCCGGCCAATCCCACCAAGATTGCCGACCGCACTTACGCCGGCACGGCCATCGCCGCCATCAACCTGCCCGCGTCAATCAAGACCATCGGCGAGGAAGCCTTTGCCGACTGCAACGCTCTCACCGCCGTGACCGTCAACACCATCTACCCCTTGGAAATCACCGAGAACGTGTTCAGCATCGCGGCTTACCAAAATGCCACCCTCACCGTGCCTTACGGCTACACCGCCGACTATGCCGCCGCCACCGGCTGGGCCAACTTCGCCAACGTGGCCGAGCAATTCATCCCGGTGAACGTGGGTGATGTGTTTGTGTATCAAGGTGTTACATATCAAGTACTCGACGAAACATCGGTAATGGCCACCCACTGCCGCGTGGAAGGCTCTGCCACCACTTCTACAATCAAGGCCGCCAATGCCGCCTACACCGGCGACTTAGTCATCCCCGCTTCTGTCTCCTTCCAAGGCAAGACCTTGGCCGTGACCGCCATCGATGAATACGCATTCTACTACGCCGTGAACGTCACCACCCTCACCATCGAAGCACCCGTCACCGCCATCGAACAATACACCTTCGACGACTGCTCCGCTATCACTGCCATCACTCTGCCCGCCACCGTGCAGCGCATCGACAAGTATGCCTTCGCCTACTGCAAGAAGCTCGCCGCGCTCACCTTGCCCACCGCCCTCACCGAATTGGGCGAACGTTGCTTCTTCTACTGCCAAGCGCTCACTGAAATCACTATGCCACAAGGCGTTACATCCATACCCAACAACTGCTTTGCCTACTGCACCGCGTTGCAATCGATGGAATTCGGCGACCAAGTCACCGAGTTTGGCACTTACATCTTCCAAAACTGCACCGCGCTCACTTCAGTGCGCCTACCCCAAGGCATAACCAAGCTGTCGAATTACTTCTTCAACAATTGCAGCGCGTTGGAAACCATCACCCTGCCCGAATCTATCACCGCCATCGGTATGGCAGCTTTCAGCGGCTGTAAGAAGCTGAATATCAGCCTTCCGGCCACCATCAACTCCATCGACAGCGAGGCGTTCAAAAACTGCACCGCGCTCACCTCGATGACCCTGCCCGAAAGCATCACCGCCATCCCAAGCTCGCTCTTCTACGGCTGCTCCTCGCTCGCGTCAGTCTCCTACAGCGACCAACTCACCTCCATCGGCAACTACGCTTTCTACAACTGCTCCGCTCTGCCGGCCGTCACCATCCCCGCCACCGTTAAAACCATCGGCACCTACGCCTTCGCCGGCTGCAAGCTCATCGAATCGGTCGTTATCCCCGAAGGCATCACCACCCTTGGTAACTACGACTTCCAAAACTGCACCGCGCTCTCGTCGATTACCTTGCCCTCGACACTGAAGTCTATCGGCAACTATGTCTTCGCCGGCTGCACCTCCCTCACAGCCATCGACCTGCCCGCATCGCTCACATCCTTAGGCACTTACGTATTCAAGGACTGCTCCGGCCTCACCGCCATCGACCTGCCCGCCGGCATCACCACCATCGGCGGCTACTGCTTCCAAAACTCCGGCCTCAAGGAGCTGGTAGTGCCCGCTTCGGTTACTTCAATGGCTGTGACCGACGTGGTATACGGTTGCACCGACATCGTGGTGTACATGTGCAACCCCACACCCGTGAGGAGCAACACCAACACCTGGCGCATCGCCTCCAACGTCTATGCCAAAATCGTGGTGCCCACCGGTTGCGTCAATGCCTACACCTCCTACAACAACTACTGGAAGAAGTCGGAAATCGTAGCACCAGCCCTCACCTCCGTCGAACTGCTCGCGCCCACCGCTTCGGCAGCCGACAAAACCGTCACCATCACCGGTAGCATCAAGGGTCACTACGCTCTGCCCGCCGAAGAAGTGCCCGCCGAAGCGCCCGCCCGTGCAGCCGCTTTGCGCGACGCTCTCCCCGAAGCCTTCGCCGCCGGTTGCGACCGCTCCGCTCTTTTCGGCTCCACCGCCACGCTCAAATTCCGCGCATCGGCCGACGATGAGTTCACCACCACCGAAGTGACCATCGCCGACGACGGCTCGTTCTCCGCCGACATCGCTCGTCCGGAAGCCGCCACACTCCAAGTGGTCGTAGCCGCTGCCGACGTCGAAACCGCCCAAACGGAAGTGCCTGTCACCGTGGCTGTTACCGACATCGTCCTCGGCGACGGTTCGGCCGAAATCAACATCACCCTGCGCGACATTTTGGCTCTCACTCCCACCGTACTACCCGCCGATGCCACCAACACCTCTTACACCGTGACCATCGCCGACGAATCCATCGCCACCAAGTACTCAGTGAGCGCTTACAATCCGTATCGCACTTTCTATGAGCTGATTGCCCAAGCCATCGGTACCACAACTGTCACCTTCACAGCTGCCGACGGCTTCGAACGCACCTACACCATCCACGTGGTTGCGCCCGACCGCACTCCGGCTGCCGACCGCTACACCGACGGCACATTCTGGCTCAACGAAGACTGGTTTGGCCATGCCAACGGCTCTATTAACTACCTCACCGCCGACGGCAACATCATCTACCGCGCTTTCCAAGCCCAAAATGCCGACAACACCTTCGGCGTCACCTCGCAATTTGCCACCATCTATGCCGACCGCTTAGTGGTGATGTCAAAGAAAGGCACCGGCTGCGTGGTGGCCGATGCCAACTCCCTCAAACAGCTTGCCGCCTTCGATGAAATCGGCGGCGAAGGCCGCGCTTGCGTTGGCGCCAACGGCAAAATTTACCTTGGTACCACCGGCGGCATCCGTCCTCTGTACCTGACCGACTACTCCCTCGGCGATTTTATCGCCGGCATCGCCGCAAGCTCGGCTTACTCCGGCCAAATCGGTAATATGGTGGCTGCCGGTCACTATGTATTCGCTATCCGCCAAGACGCCGGCGTGCTCATCATCGACTCCGACACCGATGAATACGTCACCACTCTCGGCACCGACGTGGTCAACAATCCCCAAGGCATCGCCGTCGACTGCAACGGCCAAGTTTGGCTCTGCGGCACCGATGGCTCCGACCGCGGTTATCTCTACCGCATCGACCCCGCCACTCTGGAAGTGGCCGAAACCGTCACCCTGCCCGAAGGCCAATACATGGAAGCCCAATGGAGCACTTGGCGCTCGTCCAACTTCTTCGCCCTCAAGAAGAAACCCGTGCTGATTTTCGGCGCCGAATTCGACCGCAAGGGCTGGAGCGGCGACAATAAGTACTACAGCTGGACCATCGGCGATGTCACCGACGGCGTGGCCAACACCTCGCTCATCTTCGACTTCCCCGCCGACCTCCAAGGCTGCGACGAAAAGACCATGCAACGGCCTTACGCCACCGTCGGCTTCGACGAACGCGCCAACCGTCTGCTCATCGCCACCACTCACGGCTACTCCTCGGCTTACCGCTACAACTGGCTCCACCGTGTGGACCCCGCTACCGCCCAAATCGAATCCTCAATCCAACTCAAGGACTACTACTGGTTCCCCGCCATGCCTGTCTTCCCCGATAAGTATGCGCCCCAATTCGGCGAACTCCCTTCGCGCCTGAACTTGGTCATCAAGGACAACGTGCCCGCCGTGCTCGACCTCTCGGAGCTGGTATCCGACCCCGACGGCATCGATGCTTGCATCAACATCTCTGTGGAGCAAGGCGACTTCGCCCAACCGCTCGATGAAGATGAACCCGCCGCTTCGCTCTCCGACTTGGTCGACATCGCCATCGCCGGCAAGGTCATCACCCTCACCCACAAGGATGTGGAAGGTCAGTCGGCAATCACCGTCTGCGCCGAGAGCAACGGTCGCACCGCCTCGGTCAACATCCCCGTACTGGTGGTTAACGACAGCGGCATCGCCGACGCCGTGGCTCAAGGCACCATCAGCTATGCCAACGGCCGCCTGCACATCTGCGGCATGGACGGCTCCGACTTCGTAATCTTCAACCTCGCCGGCCAAGCCGTGGGCGCATTCACCGCCCAAGGCGACAATGCCTCCGTGGTGCTCACTCTCGCTCCGGGTGCTTACGTGGTAGCTACCGCCGACGGCTCTCGCACTATCAAAATCAATATCTAATCACTAATCTAATGACAAAGCATCTTTTCCTTACTTTGTCAATAGCCCTCGCCGCCGAAGCCTTCTCCCCGAAGGCTTTGGCCGGCGATTTGGACTATTCGCAAGGTGTGTTCATTCTAAATGAGGACTGGTACGGCCACCAAAATTCCACCCTCAACTATCTGCTGCCCGACGACCCCAACGGCGACTACTGGCACTACCGCGTGATTCAGGCCGAGAATCCCGGCATCGAAATCGGCTGCACCGCCCAGCACGGCGCCATATTCGAAGGCCGCTTGTACCTCATAGCCAAGCAGGACAAGGACCCCGGCGCAACCGTCACCGGCGGCCGCATCACCGTGGCCGACGCCTCAACCCTGCGCGTGATTCATCAAAGCCAACTCATCGACCCCTCCGGCGCCACCTGCGACGGCCGCGGATTCCTCGGCGTCACTGCCCGGAAAGGCTACATCTCCACCTCCAATGGCATCTGGGTGCTCGACTTGGTCACCAACGAAGTCACCGGCATGATTGCAGGCACCGGCTCCACCTCCGCCACCGGCTCCCTCTACGAAGGCCAGTGCGGCTCCATGGTCATCGCCGCCGGCAAAGTCTTCGCCGCCCACCAACAGCTTGGTCTGCTGGTGATTGACGCTGCCACCGACCAACTCCTCTCCACCATCTCACTCTCCGAAGTCGACCCCGACGCCGGCATCGGTTCCGTGGTCAAAGCCCTCGACGGCTCGCTCTGGGTCAGCGTGGCTTACGGCACCGACGGCACCGGCCTTACCCTCCCATACCTGATGCGCGTCGACCCGCAAACCCTTACCACAGAGGTAGTTAACCTCGAACAGGATGGCATCTTCCCGCCCAACAACAGCTGGTATGCCTGGACGCCCGACACCTTCTGCGCCTCCTACCAAACCAACACCCTCTACTGGTGCGGCGGCGACAGCTGGTTCGGCTCGCCATACATCTTCAAATTCGACATTGACACCCGCACCGCCACCCGCATCGTCGACCTCGATGCCGAAGGCGAAAACTGGCAAGTCTACGGCTGCTCCATGCGCATCCACCCCGACACCGACGAAATCTACGCCTCCCTCCTCCACCAAGTCACCGACCCCACCTACATCCTTCGCCGCTACGACCCCGACGGCAGCTACATCACCGACTACCCCATGATTTCCAACTA
>CAMGBT010000114.1 GCA_946011725.1 uncultured Bacteroidales bacterium | reverse complement strand
GCTCGGGTGTGCCGCAAGATTACAACGAGGCTGTTCGCTGGTATCGCAAAGCGGCCGACCAAGGCCATAGAGATGCGCAATACAGGCTCGGCAGGTACTACTATAATGGCTTTGGTGTGCCACAGAACAAGTCTGAGGCATTGAAGTGGTATCGCAAAGCAGCTGCGCAAGGGCATTCATTGGCGAAGGATGCTGTGCAGCGCCTTGAACGCGAAGGATATAGGTAGACGCTAAGCCGCCGGCGGCGAATGCGGTGCCCCCGCAGCTGCCGCCCGGCCCGCATGGCAAACAATCTGTGTCCACCGGTCAGAATCAGTAGGGACGCGGCCTGCCGCGTCCGCGTTCGCTGTGCCTAATCGACTGAATATCTGCACGTTGACGCGGACGCGGCAGGCCGCGTCCCTACTGATTCTGACCTTTTGATACACCTCAGGCCTCCTTTATTGCAGGTTTGGACTTTTTCAGCGTGTTCGGCCTGCCGCGTCCGCGTTCGCTATGCCTAATCACCTGAATATCTGCGCGTTGGCGCGGACGCGGCAGGCCGCCTACCTACTGAGGACGGCAAGGCGGGCCGGCCGCGCCCCTCGCTCACGCTTCTTGCCAGTCGCGGAGGAGGCGGTTGAGGGCGTCTTCCAGCAGGGTGAGGACGTGCTCGAAGCCTTCGGCGCCGCCGTAGTAGGGGTCGGGTACGCAGTCGTAGGGGGTGGCTATGCCGCCCATCCAGTCGCTGATGGGGTGAATCTTGGCCATAGCTTCGACGGTGGGGGCCAGACGGCGCAGGTCGCGGATGTTGTTGGCGTCCATGCCGATGATGAGGTCGAAGTTGTCGAAGTCGAGCTCGCGCACTTGGCGGGCGTGGTGGGTAAGGTCGTAGCCGCGGCGGATGGCGTGGACACGCATGCGCTTGTCGGGCAGGTCGCCCACGTGCCAGCCGCCGATGCCGGCGGAGTCGATGGTCCACAGCTCGGCCACGCCGTGCTCCGCCACCAAGCTGTGCATGATGCCGTCGGCGGCGGGTGAGCGGCAGATGTTGCCTAAGCACACGAACAGCACGCGGATGGCCTTACGGCGCAGTTGGGGCGGAATCACTCGTTGGGGAATCATATGCCGGTGTAGGTAGAGGGCGACAGGGCGTGGAGCTCGGCGCGTACAGCGTCGGTAACCTCCAGTGTATCAATAAATTCGGAGATAGACTGAGCGGTAACGGCGGAGTTGGTGCGGGTAAGCTGCTTGAGGGTTTCGTATGGGTGGGGGTAGCCTTCGCGGCGGAGAATGGTTTGGATGCCTTCGGCCACCACGGCCCAGGTGTCGGCCAGGTCGGCGTCGATGGCGGGGCGGTTGAGCAGCACCTTGCCGAGGCCTTTGAGGGTGGAGGCGAAGGCGATGAGCGAGTGGGCCATGGGGATGCCGACGTTGCGCAGCACGGTGGAGTCGGTGAGGTCGCGTTGCAGACGCGAAACGGGCAGTTTCTGGGCCAGATGGGCGTAGAGCGCGTTGGCTATGCCGATGTTACCTTCGGAGTTTTCGTAGTCGATGGGGTTGACCTTGTGGGGCATGGCCGAGGAGCCTACTTCGCCGGCTTTGATTTGCTGCTTGAAGTAGTTCATGGAGATGTACATCCACATGTCGCGGTCGAGGTCGAACACCACGGTGTTGATGCGGCGCATGGCGTCGAACAGGGCGGCGAGGTTGTCGTAGTTGGAGATTTGGGTGGTGAAGGCTTCACGCTCGATGCCCAAGCGCTTGCTGAGGAATTCGGCGCCGAATTTGGCCCAGTCGATGGCGGGGAAGGCGGCATGGTGAGCGTTGAAATTGCCGGTGGCGCCGCCGAATTTGCCGGAGATTTTCACGGCGTCGAGCGAGGCGAGCTGCTCGGTGAGGCGGTACACGTACACTTGGATTTCCTTGCCTAAACGTGTGGGCGAGGCGGGTTGGCCGTGGGTGCGGGCCAGCATGGCTACGTCGGCCCATTCGGCGGCGAGGGCGGCCAGACGGTCGCGCAACTCAACCACGGCGGGGCGGTAAACGTGGGCGATGGCGTCGGCGATGCTCATGGGCACGGCCGTATTGTTGATGTCCTGCGAGGTGAGGCCGAAGTGGATGTATTCTTTGTAGTCGGCGAGGCCGCGAGCGTCGAAGCAGTTTTTGAGGAAGTATTCCACGGCTTTGACGTCGTGATTGGTGACGGATTCGATGTCTTTGATTTGCTTGGCGTCGTCGATGGAGAAGTGGCGATAGATGTCGCGGAGGGAATCGCGGGTTTCAGCATCGATGCCGGCCAACGCGGGCAGGGGGAGCTCGGCTAAGGCGATGAAGTACTCGATTTCAACCTTTACGCGATAGCGGATGAGGCCGAATTCGGAGAAATATTCGTCGAGGGCGGCGCATTTGGAGCGGTAGCGGCCGTCGACAGGCGAGATAGCGGTTAGTTGGTTGAGTTCCATTGGATTATGAGGTTATATGCTTAATCTATTTGAGGATGGCTTGGTGGATGTGTCGGCTGATGTATTGCAGGTCGTCGTCGCTCACCCAAGGACCGGCGGGGAGGCAGAGGCCGCGCGAGAAGAGGTCGTCGCTGACGCCGTTGACGTAGGCGGGTGCGTCGGCGTAGAGTGGCTGGCGGTGCATGGGCTTCCACAGCGGGCGGCTCTCGATGCCGGCGGCTTCGAGGGCGAGGCGGAGGGCTTCGACGTTGGTGTGCGGCTCGCAGTCGGTGTGGGGCGAGGCGGCCGCACGGGTGGTGCCGGCGGCGCCGCCCACGGTCTTGGTGATGGCCTCGGCGTAGGCGCGGTCTTGGTTAACTACCTGTAAATCATCGGCTAAGGTGACGGTGCAGAGCCAGAAGTTGGCATCGTGCTGCGGCGTGGGGTTCTCGTGGAGGGTGAGACCGGGGATGTCGGCCAGCAGGCGGCGGTACTCGGCCTGGACGTGGCGGTGATGAGCCACGTGCTCGGGCAGAATCTCCATCTGGCCGCGGCCGATGCAGGCGCAGATGTTGCTCATACGGTAGTTGTAGCCAAGCTCGGTGTGGTGGTAGTAGGGGTAGGACTCGCGGGCTTGGGTGGCGAAGAACATCACGCGTCGGCGCGCCTCGGCGTCGGGGCAAATCAGGGCGCCGCCGCCGGAGGTGGTGATCATCTTGTTGCCGTTGAACGACAGCACGCCGAACTGTCCGAAGGCGCCGCAGCGGCGGCCGGCAAATTCGGAGCCCATGGCCTCGGCGGCGTCCTCAATCACGGGGATGTCGTACTCGGCGGCCACCTCCATGATGCGGTCGATTTGGGCGGGCATGCCGTAGAGGTGGGCGGGGACGATGGCTTTGGGCTTGCGGCCGGTGCGGGCTATGCGGTCGGCGATGGCGGAGCGCAGCAGCTCGGGGTCCATGTTCCAGCTGCCGGGCTCGGAGTCGACGAACACGGGCGTGGCGCCGAGGTACTTCACCGGGTTGGCCGTGGCGCAGAAGGTGAACGACTGCACCATCACTTCGTCGCCGGCGCCCACGCCGCAGGCGGCCAGGGCCAGGTGGATGGCGGCGGTGCCGCACGACAGCGCCACGCATTGCAACTCGCGGTCGGTGCCGGCGCCGATGTAGCGGCGCAAATCGTCCTCGAAAGCGTTCACGTCCGGACCGAGGGGCACCACCCAGTTGTCCTCAAACGCGCGGTGGATGTATTCCAATTCTTTGGTGCCGATGTGCACCAAGCATAGCAATATTCTGCGGTCAGCCATAGCTTATAAATGAGCCACGCCCCCGGGGCGAGGGCGCGGCGTAGAGGGGTTAAAGTTCGGGTTTGATGGGAAGGTCGGTTTTGTTGATAACTTCCACAGTTTCAACGCCTTTGGTGAAGTAGTGGACGCGCAGACCGTGGCAGGTGCTCAGATTCCACACCGGCGAGAGGTCGAACGAGCCGAAGAAAGTGCGCTCCGGACCGTTGATGTTGTCGGTCTTGAAGGCCACGTACACTTCGGGCACTTCGTTGTTGATGGTGGCTTGGTCCACGTAGACGGTGAACACCTTGGGCTGCACGCCCACCGGGGCGGTGGCTTCAACGTTGAGCCACTTGCCGGTGCGGTAGATCATCGACAGGTTCACGGGATCTTTGAACGCGGCTTCGCAGTCGGCGGCGGAGTGGCTTTCGGCCTTGCCGTTGAACACGCTGTAAGCCATGTACAGAGTGATTTCACCGCTTTGGAAACGCTTGCCGCTTTGGTTGGAGAACACAATCACGTAGCGTTTGCCCACGGTGTAGATCTTGGAGTCTAATTCCTGGGTGGTGACGTAGGTAACCAACTCGGAATCATCGAGTTCCTGAGTGGTGAAGGTGGCACCGGTATTGTCAAGGCGTTCCAAGGTGGCAAACACGGTGAAAGCACCGGAGGGGATGGGGGTGTCGTTGTCGTCGTTGCAGGAGCACAGCATTGCTGCCATCAGCACCGGCACCATCATCAGCAGTTTGGAAATAGATTTCATCATGATGTAAATTTTATTAGACTTGTGAGTGATTTCAAACAATAATACGGCCATCGGCCATTGAGATAATGTGGTCGGAATCAGCAGCTAAGTTCTCGTCGTGAGTCACCACCAAGAAGGTGGCACCCATCTCGTCGCGCAGCTCGAAAAAGAGCTTGTGCAGCCGCCGGCGGTTGGCCGAATCCAAGCTGCCGGTGGGCTCGTCGGCCAACACGACCTTGGGCTCGTTGATAAGCGCACGCGCCACGGCTCCGCGCTGGCACTCGCCGCCGGAAAGCTCCGCCGGCCGGTGGTCGACGCGATGCTCCAACTCCAACCGCTTCAGCAACTTACGCGCCCGCTCAAAGGCTTCCGCCTTGCCACGGCCCGCCAACAGCGCCGGCATCGCCACGTTCTCCAACAGCGAGAACTCCGGCAGCAACCGGTGCAACTGAAACACAAAGCCGATGTTCAGACAACGGAAGCGTGATAAAGCCGCATCGCCCAATTGGCTAATGTCGACATCGTCGTACAGCACCTCGCCGCTGTCGGGACGCGACAACGAGCCAAGTATCTGAAGCAGAGTGGTTTT
This sequence comes from uncultured Bacteroidales bacterium, assembly GCA_946011725.1. Taxonomy (GTDB): domain Bacteria; phylum Bacteroidota; class Bacteroidia; order Bacteroidales; family Muribaculaceae; genus CAG-873. The sequence goes on along the minus strand of CAMGBT010000114.1, from coordinate 349 downwards.
GCCCGCGCCGCTGGGCCCGATTACCGAAGTCACAGCCTTAGCCCTGACCTCCAAATCCACGCCGCGCAGCACCTCCAAAGTGCCGAAACTCTTACATATTTTCCGAGCAATTATCACAGTTTAAGTAGTTTTGAACCACAAAGTTACAAATATCGCCGCACCCACACAAACTTTTTTCATTCTTTTAACTATTGAATGCCAAAGTATCAAAATGCTGCGTCCCTACTTATATACGTGATGCAATGGCTTTTGATACAGTTTCTCACTTTTTGAAACACACAAAAAAATTGGAAATAATCCTTAATTCCGCAACACTTTGATTTAACTTTATTTATAAGTTCCTGAGCAA
>CAMGBT010000113.1 GCA_946011725.1 uncultured Bacteroidales bacterium | reverse complement strand
CTTGAAACATATCTTGTAGATGGTCCATCACTTGTTCCATCGACATGGTACCCGTGCGGCCTACCTCGGATTGCACCTCGCTCATTTCGCGGGTGAAGGCATCCACGTAAGTATCGTCCAAGGGCGGCAGCTCGATGGGAAGTGACTGTTCCAACAGGTCGCTGACTTCGAAGAATGAAAGTTCGTAATAGCGGCGCACGGTGCCGATAATGGCGATGGTATCGTCGCCTAACTTATTGATATACAGTACTACTGACATAGTTATTGCAATTTTACGGTTAATAATTGATATGCTTGGCGGAAGTAATAGCGTTGGTAGTCGTACCGGCTCACCACCTCGCCGCCATACATTACCACGTCGATGTCGATGGGCATACAGCCGGAGAGTTTGGCTTGGGCGGTGCGGCCCTCGGCCTCCTCTATACGGGAAATCAGCCGGCGTAACTCATTGAGCGACAGCGAAGTAAAGCAGCGCACCACCACATTGAGGTAATCGGCACCAAGGCCGCTGACATCGGCCGATTCCACGGCCTCGGAGTAGTCGGCCACGGCCACGTGCGCCGCCAAGCGGGCTATGGCGCTGCTGAGCCGCTGCCGGCGGTCGGGGAGGTTGGTACCTAAGCACAGTATTACTTCGTTGCTCATAAATCTTTGATTGACAGGGATATACGACGGCGATCAAGGTCTACATCGAGCACCTTCACTTGCAGAATTTGGTTGATTTTGACCACCTCGCCGGGGTTAGTGACGCGACGGCCGCGACCCATCTGCGACACGTGCAGCAAGCCGTTTTCCTTGATGCCGATGTCAATAAACGCGCCGAAAGCGGTTATGTTAGTGACCTTACCGGGCAGAATCATGCCGGGGCGTAGGTCGTCGATTTCGTTGATGGTGGGGTCAAAGTCCACATTATCAGCACATTCGCGCGGGTCGCGGCCGGGACGGCGCAGTTCGGCGATGATGTCGGCCACAGTGGCGGAACCGGCGGCGGCGTAGCGCGCGGGATCGATGCGGTCGATGAGCGCATCGTTAGCCGGAAGTGCGGCCGGGTCCACGCCCAAGTCGCGAGCCATTTGTTCGACCACAGCGTAGCTTTCGGGGTGGATGCCGGTGTTGTCGAGCGGGTTGGCAGACTCCGGCACGCGCAAGAAGCCCACTGCCTGTTCGAAGGTCTTGGCGCCGAGTCGCGGCACGCGCATCAGGTCGCCGCGCGAGGCGAAAGCGCCGTGCGCCGTGCGGTATTCCACGATTCGCTGAGCCATTTGTTTGCCGATACCGGCCACATAACCAAGCAGTTGCGGCGATGCTGTGTTGAGGTTTACGCCCACGGAGTTGACGCAACTTTCCACCACGAAATCGAGCGCGCGGCGCAGTTCGGATTGGTCCACATCGTGCTGATACTGGCCCACACCGATGCTTTTGGGGTCGATTTTCACCAACTCGGCCAGCGGGTCGATGAGGCGGCGGCCAATCGACACGGCTCCGCGCACGGTCACGTCCTTGTCGGGGAACTCTTCGCGGGCGAGGTCGGAGGCGGAGTACACCGAGGCGCCGCTTTCGCTGACCACGAACACCTCGCAGAAGTCGGCGATGCCGGAGGAGCGGAGGAAGTCGGCGGTGGCGCGGGAGGCGGTGCGGTCGCCCAAGGCGATGGCTTCGATTTCGTACTCGTCGATCAGGCGCATGAGGGTGCGCATGGCGGCCACGGTGTCGCGCTTGGGTTCGTTGGGGTAAATCACGTCGTCGGCCAGGAGGGCGCCGTTGCTGTCGAGGGCCACGACCTTGCAACCGGTACGGTAACCGGGATCGATGGCCAACACGTTGCGCCCGCGCAGGGGCGAGGCCAGCAGCAGTTGGCGCAGGTTGTCGGAGAAGATGGCAATGGCTGCTTTTTCGGCCGATTCGCGCCACTGAGCGTCGACCTCGCTCTCAATCTGCGGACGGAGCAGGCGGCGGTAGCCGTCGGCCACGGCTTCGCCCACTAAGCGGCGCGAAGCATCTGATGCTGAGCGCTTTACGGTGCGGCGTTCCACCTCTTCGATGGCTCGGTCGTCGTCGATATCGACCGTCAGACGCAGCACGCCTTCGGCCTGGCCGCGTTGCAGCGCCAGGTACTGGTGCGAAGCGATGGAGCGCATCGGATGGGAGAATGAGACGTAAGCTCGGAAGGTGTTGATTTTTTCTTGGTCGTCGGCTTTGGGGTTGAGGGAAGCATGCACCACGGCCTCGCGAGCGAGGCGATTGCGCACCACATTGCGCGCGGGCACGGATTCCGACACCCACTCGGCGATGATGTCCTTGGCGCCGGCCAAGGCGTCGGCAGTGCTGGTCACTTCGCCTTTGACGAAGCGAGCTGCGGCAGCTTCGGGGTCGGCCACGCCGGTGGCCGACATGAGCATTCGCGCCAAGGGCTCAAGGCCGCGGTCGCGAGCCACCGAGGCGCGGGTGCGCCGCTTGGGGCGGAAGGGCAGGTACACGTCCTCGAGGGCTGCGGCAGTCTCTGCTTCGGCGATGCGTTGGCGCAGCTCGTCGGTGAGTTTGCCTTGCTCCTCGATGGCTTGCAGGATGGTATCGCGGCGCTCTTCCAAACGGCTGAGGCGCTCGATTTCCAACTGTATGTTGTTGATTTCTATCTCGTTAAGGTTGCCGGTTACCTCCTTGCGGTAGCGGCTGATGAAGGGGATGGTGGCCCCGGATGCGAGCAGTTGGGCGGTGGCTCGCACCTTATTCACCGGCAAATTGAGGTGCCGTGCGGCAATTTCAATGATGTCGGCCATAACTATTTGGTTTTAAGGGTGATAAGGGTGATTTCGGGGTTGCAGCCCACGCGCGAAGGGAAGCCGACGGTGCCGATGCCGCGGTTCACATATAAATATGAGGCGCCTTGTTGGTAGAGGCCGGCCCAGCAGTCGTAGCGCAGGGCGGCGGGCGAAAGGCCGAACACTTCCATTTGCATGGCATGGGTGTGTCCGCTCAGGGTGAGCGCGAAGGCGCCGGTGGGCACTATTTCGGGCTGCCATTCCTCCGGACTGTGGTAAAGCAAAATATGGCAACCGGCTGATTTGGCAGCAGTTACGTCGATAGCTTCGGACAAGGAAGCCGTGAAGGTGCCTTCCTTGGCGAACATATTTTCATACTCCACGCCGGTGACGGTGATGAAGTCGTCGCCGCGGCGGATGGTGTCGGTTTGGTTGGACAGAAGGCGCCAGCGCATGGCCGCGAAGAGCGAGTCAAGTTGCTGATTATTAGCCTGATGCGCTGATTCGGAAGGCCATTCGCAATAGTTGCCGTAGTCGTGGTTGCCTTTCACGGCAAGCACGCCATCGGGCGCTGAAAGCCGTGCCAAGGTCGACACGAAGGGCGGCAGCTCGTCGGTTTTGCGGGTGACAATGTCGCCGGTGAACACTATGAGGTCGGGGTGCAACTCGTTCACACGGTTGACCATCTCGGAGACGAACGTGGTGTCGGTGCCGAATGAAGATATGTGCAAGTCGCTGATTTGCACTATCTTATAGCCATCAAACGAGGGCGGCAAGGCGGCAATGGGCACCTCCTCGGGATGCACATCGATGTTGAAGCGAGTCACGAACGAGCCCCACCACATCGAGCCGAACACCAGCGTGCCCACGGCCAATGGCAACCAGCGCAACAGCGTGGTGCGAAGGCGATTCCATATCAGCGGCACAGCTGCCACCAGCGCCATTATCTTGGCCAAATACTGGCTGATGATGAAGAACACCACGTAAGTGAGCACTGTCAGCATGGTGTCACCACACATTTTCTTGGGCACGCACACCACTAACAGCACTGATAACGCGCTGATAATCAGCATCGTAATATCGGCTTTGCGCCATTTATCGCCAACGGACAAACGGCGCATCACCCACCAAATGGCGAGATCAATCACAACGCATATCACCAAGGCCGGCAGCAGGGTGAGCAGAGAGATTCGCATGGCGGAGTTAGTTACTATTCAGTAGCCAAAAGCTTGTTTTTCAGCGGGTTGGCATACATGGTGAGCATCATCGTGCGCATATAGGCTTGCTCGTCATCGGTGATGTTTTCCACGTTCACGCGCTCCAATTGGGCGGCGATGTAGCGATCGAATTGCTCCACATCCTCAGCGGTGTAGCGGTCGGCAAAGCGTTTGCCGCCTTCCACCTCGTCGTAGGCGATGTAGTTGCAGGGGAAGATCTCGTAGCCGCTGTGTATGGTGTTGTCAATCAGCTGACAAGCCTGGCGCACCACTTCCAAACGGCCGGTGGCGCCGCTCTGCTCGAGGTCGCGGTTGATGCAACGGCCGAAGCGGAAGTGCACCCTACCCTTGCGGCCCAGCAGACCGGTTTCCATACTTAGCAGGTCGTCGTGTTGCGATTTTTTGAAGTTGGGGTCGCGTCGACGCAGCAGAAACTCGCGCACTTTCAGGTAGTCGTTGGGGTCGTATTCGTAGGCGATGGCCACCGGCAAGAGATTGGCACTCAGCACGTTAGCGCGGGTGTCACTCTCCGGCGAGAGGCCCACCATCTTGATGAGACTTTCTTGGGTGAGGTCGTTGCTATCCTTGGCACGGCCCTCGCGCTGGGCAATCCACACCGACTCGCCGCGGGTGTTCACCGCGTAATGGATGTAGGCCGAGAGATGGCGGGCGGCTTCGAGGGCGTCGACCAAGCGCACGTCGCGCTTGACAATGAAGCTGCGGTTGAGCTTCACCAAGTCCGTTATCCAGTCGTATATCAGCAAGTTATTGCCGATAGCCACCTGCGTCAGAGGCATCTTACGCCGGATGAAGCACAGGTTGAGGAACGAGGCGTCCAACACAATATCGCGGTGGTTAGTGATAAAAGTGTAGCACTGCCCCGGCTCCAAATTTTCCAAGCCGTCGCAACTGAGGCCGGAGGTGGTGGCGCTCACCAACATCTCCAAAAACGGGCCCATAACATTGTACTGAAAATCAAATTGATTCTTGACTTTCAGCAGATTCTCTACAAATTCGGGATAATCAACACCCGGCATCACAAAACGCACGGCATGCTCAAATCCCGGCTCGCGCACCAACGATGCTATCTTCTGTTGATACACATAATCATCGTAAGGTGCTATATCTTGAAACTCTTCAGGTATGCTTGAACAATTAGTCATATCGGTGACATCATTTTAAAGCCCGCACCGCCCAATTTTTCGCGACAGCGCGGTTATACGCTTCAAAGTTACAACTTTTTTATCAAACAGCCAAGCAACTCGCCACAAAACTTCCCCAAATTGCACAAAAACAGCAAATTCGTTCGCATTTGTGCAACCGCGCCAACGCCCAACGCCCGCCCGAGCAACAGCTCGGAGCAAAACCAAAAAGGCTCCGCACGACAGCTCTTTCATTTAAGGCGCAGTGGTGGGGTCAAACGAAGAAACGAATTAACG
>CAMGBT010000112.1 GCA_946011725.1 uncultured Bacteroidales bacterium | reverse complement strand
TGTGATGAAATTCGCTGCGGGGCCTTCGCTGAAGCTCAGAGCCGAAACAAAAAGGCGGGCGACTTCTCCGCAGCTAAGCTGCGGCGCCGCAGACGACAAATGTTGCAATATTGTGACGATTGGTGTGGAATGGTGGGGGATTGGGGCGGAATTATTGCGCTGATTGCAGATTTTTGTGCAATTGTTTGCAAATTGCAGGATTTTGTGCTAATTTTGCATCGCTTTTCCAAATGAGAAGGTACAATTATAATGAAAATAGCTTTAAATAGTGATAAGTCGATGCGTGGTCGGCGAATGGCCGGCGCACGCGCTTTGTGGCGTGCCAACGGAATGAGTGATGAGCAGATGGGGCGTCCGGTGGTGGGCGTGGTGAATTCGTTCACGCAGTTTGTGCCGGGACATGTGCATCTGCACTCGATTGGTCAGCGGGTGGTCAATGCTATCCGCCGCCTCGGTTGCTTCGCCGCGGAGTTTAACACCATAGCCGTGGACGACGGCATCGCCATGGGTCACGAGGGTATGCTCTACTCCCTGCCTTCGCGCGAAATTATCGCCGATTCGGTGGAGTACATGGCGCGGGCGCACTGCGTGGATGCGTTGGTGTGCATTTCGAATTGCGACAAGGTCACTCCGGGCATGCTGATGGCAGCCATGCGGCTGAATGTGCCCACGGTGTTCGTGTCGGGCGGTCCGATGGAGGCCGGGCAGGTTGATGGCCGAGCCGTTGACTTGGTTGACATTATGGTGGAAAGTGCCGACACGACGGTGGCGGACGACCTTGTCGACCGCTTGGAGCATCGCGGCTGCCCCACCTGCGGCTGCTGCTCGGGTATGTTTACCGCCAACTCGATGAACTCGCTTACCGAGGCGCTGGGGCTGTCGCTGCCGGGCAATGGCACGGTGGTGGCCACTTCGGCACGCCGTGCCGAGCTGTTCGACCGCGCGGCTGAATTGATTGTGCGCAATGCCGAGGCGTACTATTTCGACGGTGACGAATCCGTGTTGCCGCGGTCGATTGCCACGCGTGCGGCCTTCCTCAACGCCATGACTTTGGACATCGCCATGGGCGGCAGCACCAACACGGTGTTGCACCTGCTGGCCGTGGCGCAAGAGGCGGGGGTGGATTTCACTATCGATGACATTGACTCGCTGTCGCGTCGCACGCCGGTGCTGTGCAAAGTGGCGCCCAATTCGCGTTACCATATAGAAGATGTGAACCGCGCCGGCGGCATCCTCGGCATTCTCGGCGAGTTGGCCCGTGCCGGCAAGGTTGACACCGCGGCCCGGCGCGTGGACGGCTTCACCCTTGGCGAGGCCATCGACTTTGCCGCATCCGACGCTGCTGCCCGGCTGTGGAAAGCCGCGCCCGGCGGCGTGCGTACCACTGAACCGTTCGGCAGCACCGCCGAGTACGACAGCCTCGACACCGACCGCGCCGGTGGCTGCATTCGCAGCGTGGAGCATGCCTACACCGCCGACGGCGGACTGGCCGTGTTGCGCGGCAACATTGCGCCCGACGGATGCGTGGTGAAAACAGCCGGCGTTGATTCCTCCATTTGGCATTTTGAAGGCACGGCGCGGGTGTACACCTCGCAGGAGGCCGCTGTTGACGGCATTTTGGCAGGCGAAGTCACCGCCGGAGAGGTGGTGGTCATCACCTACGAAGGTCCCAAGGGCGGTCCGGGTATGCAGGAGATGCTTTACCCCACGTCGTACATCAAGGCGCGCCATTTGGGCAAGCAGTGTGCGCTGATTACCGATGGCCGCTTCAGCGGCGGCACCTCCGGGCGGTCGATTGGCCACATCTCGCCCGAGGCGGCTTCCGGCGGCCCCATTGGCTTGGTGCGCACCGGCGACCGCATCGTGATTGACATCCCCTCGCGCTCGATTAACGTGGAGCTGAGCGCAAGCGAACTGGCCGAACGCCGCGCCGCCGAACTGGCTCGTGGCCCCGAGGCTTTCACCCCGGCCGACCGCAACCGCGTGATTTCCACTGCATTGCGCGCCTATGCAGCCACCGCCGCTTCGGCCGACAAAGGTGGCGTTCGTCAACTTTAACTTATTGAAACAATGCAACTTACACAAGATAAACCAGTCAACAAATCCACAGCCACCATCACCGGTGCCGAAGCTCTGTTGCGGCAGCTCACTCACTGCGGAGTCGACACCGTGTTCGGCTACCCCGGCGGCGCCATATTGCCGGTGTACGATGCGCTGTACAGCTACTCGCCGCTGCGCCACATTTTAGTGCGCCACGAGCAGGGCGCGATGCATGCCGCGCAAGGCTATGCGCGCGCGTCCGGCCGCGTGGGTGTGGTGATTGTGACTTCCGGTCCGGGTGCGGCCAACTGCATCACCGGCCTGTGCGACGCCATGATGGACTCCACCCCGTTGGTGCTCATCACCGGCCAGGTGGGCGCACGCTTCTTGGGTAGCGACGCCTTTCAGGAGACCGACGTGATAGCGTTGGCGCAGCCCGTGACCAAGTGGGCGCGCCAGGTGCGTTGCGCCGAGGAGGTGCCCGAAGCCATCGCCACCGCCATGCACATCGCCTCGACCGGTCGCCCCGGTCCGGTGGTGATCGACATCGCCAAGGATGCGCAGGTGGGCAAGCTCAACTTCCACCCGGCGCGCCCGGCCGTCCACCGCGGCTATTCGGCCAAAGTGGACATCAACCTCGACGACGTGGACACCGCCGCCGCCATGATCAACTCCGCCCAGCGCCCGCTGATAATCAGCGGCGGCGGTGTGGCCATCTCCGGCGCGGAGAGCGAGTTGGTGCGCTTGGCCGAGAAGGCCGACATCCCGGTGGGCTGCACCCTGCAGGGGTTGTCGACCATTCCGTCGGACCATCCGCTGTTTGTGGGCATGGCCGGCATGCACGGCGCCGTGGCGGTGAACATCGCCACCAACCAAGCCGACCTGATTATCGGCATCGGTATGCGCTTCGACGACCGCGTGACCGGTCGCGTATCCACCTACGCGCCTCATGCTCAGATTATTCACATCGACATCGACGCGGCCGAGTTCAGCAAGACGGTGCAAGCCACCCTGCCCGTACACGGCGACGCCAAGCAGGTGTTGAGCCGCCTGTTGCCCATGATTCGGCAGGCCAAGCGGCCGCAGTGGCGCAAGCTGTTTGCCCACTGCGCCGAGGTGGAAGATGCCGAGGTGATGGAGCGCGAGCTGCGGCGCCAAGGCGATGAGCCCATGACCATGGGCGAGGTGGCCGATGCAGTGAGCCGCGCGGCCCACTGCCGCGCTATCGCCGTGGCCGACGTGGGGCAGAATCAGATGATGACCGCCCGCTACTTCCGCCACAGCCGTCCGCGCTCGTTCATCTCCTCCGGCGGCCTCGGCACCATGGGCTTCGGCCTGCCCGCCGCCATCGGTGCGGCCATCGCCTGCCCCGACCGCACCGTGTGCTATTTCGGCGGCGACGGCGGCATGCAAATGACCATCCAAGAGTTAGGCACCATCATGCAATACCGCGTGCCGGTGAAGATGATCTTGCTGAATAACAACTTCTTAGGCAACGTGCGCCAGTGGCAGCAACTATTCTTCGGCGGCCGTTTTTCGCAAACGCCGATGCTCAACCCCGACTTCGGCGCCATCGCCGCAGCCTACGGAATTGAGTGCATCGAAGTGGCCCACCGCAGCGAATTGCACACGGCCATCGACCGCATGCTCGCCATCGACGGCCCGGTGCTGCTCAACGTGGCCATCGACCCCACCGACATGGTGTTCCCCATGACCCCGGCCGGCGCCGACGTGGACCACATCATGCTTAACCCCGATAAACTTTTCAAGCTATGACCACTGACCAACAGCTACTGTTCACCATCATCATCTATTCAGAGAACTCGGTGGGACTGCTCAACCGCGTGTCGAACATCTTCACCCGCCGCTGCATCAATATCGAAACCGTCAGCGCCGGGCGCTCCGGGGTGGAGGGCGTGCACAAGTTGGCCATCACCACTTGGGTGGACCGCGCCACCATTGATCGCGTGGCTTCACAAATCGAAAAAATCGTCGAAGTAATCAAAGTGTTCATTTACTCCGACGCCGAAATAATCGCAAACAAAATAAACCAATAAACATATGGCAAAAATGAATTTTGGCGGTGTGATGGAAACTGTAGTCACCCGCGATGAATTTACATTGGAACATGCTCGCGAAGTGCTTCGCGACGAAACCATCGCCGTAATCGGCTACGGTGTGCAAGGCCCGGGCCAAAGCCTGAACCTGCGCGATAACGGCTTCCGCGTAATCGTGGGCCAGCGTCCCGGTCGCTCGTTCGAGAAGGCCAAGGCCGACGGCTGGGTGGAGGGTGAGAGCCTGTTCACCATCGACGAGGCCTGCCAACGAGCCACCATCATCATGTGCCTGCTGAGCGATGCCGCCGTGCTGAGCCAGTGGCCGGTAATCAAGCAATACCTCACCGCCGGCAAGGCGCTGTACTTCTCGCACGGCTTCGCCATCACGTGGCCCGACCGCACCGGCGTGGTGCCGCCTGCCGACGTTGACGTGATAATGGTAGCGCCCAAAGGCTCCGGCGCTACCGTGCGCTCGCACTTCTTGGAAAACCGCGGCATCAATGCCTCGTTTGCCGTGCAACAGGATGCTACCGGTCGCGCCCTCGACCGCACCTTGGCCCTTGGCATCGGCATCGGCTCGGGCTACCTGTTCGAAACCACCTTCCGCCGCGAGGCCGTGAGCGACCTCACCGGCGAACGCGGCGCACTGATGGGTGCTATCCAAGGCCTGTTCCTGGCTCAATACGAAACCCTGCGCGAACACGGCCACACCCCCTCGGAAGCCTTCAACGAAACCGTCGAAGAGCTGTCGCAATCGCTGATGCCTCTGATCGCCGCCCGCGGCATGGACTGGATGTACGCCAACTGTTCCACCACCGCCCAGCGCGGCGCACTGGACTGGATGACACCCTTCCACGACGCCATCAAACCGGTGATGGAACGCCTCTACCAAAGCGTGGAATCCGGCCAAGAAGCCCAAATCTCCATCGACTCCAACTCGCGCCCGGACTACCGCGAACACCTCAACGAAGAGCTGCGCCAAATGCGCGAAAGCGAGCTGTGGCAAGCCGCCCAGACCGTGCGCCAACTCCGCCCCGAAGGCTCGGCGGAGTGAGAGGTAAGTGCGGACGCTGTTCGGCTGCCGCCTCACCACCCCAACCAGCCTCTGACCCGCGCGGGTGGCCGAGCAAGAGCTCGGCGCAGATGCAAAAAGGCTCCGCGCGAAGGCCTCTGACCCACGCGGCCGGCCAAAGGCTCCAAACAATTCTCTCTCACATATGAAACTCAAAATAAGCAGGTTTAAACCTGCTTATTTTGACGGAAGCAGGCGAGGCCGGGGTCGGTCTCGCCTGCGGTATGGAGGGATGCTGCTTAGAATGCGCGGAAGTTTAGGCGGAAGGTGAGGGTGGGGTAGACTTTGAGGGCGTCGGCGATTTTGTTGAAGGTGTTGTCGTCTTCTACGATGGATTCGTCGATTTGGCCGTAGTCGGTGTAGAGCTC
>CAMGBT010000111.1 GCA_946011725.1 uncultured Bacteroidales bacterium | reverse complement strand
ACAACCTCTTCCGCCACACCTTGGCCAAGCTCGGCATCGAGGTGCGCATCGCCGCCGAGGCCACTGCCGAGAGCTTCGAGCCGCTGATCGACGGCCGCACCCGTGCCATCTTCGCTGAAAGCATGGGCAACCCTACCTGCGCCGTGCCCGATTTGGAGAGCATAGGTAAGTTGGCTGCCCGCCGCCACGTGCCGTTTGTGGTCGACAACACCTTCGGCTGCGCCGGCTACCTCTGCAACCCGCTGCAGTGGGGCGCCAACATCATCGCCGACTCCGCCACCAAGTGGATCAACGGTCACGGCACCGCCATGGGCGGCATCATCGTGGACGGCGGCAACTTCGACTGGACCGACTTCCCCGGTATTGACTGCCCCTCCGAAGGCTACCACGGCCTAAACCTCAAGGAGGCCTTCAACTCGTCGGCCTTCATCGTCAAGTGCCGCGTGGATGGTCTGCGCGACCTCGGCGCATGCCCCTCGCCCTTCGATTGCTACCTGATGTCGCTCGGATTGGAAACGCTCTCGCTGCGCGTGCGCCACGCGGTGGAATCCACCCGCCGCTTGGCTGAGTTCCTGCGCTCGAGCAAGGCCGTGAAGCGCGTGTCGTGGGTCGGATTCGACGACAATCCCTGGCACGAGAATGCCGCCAAGTACTTCCGCTTCGGCGCCGGAGCCGTGCTCAATGTGGAACTGCAAGGCTCGTTGGAAACCACTGTGAAATTTGTCGAAGCGCTCAAAATCTGCGTGCACATGACCATGATCGGCGACTCGGTCACCGCCGTCACCCATCCCGCATCCACCACCCATAAACAGTTGAGCGAGGCCGACTTAGCCGCTGCCGGCGTGTCGCCCACCTTGCTGCGCATTTCCCCGGGATTGGAAGATGCCGACGACATAATCGCTGATTTTGCACAAGCCTTCACCGCCGCCGGACTATGAACGTATACCGTTTCACCGAACCCTTCCACACCGAATGCGGCGCGGTAATCGAACCATTGGAGATTGCCTACCACACCTTCGGCACGCTCAATGCCGAGGGCGACAACGTGGTGTGGGTGTGCCATGCGCTCACAGCCAACAGCGACGTGGCCGACTGGTGGCCCGGCACCGTGGAGGAGGGGATATTGCTCGAGCCGGCGCGGTGGTTCGTGGTGTGCGCCAACATCCCCGGCTCATGCTACGGCTCCACCGGTCCGCTGAGCGTTAACCCCGCCACCGGCCGCCCTTACTACGGCGACTTCCCGCCGCTGACCATGCGCGACATCGCCCGCGTGCTGCATCAATTCGCCACGGCCATTGGGGTTGGGCGCATCAACACCTTGGTGGGCTCATCGGTGGGCGGTTTCCAAGCGCTTGAATGGGCGGCCGCGCACCCCGAGCGCTTCGACCGCCTGGTGCTCATCGCCACCGCAGCGTGGGCCACACCGTGGGCCATAGCCTTGGACGAAACCCAGCGCATGGCCATTCGTTCCGACCAAAGCTACGGCGAGCCGCGCGAGGATGCCGGTGCTGCCGGCTTGGCCGCCGCCCGCGCCATCGGTTTGCTCAGCTACCGTGGCGGCCCGGCGTACAACCGCACCCAGCGCGACCTCCCGCCCCTGGAACCGTTCCCCGCTCATCGCGCCTGCTCCTACCAGCAGCACCAAGGCGAGAAGTTGGTGCGCCGATTCAATGCCTACTCCTACATGTCGATCCTCAACGCCTTCGACACCCACAATATCGGCCGCCAACGTGGCGGCATCCCGGCCGCCTTGTCGGCCATCACTGCCCGCGCTATCGTCATCGGCATTACCACCGACCTTATCTTCCCGCCGGCGGAAATGCGCGCGCTCGCCGAGGCCTTGCCCCGCGCCGAGTACGTGGAAATCGACTCCGACATGGGTCACGACGGCTTCCTTGTGGAAAACGCACAACTCACCACCATGCTCGTACCATTTATGAACTCTCCACTTTGACAGACTCCATTATCCGCATCGGCCTCTTCGGCCTCGGCACCGTGGGCCAAGGCTTCCTGCGCGTCATCTCCATCGCCCGCAACGCCCACGCCGAAATCGCCCGCATCTGCGTGCGCAATCTCGCCAAACCGCGCAACATCTACGTCGATCCCAAACTGCTCACCACCAATGCCGACGACATCCTCTCCGACCCGTCGATTAACCTCATCGTGGAGGTGATCGACAACGCTGAAGCATCCTACCACATCGTCAAGACCGCCTTGGAGCGCGGCATCCCGGTGGTGTCGGGCAACAAGGCCATGATTGCTCGCCACCTGCCCGAACTCATTGAAATCCAGCGCTCTACCGGTGCAGCGTTCCTCTACGACGCATCGTCGTGCGGCTCCATTCCGGTGATTCGCAACCTCGAAGAGTACTACGACAACGACCTGTTGCTCGAGGTCAAAGGCATCCTCAACGGCTCGTCGAACTACATCCTTTCGCGGGTGTTCGACCACGGCCAAAGCTATGCCGATGCGCTCGCCTCGGCGCAAGCGTTGGGCTTTGCCGAAGCCGACCCGTCGTTCGACATCCTCGGCTACGATTCGCTGTTCAAGTTGGTAATCATCACTGTACACGCATTAGGCGTGTACGTCAACCCCGACCAAGTGCTGTGTCACGGCATCGCCGCCATCAGCGATTTCGACATCGCATACGCCCGCGAAAAGGGCTGGAAAATCAAACTGGTGGCGCAGGTGGTCAAGGTGTCCGACGACAAGTTCACCATGTTCGTCATGCCCGAATTCGTGTCGCCCTCGAAGTACATCTACAGCGTCGACGACGAGTACAACGGCGTGGTCATCCGCGGCGAATGCTACGACCGCCAGTTCATGTTCGGCAAAGGCGCCGGCGCGCTGCCCACCGCCTCGTCAATTCTCAGCGACGTGATGGCCCGCCGCCACGACTACCGCTACGAGTACAAAAAGATGAGCTACATCGGAAGGCCGGACTACACCACCGACGTAGAACTGCAAGTGTACCTGCGCTTTACCGACCCCGCAGTGCTCGACGCCATCGGCTTCACCGCCATCGACCAGCGCTACACCTCCGCCACCGCCTCCTACGTCATCGGTCGCGTGTCGGCCGAACGCCTCCGCGCCGCCGCCGACATCCTCGCCCGCCCGGACGTCTTCCTGTGCAACATCCCCCGCTTCTTCTTGGATCGAGATTAGCGACAGCAATAAGTTTCGTGTTATTCGTTCACCGGTGGCGCGGAGTGATAGCGATCATTACTTTTATTTGGAGAATTAAAAAATAATGCTTACTTTTGTGGCATGAAAAAAATATTGCTCCTCATCCTTGCAGCATTGGCTACGATAGGTCATGCCGATGCCTGCACCTCAATGATTGTTAGCGCTCGAGCATCGGCCTCCGGGCGTCCTCTGCTGTGGAAACACCGCGACACCGGTGCCGATAACAACTTCCTCCAACGCGTGGAGCCTGCCAACGGATGCTACGGCTATGTGGGCCTGTTCAACGCCGGCGACTCACTCCTTCAAGAAGCGTGGATGGGCATGAACGATGCCGGCTTCGCCATCATGAACACGGCCTCGTACAACCTCGCCCCCGACACCACCGACTACGTGGACCGCGAAGCCTTCGTCATGTCCGAAGCACTGCGCCACTGCGCCTCCGTCGACGAGTTCGAAGTGCTCTTGGCCCAACTGCCCAAGCCCTTAGGCGTCCAAGCCAACTTCGGCGTGATTGACGCCCACGGCGGCGCTGCCTATTTCGAAACATCCGACCACGCGTGGACCCGCTTCGACGCCAACGACGAGCCCTCCGGCGTGCTTATCCGCACCAACTACTCCTTCTCCGGTGTCGAAGGCCAAGGCTCCGGCTACATCCGCTATCAAACAGCCTACCGCCTCAGCGCTCAAGCCATCTCCACCGGCCAAGTCACCCCAATGCTGCTGACCGAAACCCTCTCCCGCTCATTCTACCACAGCCTCTTGGGCGAAGACTTCCTTAACAACGGCGCCCGCTACGTGGTCGATGCCGACTTCATCCCGCGCCCCATTTCCACCGCCTCCATCGTGGTGGAAGGCGTCAACAAACCCTCCGACGCACCGCGCATCGAGATGTGGGCCGCGCTCGGATACCCGCCCTGCGCCCCGGTGCACCACGTAACCCTCACGAACATCCCCGCCGAACTCCGCGCCACCTCGCAGTGGCGCAGCATCGCCTGCGACGATGCCGCCCAACTCCGCCGCACAGCCATCCCAACCATCGGCAGCAATTCCGTAGAATACATCGACCTCGAAAAACTCCGCCCCATCATCGAGCGCATGCACCAACGCTCCATGGCCACCTACAGCACCCACCGCCCCTAACCTGTCGCAAATCCAATAAAAATTTCCGACAAAAAGGCTTCGCAACCTATCGTTGCGGAGCCTTTTTGATTTTGCTTCGAGCTCTTGCTCGGCGATGGTTTGTTGCAACCGAAGGCGGTTACTTGAGGCGGGCGGTGAGGGTAGCGGCGGTGGG
Source organism: uncultured Bacteroidales bacterium (assembly GCA_946011725.1). GTDB lineage: Bacteria > Bacteroidota > Bacteroidia > Bacteroidales > Muribaculaceae > CAG-873. Next base: position 1,293 of record CAMGBT010000111.1, on the reverse strand, counting down.
GGTGAAGTCGATGGCGGTGAGGTCGGCGTAGGTCAGCACCTTTTGCAACGCTTCGATTTGGTGCAGGTGGGCGGTGATGCGATTGTTCTCGGTATCTACCTCAACGCCTTTGGGCAGGTAGCTTTTGACCATGGCGAGCAGGTTAAACTGCTTGTTCAAAATGGCAGCGGCAGCGCCGTCCGGATTGATAGTGAGCACCACTTGTTCGGCGGTGCAACTTTCGATGTGCAGGGTGGCCGACAGTGTCGGTAGTAACATTGCCGGTTTCCACTCGGCTTTGATGGTGGATTTATCCACGCAAGCGAACTCCGGGCGCACGTTGTAGTGTGTCTTGATGTAATCGCTGATTTCGTTGAAGGTTATTGATGCTTGCATAATATGATATTTTTATAAAAAAGGTCATAGAGCAACCAATAGTGAGATTAAACTGCCGCGGGCTTGGTTATCCCAATAAAACGATGCGAGGTTGTACCTCGTAGTGGCATTAATTATGTTGCTCTATGACCTGTAAATCATTCAAAATAAAATACTTAGAGATAAATCCCGGAGGTCAAATCATCAGGTGCAATCTCTAAGCATCGGAAATCGATGCAAAATTACGCAATATAATTGAATTATCCAAATTATTTGTGTAAATTTTTTCCATTTTGGCCAATTATTGCGGAATGCGGACTAATCATCGCATGTTCATCACTTCTTGCCACTTGCTCTGTTGGGGGTGGATGAACTGCTCGGGACGCAGTTTGATGCGGTAGAGGCCGTTGCCGACGTTGGAGATTTGGAACGTCTCGCACACTTCGATGTCGCTGAATGCCGCGCCGATCTTGCCGTTGACTTTGCTCAGCAAACTGTAGAAATTGCGGTGGTTGGAGTCGTTGCGGTCGAAAAGTTTGCCTACACAACTTTCGTAGTCCATACGGGTGGTTACGATGCGATAGATTGCGGTGAACTGTCGGCGGTAGTCATGCAAATTGGTGATGCGGATGCCGTTGGGGTTGAACAGGAACAGGATGTAGAGCGCGCGCATCTGGGCCGACATCGGAATCTCCACCTCATCGGCTTGCACGTACAGCATATTGCGGTTATTAATAGTCAGCTTGGGCATTTCGCGGCAGGGGCTAACGAACTTGCGGAGCAGCAATCGATTGATGAACTCCGGGTCGATAGGCTCGTTGCGCTTGGTTGCCGACATCACTTGCTGAATAATCTTAATCAGCTCGGCGCGGCTTTTGCGATTGAGTTCAGCATATTGCTCTTCCCATTCTTCCTCTTCGTCTATGTCTTTGGGTAATA
>CAMGBT010000110.1 GCA_946011725.1 uncultured Bacteroidales bacterium | reverse complement strand
CTATGGTGGGGATGTGCGGCAGCGAGTTGGAGCGGGATGAGTTCTTGCGGAAGAGTCGCAGTCGTCGGCTGCATATGGTGGCGGAGGCGTGGATAGCGACGGCGCGCGACATTGTGTTGGAGCGCCGCACCCGTGAGCGCCGCCGTTTGCATTGCTATAGCAGTTACTAATCGCAATAAACCACCCTTCAGGTCGGACGGATGGTTAGCACTCGGCGAGGAATGCGAGCTGGTCTTGGAGCTGGGCGGTGAGGGCGGTGAGGGGGTCGGGGCGCTGTTGCTCTTGGGCCAGAGCGGCGGTGGCGGCGGCGTAGAGGGGTGTGGACGCCGGGGCGGGATGGTTGATAATGGCCGGTTGGTTGAGGAGGTTGAGCAGCAGGCGCAGGCCGGTGTAGCGGGTGAGGCGCGCGGGGTCGGCCACCAGCTCGGCGGCGAGGTCGATGGCGAAGGGGGCGTGGCGCAGCAGGCGGTGGCACAGGATGTCGGCATCTTCGCTCCAACGCACTTGGCGGGCCATAGCGGCGGCGCGTTCGCGGGTGAGGGCCTCCACCGGGTAGAGCATGGGGGCCAGAAGCATCGACTCGCGGGAGTTGGAATCGGCCCAGAGTTGTTCGGCAAGCTCCACGGTGTGGGGCTGTTCGGCGGCGATTTCTACCAGCTGCGGCAGGTTCAGGCCGAATATGAATTGGTGGGGGCAACCGCTGCGGCGGAGGGTGTCGGCCACGATGCCGTTGCGCATGGCGTAGATCCGACGCTTTAGCAACTGCATTGGCGAGAATTGGGTGGCGCTATCGTTCATCGGTCGAAATCTTTTGAGAATGAGGCGATTAGATTGTGAGCGGTCATGTCCACGTTGACGGGCACCACGGTGATGTAGCCTTGCGCCAACCAGTATTCGTCGGTGTCGGTGGCGGAGGCGTCGTGGTTGACCATCCGACCGGTGAGCCAGTAGAATGGGCGGCCGAAGGGGTCGGCATAGTCGGCGTACTCGTCGGTCCAAGCGGCACGGGCGGCACGGCACACGCGCACACCTTTGGGCTCGACGCCGGCGGGCATGTTGACGTTGAGGCACACGCCGGCGGGCAGCGGGTTGGCCAGCAGGTGCTCGATGATGGAGCGCACATAGGGCATAGTGGCGGCGAAGTCCACATCCATGGCGTGGTCGGTGATGGAGAAGCCGCAGGCGGTCACGCCCACGGTGGCGCCTTCGAGCACGGCGCCCATGGTGCCGGAGTAGACCACGTTGCAGGCGGAGTTGGAGCCATGGTTGATGCCGGCAAGCACTAAGGTGGGACGGCGGTCAACCAATTTGGAGAGGGCGAGTTTGATGCAGTCGACGGGCGAACCGTTCACGGCATAGAGCTTGGCGGCGCCGTGGGTGCCGCGCGGGGTGATGCGCAGGGGGGTGCCCACGGTGATGGCCGATGACTGACCGGAATGGGGCGCGTCGGGGCCTACTACAATTACATCGCAATTATCGGGCACGCACTCGGCCAAGCGGAGGATGCCGGGGGCGTTAATACTGTCGTCGTTGGAGATAAGAATAAGGGGTCGTTGGGTCATAATTTTGGGGGGGTAAAGAAGGGTATAGAGGGGTAAAGAGGGGTATAGAAGGGTATAGAGGGGTAAAGAGGGGTAAAGAAGGGTATAGAAGGGTTGAGAGGGGTTAGGGGTTAGTGCTGAAGGTGGCGAGCATTTGGGCGGCGCGGGCGCGGAGGTCGTCGGCGAGCCATTGGGGCGCGATGACTTGCTGCAGGCCGCCGCGCGAGAGGATGGCGGCGGCGAAGTCGGAGGTGGGGCGGAGGGTGAGGCGGAAGTCGGAGTAGTCGGCTTCGGTGGCGATCTCCTGTTGGGAATGGTGCACGGGGAGGTCGCGCACGTAGTTGACCTCGTGGCCATATGCGCGGATGATGACCTGCTCCAAGCGCACGGAGGTGTCGGCCATCGCGCCGAAGTAGTCGGCGAAGAATGCTTCGGCATCGAAGTCGGCATGCGGGCGGAAAGTGTCGTCGGTGGTATGCAAACTCATTATGCGGTCGAAGGAGAAGATGCGGTACTGCGAGTCGGCGCAGTCGGGAATAAAGGCCAACAGGTACCAGCGTTTGCGCCATAGCTTGACACATAAGGGCTGGAGGCGGTACAGTTTCGGTTCTTTGCCATATCGACGGTAAGTCATTGTCAGCCAGAGGTTTTGGCGGATGCCCACGAACGCCACTGCGAGCCATTCGCCGGCTGAAGGCACGGATTCGAGCAGAATGCGGTGGCGGATGGCTAATTGTCCGGCCAACATGTCGCTCACGGCTAAGGTGGAGAGCATCCACGACTGCACGGAGTTGTCGCGCAGCTCTTCCTCGTTGGCGATGAAGTACTCGCACCCGGTGCGGCGGTCGCAGTCGATAATCAGCCCGAACATTTCCTCAACGGCGAGGCGATGGCGGTTAAAGGTCGAGCGCGACAAGGGCGCACCCTCGCCCGGACCGGTGTCGGCCCAGCGGCGTGAGATTTCGTCGAAGGTGATGCGGCCGGCGCGGCGGATGGTGCTCACCAGCCAGATGTATTCGCGGAATATGGTAACAGCTTTCATAACGCACTCATTTAATGTAAGTTAGCAGGTCAGCCACGATGAAAGTGGAGCCGCCCACGAAGATGGTGTCGGCCTCGGCAGCGGCTTGGCGTGCGGCTTGATAAGCCTCGGCCACGGAGTCAAACGCCGTGGCCGACAGGGCATACTGCGCGGCGATGGGCAGCAGTTCGGCGGCAGGCCGACCGCGTTCCACCGACGGCTTGGCCAAGTAATACCGCGCCCGGGCGGGCAGGTAAGGGAAGATGTGGCTCACGTCCTTGTCGTTGACGAAGCCGATGACCACGTGCAAGGCGGATTCAGCAGCGATGGTGGCCAACTGCGGGCCGAGGTACTGCCAGCCGCCGGGGTTGTGGCCGGTGTCGCAGATGACGCGCGGCGAGCGGGCTATGGTGGCCCAGCGCCCCATCAGGCCGGAAATTTGGCACACGTGGGCGAAGCCTTGCGCCACGGCTGCGGCCGGCACGGCGAAGGGCAACTTGCTGAGCGCGTGGAAGATAGTGTTGGCGTTGAGCAACTGGCAGTCGCCGGTAAGCTCCGACGGCACGTCGCCCCACGGGGTGCCGTGGTAAGTGATTTCGAAGGGTGAACGATCGGCGGAAGTGAACATTGGCGCATCTTGCGCGAAGGTGACGGGTGCCGACAGCTCGGCGGCTCGGGCGGCAAACACGGCGCGGACGTCGCCTTCGGCTTCGCCCACCACCACGGGCACGCCCGGCTTGATGATGCCGGCCTTTTCGCGGGCGATGGCGGCGGGGGTGGTGCCTAACAGCGCGGTGTGGTCGAGCGAGATGTTGGTGATGACCGACAGCATCGGGGTGATGATGTTGGTGGCGTCGAGGCGGCCGCCAAGGCCCACCTCAATCACCGCTATATCAACGTTTTGGCGCACGAAATATTCGAACGCCATGATGGTGGTCAGTTCGAAGAACGATGGCTGCGGCTCGAAGCCGAGGGCGCGGAAGCGGTTGATGAAGTCCACCACTTCGGCCTCGGAAATCATTTGGCCGTTGACGCGGATGCGCTCGCGGAAGTCAATCAGGTGGGGCGAGGTGTACAGCGCCACGCGCATGCCGGCGGATTGCAGCACAGCGGCGATGGTGGAGGCGGTGGAACCCTTGCCGTTGGTGCCGGCCACGTGGATGCAGCGCAGGCGCAGGTGTGGGTCGCCGAACGCGTGGCTAAGCCGCCGCACAGTGTCTAATCCGGGCTTATACGCGCCCGCACCGAGGTTTTGGAACATCGGAATTTGGCTGAACAGCCAGTCGATGGTTTCTTTATAGGTAGTGAACATGTTTTCAGAAGATTAAGTACCCGGCCAACCCGGCGGCACAGATGAGCAGGATGGGATGGATGCGGGTGAAGAGGTTGAGCAGCAACACGCCCAAGGTAATCAGCGCCGAGGGGATGATTTCGGAGGGTATGGAGCCGTAGTTTTCAGAGTTCATAAGGATAAGGGCGGCCGACGCAATCAAGCCGATGACCACGGGGCGCAGGCCGCGGAAGATGCCTTCGATGGCCACGCTTTGGCGGTGGCGCGACACGAACCGGCCGGCATAGCGCACTAACAGGAATGAGGGAATGATCACCACCAACGTGCAGATGATCGATCCAAGCAAGCCCCACAGCGGCGAAGCGTCCGGGCCGAAGGCCTGCATCGGGGCGGTGTAGCCGATGTAAGTGGCTGAGTTGATGCCGATTGGGCCGGGGGTCATCTGGGAAATGGCCACGATGTCGGTGAAGGTCTTGTCGGTAATCCACCCCGGGCCCACGATCTCGTTCTGCACCAATGAGAGCATGGCATAGCCGCCGCCGAAACCGAAGAAGCCTATTTTGAGATAGCTCCAAATCAGGCGAAGGTAAATCATTGGTCACCTCCTTCCTGCGCAGCGAGTTTGCGGCGCACATGACGCAGCTGCAACCATCCCACCAGGCCACCTAACACGATGAAAATGATAGGGTTAGATACCACCGGCCATTTCGACCATATCAACGCGGCCACCACCACCGGAATCCACGCGGTGCGCCAGCCGATGTGGGCGGCGCGCGCCGAGGTTATCACCGGCGTGATAATCAGCGCCACCACCGCCGGGCGGATGCCCTTGAAGATGGCGTTGAGCGTGGGGTTTTGGATGATGGTTTCGGGCGTAAGGAACACGGCGATGGCCAAGATGATGAAGAAGCAGGGCAGGATGGTGCCGCAGGCGGCCACCACCGAACCCACGCGGCCGCGCAGACGGTCGCCCACGGCCACGGAGATGTTCACCGCTAAGATGCCGGGCAGCGACTGCGCCAAAGCCAACAGGTCGAGAAACTCGTCCTTGGCGATCCATTTTTGGTTGTCTACCACCTCGCGCTGGATGATGGAAATCATGGCCCATCCGCCGCCGAAGGTGAAGGCGCCGATTTTGACAAACACGGTGAACAGGCGCCAAAGCAAGTGGCGCTGCGCGGTGTCAATTGGTTGATTATCTGATTGTTCCATTTGTTAAAACTCTACAACGGTGATGCCGGCGCCGCCGAAGCGCACGTCCTCGTCGGCAAAGTGGCGCACGGCGGGCACCGTGGCCAAATACTGGCGGATGCACTGGCGCAAGGCGCCGGTGCCGGTGCCGTGGAGGATGCGCACACGGCTCTGCGAGAATTGCACGGCGTCGTCAATGAAGTATGTTACGGCTTGAATGGCCTCGTCGGCGCGCATGCCGCGCACGTCGATCTCGGGGCGGAAGCGCAGCTGGCGCTCGCGGTTGTCGTTCGACGTCTCCACGGAGATGAACGAGGCCGCCTGCTGCGCGCCGCTCTTGGGCTTGCGGTCGGTGGGCGTGAGGCGCTGGAGCTTCACGGTGGTCTTCATCTGGCCGAAGATTACCACGGCTTCCTTGCCGCGGATGGCGTCGATGGTGCCCACGGTGCCGGCGCCGTCGAGCAGCACGTTGTCGCCCGGGGCGAGTTCGCGGGGCTTGTCGACCGGTTTGGGCGCTTGCTTGGGCTTCTTGGGCGATTTGATTTTGGGGATGAGCGGATGGTCGTCGGTGGGGCCGTCGGTGAGTTCGCGGCGCTCCTCGGCCAGGCGGCGGCGCGCTTCGAGGGTCTTCTCGCGGTCAGCTTGGGCGCGCCGGATGTCGTGGATGGTGCGCTCGATGACTGCGTTGGAGCCTTCGAGGATCTTGCGTGCCTCTTCGCGCGCGTCGGCTATGATTTCGCGGCGCTGACGGCGTAGGGTGTCGGCGTCGGCGCTGTATTGCTCGAGGGTTTGCTCCAACTGCTTCTCCTTGCGGCGGATTTCGAGGCGCTTGTTTTCCCAGTAGCGGCGGTCGCGGGCTATGTCGAGCAGGTACTTGTCGAGGTTGAGGTAGTCGCTACCCACCAACTCGCCCGCGGCGTCGATAATCTTGTCGGGCAGGCCGGTTTTGCGGGCGATTTCGATGGCAAAGGAGCTGCCGGGATGGCCGATGGCGAGCGAAAACAGCGGCTGCATCTTTTGGC
>CAMGBT010000109.1 GCA_946011725.1 uncultured Bacteroidales bacterium | reverse complement strand
GGCAGCTTAGGGACTTGCACCCGTTAGACAATACTCATGCCGAGCGTACAAAAAAAGCGGCGAGTTGGAGCTCGCCGCTTTTTTGGATATGTGAGGGTGGATTATTCGTAGATAAGTTCGAGGTCATCGAGGTAGAGGAGGGAGCCGGCGCCGCCCACGAAGTAGTCGCCGCCGATGGATGCGGACGCGGTGACGCAGATGAAGGAGGGTTTGACGGTGACGCCTTCGCGGTAGGTGATTGTGATTTCGAATGGTGCCATGCCGCCGTCGGCGCCTTTGAAGTCAGCGTCCCAAACGATTTGGCCGAAGCCGATGACGTTGGAACCATTGGGGTCGAAGAGCTGACGGTCGGCTTTCTTGGTCTTGATAATCACGGGGTAGGTTTTGCCGCTATCCGTTTGGGATACGGAGTTGTCCAACAGGGCTACGTAGATGGTGCCTTTGTCGGTGTCGCCGGATGACAGCCCGGGGTAGTCGGAGTTGGTGTAGTTGACTGAAGCGGGAGTGTAACGAGCCCAACCGCGGAGTTTGGTGGGACGGGAGTTCCAAGTGCGGCCCCAGCCGATAACGCCGTTCATGCCGTCGGTGCGGATGAATTCGCCTACGAAGATGTTGCCGGCGGCGAACTGACCCATAATACCCATACCTACGAATTGCGATTTGAGGCGAGCGGAGTATGTGCCGCTGTGCACAAAGTCGGTAGAGGGTTCGGTGGGGTTGACGTTCATCAGCGGAGCGGCGGCGGTGTTGCCGGAATCCCAGAACATGTCACCGAGTGAAGCTGCGGGCACTTGAATCTTGTCGTTCTTCACCCAAGAGTCGAAGCTGTTGTTGGGCAACTGCTTGGCATCTTCGGTGGTGAATGAGTGGATGGTGGCGCAGGTGAAGTCGCCGGAGGATACGGTGTATTCGTACTTGGTGGCGGCATCGAGGCCGGAGATCACGGCGGAGATTGCGGTGCCGCTGACGGTGGTTGTGGCTTCGGTCCAAGTGGTTTCGCCATACTTGCGATACTTCATCACGGGGGTGGCGGCGTCGGCTTGGTTGAGCACGGCGGTGATGGTGGCGTGATATGAGTATACGTCCATCAGGTTGATGGGTTGTGTGGTGGCGGGGTCGTCGCTGATTACCACGTTGAGCACGGCAGAAGCAGTTTTGCCGTTAGCGTCGGTGACGCGCACGGAGATGGGGTATGTGCCGTTGGTGAGGGTGTTGAAGAACGTCTTCTCGAAGTTGAGTTTGAGGGTTGAGAAGTCTTGCACGTTGTCGTAGGTGTATACCCAGTTGATGCCGCCGTTGTTGACTAACTGCTTGATAGCATCGTTCATGGCGAAGATTTCGAAGTCGTTACCGCCGATGCCGAGGGAGGAGTCGAATGCGGGGCATGAGAGCTCGAGGGCGGTCATTTTCGAGGAGGTCTTGATCCACAGGGAGCGACGGGGCAGAGTGCCTTGCTCGCCGCGCACGCCTTCGTTGATATCGAAGTTGAAGCCTTCGATTGAGGGTGCGGCCACGATTACCACTTCGTCTTCAACCACCACTTCGGTTTCGTCAACCTCGATGGAGAGGTAGCCGCCGCCGATTTCAGTGGAGGTTTCGTTGCAACGGATGGTGACGGTGTACTGAGTGGCGGGTTGGATGTCGTCGATGGTGAACTCCTTGGTGTAGGCTTGGCCATTGAGGAGTGTGCCGGCCACGGTGCAGCTGAGGTTGGCGTCGCGAGAGTTGCGCATGAAGTAGCCGAGGCGAGTTTCGTCGGCAGCAAATTCGAGCGAGCCTTGGGAGTTGCCCACGGTCAGTTTGTAGTCCGTGAGGACGTCGGCCACGGTTTCATCCCACACCACTTTCACCACGGAGTTGGCGATTTTGCAGGTGATTTCCACGGCGGTGTTGCTGCCGCGGGTTACGGTGAAGTCTTGGCGGCCTTTGAAGTAGCGGTCGTCGAAGGATGCGGGCACGGAGTCGCCGGCCCAAGCTTCGGCCACGTAGTTGCCGGCCACGAGCTTGATGCCATCAGTGGGGAGATCGTTGGGCGAGTCGAAGTGGCGCACCAAGCCGGTGGAATTGGAGATCCAGATTTTGGTGGATTCGCGCAACTCCTCGACGGTGGCACGCGAGCGCGCCTTCACGTCGGAATTGAGGGTGGTGGAGATAAACACTTTACCTTCGCCTTTCACCTCAAACGGTTCTTCGCCGGAGCAGGCGCTCAGCGCAGCGGCGGCAATGCAGCCGGCCGCAAGAAGTTTTACAGAGCGTTTCATTGTTATTCTACTACGAAGGTTAATGTTTTAGCCACCTGATGATTTTTGTTGTCGGTGACGGTGATTGTGAAGTTGTGAGTGCCGGGAAAGCCTTTCAACATGGGGATGAATAGAGTGATATCGAATGGCACGTGGGTTTGGTCGATGACGGCGTTGCCGGTGGCAAGGCCGAGGCCGGCGAGTGCGGCTTCTTTGTCGCCGGGATAAGCGAGGTCGAAGGTGGCGATGCCGTATTCGTCGTTGATGATGCCGAAGAATTCGGTGTTGGTGGATGCGATGTTCACGATGAGGTGAGCCACGCCATCGGTAGCGTAGATGTCAACCACGCCATTCATGCCGTCGGCCGGAATGTTGGGGGTGTCGAACGAGAGTTGAGCGGCTTCGAAGGTGATGGTTTCCACGCCGGGGTCGGGATCAGTGCCGGGATCGGGATCGGTGCCGGGCTCGTTGAAGTCTTCATCGCCGGGGCGAGAGCCGGTTTCGTTGTCTTCGCCTACGTCCACGCCGCCGCTAATGGCGCTATCGGTGACGGAAACGTCCACGTTGATGCCTTCACCGGGATTGATGTTGCCGGTTTCTTCGGGCGGAGTGGTGGGGTTGTCCTTAAGGTCGAAGGTGATGATGCGGTGCTGACCGGCGGCGATGTCGGTGTAGGTCTTGATGATGTTCTCGCGATAGCCCTTCACGGTGCCGGTGAACACGGCGGTGAGGGTTGTGGAACCATCCAACACGGCGAAGAAGCCCGAGCGGGTTTCGGCCGGGGTGAAGATGAGTTTGCCTTCATCGTTGGCGCGGATTTCCACTTGCACATCGTCGGCCATTTCGGCGCGGAGGGCATCGGTGAATACTACCGACACTTTCAGCGAGGCGAATTTGCAGGAAACGACGCCGATTTCGGTCACCTTATTTGCTTCGATTGTGAAGTTTTTGGAGCCGAGGAAATAGGGACGCGACCATTCGGCCTTTTGGAGTTCGTGCGACTGCACTTCCACGCGGTAGTCGCCCGGTTCGAGGGAGAAAATTTCGGGCATGGAGGCGTAAGTCCACTGGTTAACCACCTGATTTTGATTGTTGTAGACCTTGATGAGGAAGGAGGAGAGGTCGTACTCGGCGCGGGAGTTGACCACATCCATGGCGGAGGACACTTCGATGCCCATGGACGCGAACGACACAGAGCCATCGATGGCGGGCTTCCATTCTTCCGAGCAAGAGGCCATAGTAGCTGCCACGAAGGCGAGCATAGCTAATATCTTGGTTTTCATAGGGGAAGTCGAAATTAGTAAGTTAAAACAATGTCATCGATAAGCAGCTGCGAGCCGAGGTATTTGCCGTCGGAGAGGTTCATAAATGGAGGTGCTGTGAACCAGTCGCCACTCTTGGTCAACGCATCAGGCACGCAAGTGGAGAGGAAGCGCACATAAATCTTGGCAGCCTTCACTTGAGCGGAGTAGCTGAGGTTGATGGTAGCAGTGGTGTAGGATGAGGCGGAGGTTAACTCTGCCACGCCTTCGGCGATGATATTGCCCGAAGCATCTTTCACCCAAATGTATGCTTGGCCTTTGTCGGCAGCGTTTTTCGGAGTGTACTTATATTTAAATGTGAGAGCGGAAGGACGCGAGGTGAAAGCGATACCGCAGTCAAGGTCGTTGGTGTTGAGGCTGCCGGAAACATCGCTATATCCTTTCGGACGAACGCTACGCGAAGATCCGAGGTGGTACAGACCTGCATCGGCATATTTCATAAAGCCGGAACTAACCGAGCCGGAGGCGGAGTTGCCGGAGCCCCAGCCGATGGTGCGAAGCAGTACGGCCGAGCCGGACACTGCATCGGAGGATGCAATGGTACCGGAGATGCGGCAATAGGCGAGGTTAGCGCCCTGCGAAGTGGTCATAGGGTTGTTGGTGCCCCAACCGTCGGGGAAGGCAATGTTTTGCCAGTTGCTCCCACTACCTGCCACTGATGTGGCGCCGTTGCAGTTGCCGTTAGGCAGTTGCGTGGCGGCCTCGGTGGTGAAAGATGCTGCGGGAAGCTCGGACACGCTGCCGGTGCCGGTGCTCACCTTCACTTGGTAGGATGCTGCCGGGGTCAGACCGGTGATGGTGTAGGATTGTTTGCCGGAGTTGTAGGTGGCGTTGGCGCGGGTGAAGTTGGCGCCGCCGTCGGTGGAGAGGTACACGTGCGAGCCGGCCAAGAGCGATTCGAGTTGAGCGCCGGTCACTGCGCCTTGCGAGGTGGCGGCGGAGCAGTTGACGATGGCTTTGGTGGCGTAGGCACCGCCTTCGCTCACGGCGGGAGTAACCACGGCGGATTCGCGGTCGATGGTTACGTTGGCGCTGGTGGTGGCGGATGATGAACCGGCACCGATGATGGCGCGAATCTTCAGATCGGAAGTGGCGTCGGGGGTGGTCACCACGGCGGTGTAGCGGTCAATGGGGCTCACGGCGCGCGAGTTGGAGGTTTGTGCGGTGTAGGTCACGGGCATTGTGCTCCAAGTGGCACGGTCGTTAAAGTATTGAATATCAACCACGCCGGTGGGATCGCCGCCGTTGTAGAGCAGGTCGATGGTCAGCTCGTTGTCGCCTTGGATGAGGGTTTGAGCGTTGGCCAATTCGAGGTGGAGCTCTTCGGCATTGATGGTGAGGGTGATAGGTTCGGAAGCCTTGGTCATGTTGTCCTCAGCCACGAGGGTGATGGTGGTGGTGTTGTCGCCGCTCACCACGGCAATCTTTTCAATCATGCCGGTGAGGTCGATGGTGGCCATCTTGTCGGGGTTCTTGAAGAGGCCGCGGCCGGCGAAGCCGAGGTTGGTGAGACGCTGCTGGGTGGAAGCGTCGCAGTTGCAGAGGTCCACTTCAGCGGGCCAACCTTGAGCGAGCAGGGTGGCGGAGATGGTGGTCATCTTCACGGCTTTGAGACCGGCTTGAGCCACGATGCTGAATTTGGGCGCTTGGCCTTGGAGGTAACCGGGCACCACGGTCATTGCTTCTTCGGGGTTGAAGCCGGAGTAAGTCACCACGGGAGCGGGAGCGTTCTCGATGTCGTCGAGGTCGATGGTTACGGGCTCTTCCACGGTGGCTTCATCGAAGATGACGGTGATGAATGCAGCGCCGGCATCTTGGTTGAGGTCGATGGTCACGGTGTAGTGAGTCTTGGCGGCAGCGGGGAAAGTGGCAGCGAGGAAGCGGTACGATTTGCCGTTCTGCTTGGTGTAGTCCACGTAGATTTCCACGTCGCCCGGGCGCAGGTAAGCGGGACGGGTTTCGGACGAGGAGTAGTCGATGTAGTTGCCGCCGTTGCTATGGAGTTGGGCGCTCCACGAGCTCATGTAGTTGCGGAAGTTGTCGGTGTACTGAATGGTGACCATGGTGTTGGCCAATTCAGCGGTGAGGCTCACCGGAGTGGTGAGATTCTCGTTCACCTCGATGGTTTGCGAGCCGTGGAAGTAGGGCTTTTCGAAGCCTTCGGAGTACTCGTCGCCGTAGAACACTTCGAAGTTGTACTCACCTACTTTAAACTGTTGGTCAGTAGGAAACTCAGCCACCGAAGCCCAAGTGTTGGAGTATGAGCCATCGGCGGAAGTCAGCTTTACAGATAAGTCGTTGACAGTAATGTCGCCGGCCTCCACGCGCGAGCGCGAAGACTTCACATTGCCGTCAATGTCGACCGTCGGGGAGATTTTGCCATAGCCCTTCACGCCGGGAGTGTCGCCATCGGAGCAAGCACTCAAGCCGAGCAAAAGAGCTGAGCATAAAAATCCCAAGAACAATGGTTTCTTCATTTTTAGGATATGATTATTGTTTGTATTGATTATTAATCATTTAAGTAAGCCGAAAAGGCCGGGTAAAGTGTTTAATATAGCAATAGGTAACTAACGATGGAATAGGAAAGCACCTATGGCCCGGGAGAGGACACATCGGCTAATGCGCAAATATACACAATACCAATGCGTGATGGACAAAATCAACTGCAAAGTTAGTTATTTTTTGTCAAATAACAGCAAAAAACTTCAAAAAGTTCTCAAAAGCACCAACATTCAGGCAAAAATGACCAAACTGCAAGCATACTCCCGAATTGGCCAATAAGCCCAATAAGCTTGATTAGCCCATAAGCCCAATAAGGCCAATTCGCATTCAGACAGCCATGTTGCCCCACATTTGCAACAAAAATCGCCCTATGTTGCCCCGCATTTGCGACAAAAATCGAACATTATTTAACGTCATTTGCGAAAAAAAACTGTCTAATAAGAACTATTTTTGAGCTAAGTATATCGAAAGTTAGAAATAATTAA
>CAMGBT010000108.1 GCA_946011725.1 uncultured Bacteroidales bacterium | reverse complement strand
TGCGCCACGATTTGTTTGTTGTCAAGGGCGAGGCGGTTTTCCGGCACGATGAAATTTTTGGTGATGTGCGAGCTCCACATGCCGTCGTTGTCCTTGATGCGAATTGTGAGCGTATGGATGCCGGGGGCGAGGGACGACACATCGATGGCCGAAGGCATTTGATCTTTAGTCACGCTTGCTTCCATTCGGCCGTCGAGCCAGTATTGGTGCTCCACAATCTTTTTGTCTTCAAGGTCGAGTCGGTTTTCCGGCACGATGAAATGCTTGGTGATTTGCGAGCTCCAGGCGCCGGAGTTGTCTTTGACGCGAATTGTGAGCGTATGGAAGCCGGGGGCGAGGTCCTTGACATCGATTGTCGAAGGCTGATAGCTTTGATTCACGCGGGCCGTAATTTGGCCGTCGATCCAATACTCGTGCTCCACAATCGACTTGCCCTCAGTGCCTTTATAGGGCACGAGGAAGGCTTTGGTGAGCGGCGCGCTCCATACGCCGGCCTCATTCTTCTCGGAGAATGTAATCCAGTGGAGGCCGGTGCTCAGCGAGGAAACGTCGATTGACAGCCTCCCCGGCGAGGCGGATTGCGCCTCGGCGATATAGCCGTCCAGCCATATCAACTGTTCGGCGTTGGCTTTTTGAGCTGTTACGACGGATGTAATCGCCAATGCCGTCGCAATCAGCAAATATCTTATTCTGTACATGCTTCAGCAATAATTATTTATTTCACAATGGCCTCGTATGTAACATTGAGGTTAGATTCTGCCACGGTGGTAGTCAGATTCTTGATCGAGGGCTTGGTGGGCACCTTGTCCCAGCCGAAACCGCCCGAGGGGCCGATGGGAGTGCCATCGGTGCCTACGTATGTGTCGGGATCTTTCAGTTCAAAGGTGCGAGTCTCGGAATAGTCTTCACTTTCTACATCGGCAAAAAGTGTGGCGATGCTATTAAATCTGTAATAGGTCTCAGACAAAGTATTGGCGGGGAAGCCGCCATTATTATTTAAAATACAACTTCTTACCATAGAGTATTGTCCGATACCCGTAGAAGAATAGGAAGAACCACCGCCGATGAAGCTGTTTGTTAAAAGGATTCGGGCATTAGTGTCATTTGAATATCTGGTTAAAAAGCAGTGGTCAACAGTTATAAAGCTTTCGCTTGAGAACTCTCTGACATTGCCGCGCATGTAGCAATTTGCTACCAACAGGTTTTTGGCTACCATGTTGTTACCTAACACGGCATCCCATATACGACATTGCTTCACTACCACATTCTCAATGTTTTTTCTGAACCGGATGTTTGTGGGGTAGCATTTCACCACTGAGCTGTTCTTCAGTTGGCATTCGAAAAAAATTTCACCCTGAATTAAAATTCCTTCCATGTGAAAACCGTCGAGGATGATATTAGCATTACCCACATACACATGGTTGCTAAAGGCGGTGATGGCGGTGTTGGTTTCGGCATTGCGCTCGAAGCCGGCACCGTAGATTTTCAGCGACTTTTCGATTGTTACCGGCTCAAACACGCCTTCGCTCAGGATGATTACGTCGCCATCCACGGCTGCTGCGTAGGCCTGCTTGAAAGCGCTACTGCCGGTGTAGAAAGTGGCAGTCTCGTTGTGCTGGAGTATGGCGCTGTATTGGTCGGAACCTTGCGCGTTGGCCACAACTGCGTAGCAAAGCGCAATGATTAAGAATAAATATTTTTTCATAATACTACAGATTTTTAGTATTTATTTGTTGTTATTGATTTGTTGTAATTGATAGTTGTCGGCGCTGGATTATTTCACGGCGGCATCGTAAGTGATATTGATGTTGGTGCCGGATAGGGTGGTGGTAAGATTGGCGATGGAGGGCTTGGCGGGCACCTTGTTCCACCCTTCGCCACCGGCCGGACCTATCGAAGTGCCATCGCCTCCTATATAGGTGTCGGGGTCTTTCAGCTCAAAAGTGCGAGTCTCGGAATATTCGGCATTCTCCCCATCGGCAAAAATGGCGGCGCGGTCAACCCAATGGCAGTTGAACGACGAAGCCGTTGCGGGGAATCCGCCGGCGCCATTGGTTACAATGCAATTTCGTGCCGTAGAGTATGGAGCAATTCCGGATTCATTAGAAAAATGATTATCTTCGATGATGGTGTTGGTGATGATGGTTTTGGCGGTATCACCTCTACCGTATTGCAGTATATAGCAGTGGTCGATATGCACAAAACTATCGTAGCTGAATGTGCGGGCATTGCCATTGATGTAGCAATTAGCTATAAGCAGACCGGTGGCTACTACCGAGGTTTCGCCTAAAATTGAATCTCCAATACGGCATTGCTTCACACCCACTTTCTCAATGTCCTTTTTGAAACGGATGCACTCGGTGACATAGCATTTGCGGATATTGGCATCCTTCATTTCGTAATCGAATTGGAGGGTGCCCATCACCTTGACGCCTTCCAAATGGAACCCCTCGAGAACGGCATCGGCTTTACCCACATACACATGGCCGGTAAAGGCGGTGACGGCGGTGTTGGTTGCAGCCACGCGCTCGAAGCCTGCACCGTAGATTTTCAGTGACTTTTCAATTCGGGTCACAGGAGTAAACACGCCTTCGCTCAGCACGATTACGTCGCCATCCACAGCAGCTTCGTAGGCCTGCTGAAATGCGGTACTACCGGTGTAGACCGACGCGTCATTACCGTGCTGGAGTACGGCAGTGTATTCGCTTGTACCCTGCGCATTGGCCACAACTGCGTAGCAAAGCGCAATGATTAGTAATAAGTATTTCCTCATAATACTAACGTTTTTAGTATTGATTATTTCATATTGACATCGTATGTGACATTGAGGGTAGTGCCGCTTGGGGTAGCGGTCAGGTTAGAGATCGAAGGGCGCGAGGGCACTTTATTCCAGCCGGCGCCGCCCGACGGGCCGATGGGAGTGCCATCGGTGCCTACGTATGTGGTGGGGTCTTGAAGCACAAAAGTGCGAGTCTCGGTATAGTTGCCATTTTCGGCATCGGCAAAAATGGCGGCGCGGTCAACCCAATGGCAGTTGAACCACGAAGCCGTTGCGGGGAATCCGCCGGCGCCATTGGTTACAATGCAATTTCGTGCTGTAGAGTATGGAGCAATTCCGGATTTATTATAAAAATGATTATCTTCGATGATGGTATTCGTCACTAAGATTTGCGCTTTATCGCCTGAGCCATACTGCATTATATAGCAGTGGTCGATATTCGCCGAACTTTCGTAGCTGAAATTGCGGGCATTGCCATTAACATGGCAATTGAGCACAAGCAAGCCCTTGGCCACTACAGAGGTGTTATCACCTAACACTGAGCTTCCAAGACGACACTGCTTCAAAGTTACAGCCTCAAGATTTTTTTGGAATCTAACGTCGCCGGTAACGTAGCATTTCACGATATTGACGTTCTTTACTTCGTAATCGAATTGGAGCGTGCCGGACACTTTGACACCTTCCATACGAAAACCGTCGAGAACGGCGTCGGATTTACCTACATATACATGTGTATTAAAGTAGGTAATGGCTGTGTTGTCTTCTGCATTTTCATCGAAACCGGCACAAAGAAAGGTGATTCCCATATAAATACTAGAAACAGTTTGGAATGTGCCTTGGCTCAGGACAATCACATCGCCATCCACGGCAGCCTCGTAGGCCTTCTGAAATCCAGTATTACCTTGGTACACACTCACTTCATCCCCGTGCTGAAGGATAGCACTTAACTGGTCGGTGCTTTGCGCCTTGGCCACAACTACGTAGCAGAGCGCGAGGATTATGAATAGAATTTTTTTCATAATACTACTGGCTTTAGTATTAATTTGTTGTTATTTATTTTTTTGTTGTTGGTATTGGATGGTGAGATTGTTACCGGAGAGGGAGATGTCCACGCCGGTTGGCTCTATGCGCCATCCATATCGGAGGCCGACTTCATGGCCATCCTTACCAATCCAAAGCTCGGGATGCCGAATCTCGAAGGTGCGATCTTCAGTATAGCTGCCCGCCTTCCCATCGGAGAAGATCAAGACGGCGTTATCAACAATATAGCAATTGGGGAAATCGAAAGGGAGTGTGGGTTCATCGCTTACGAATACACAGTTGGATACCGTTGTTTCGTATGGTAGGGATAATGGTGAATCAACAAGCATTGATAAATTACTCTTATACTTATAGGTAAAAATGGAGTTTGTAATATTGTGAGGGCCCGTTCCTCTATCGGCTATGACGCAATGGTCGATGTTAACTGATTTTTCAGTAGATATGAGTCTTACATACTCTGAAATGTATGTGTTTTTGATAAGGCAGTTGGTGGTTTCGCCGCTGTTTGCGTAGATGTGGTTGAGTACTACGCAGTTTGATATGGTGGTGTTATTGTTGTCAGCATAAAAGTAAAACTCTTTGTTGATGCGACACTTTTCTACCACAAAGTTCTCCAACGGGGTGCTGCAATTAACTTTCTCGCAGAATTGTATTCCTTCCAAGTGAATGTTCGAAAGGGTTGAGCTATCTGAGGTTTTGATAGTAAATTCTCCGGTGATATAGGTGGGATTCCTTTGGGTTGTAGCATCACCTTCGCAGCCGGACCCATAGATTGACACGGCTTTGGCTATTACCGGCGCTACGAAGGAACCTGATGAGAGTGTGATCACATCTCCGTCAACGGCGGCCTCGTATGCCATGACCAAGGCGTGTGAGCCGGTGAACAGCGTGGTTTGGCTTTCATGGTGAAGCATCGCCGTAGCGAGTTCATTTTGCGCCCATGCGGCCACGGTGCTGCACAGCGCGATGATTGAAAGTAGTATCGTTTTCATTTAAAAAATGGTTGATAGTGAATTAGCTATTTTGGGTTAATTAACAGTTCTCTTTTAGGGTCGAATTATTCTAAGTGCAAAGGTAGGTACGCGAGCGGCCGCATCAAAATATGCGCGTAAATTCTTTGTGCCATTTCGTCCGCCGTGTGTGCCAAATCGTACATTTCGTGTGACATATCGCACATTTAACTTTTGTTAAGGATTTTAGGGGTGCTTTCAGGCCGTTATTTCGATTTTTTGGCTAACTTTGCACCATGATTCGTGTGATAGTATCTTTCCTGCCGCTGGCAGTATGCGCTTTCTGGTCGATTGCCCTTGCTTTGAACATCCGGGAGAAGGGCAATCTCGCCGCTCACCGCCTCTTGCTGCAGTGGGCCATCTCGGCCACGCTGCTCTACACCGGCCACTTCGTGTTCTTCAACCATATCGCGCAGGTGATTCCGGTGAGCGATACCATCTACGTAATCTGCAACCTGCTGGTCTACCCGCTTTACCTGCAATACATCACCGTGCTCACTCAGGGCTCAATCAAGCGCAGCCGCCAGTGGCTGGTGTGGAGCCCGTCCGCGGTGTTCGGCTCGGCCGTGGCAGTGATATATATGCTGATGAGCGACGATGACTGCTCTCGCTTCGTCGACACGTATCTTTACCACAATTCCATGAAAGGACTCACGGGCCCGGCCATGGCCCAGGCTGTGGTGCATAATCTCGCCAAAGTATGCTTTGCCGTGAGCGTGGTGTGGGTGCTGGTGGTGGGCATCCACCGTATCCGACAATACAACAGGCTTATCGATTCTATCTACGCCGACAACGAGGGCAAGCGGCTCTTCGGCATCACCACCATCCTGCTGCTTATGCTTTTCACCGGCGTGCTGTCGTTCACGGTCAACATCATTGGCCGTTTTACTTTCATCAACGCCACCATCCCCTTAGCTCTGCTGGCTTGCTTCTTCAGCGTCCTGTTGTATATGCTTTGCTACCGCGGATTCGTACAGCAGTTCTCATTCGTTGACATCGCCCGCGAAGAGAGCGAAGAAGCGGTGGAGGATGAAGCGGTGGTGGAACTGCCGCAAGCGGTGATGTCGACGCTACTGCAGCGAATCGACAGCGAACGGCTCTACCTGCAGCCGGGGCTGACGCTGGCCGATTTGGCCAAACAGCTGGGCACCAACCGCACCACCCTCTCAAAACTAATCAACGAACAAGCGGGCATGTCGTTCGCCGAGTTTATCAACCGCAAGCGCATCGCCTACGTAATCACCCTGGAGCAGGCCGATCCCAAAGCACTCAAGCAGAACCTGGCCGAACAAGCCGGCTACGCCTCCATGCGCTCCTTCTACCGCAACTACCGGCTGTACAGCAGCTCCAATAGCTCCGCCCCGGCCCTCCCCTAAAAGGGGCGTTGGTGCGGTTGGTGGTGCCGGGGGTGTTGGCGGGGGCGAAGAAGTCGTCCTCTTCCTCCGGTTCTTCTTCGACGGGGGCTTGTTCGCCGCGGCGCAGTTTGGGCTTGTTCTTGAGGATGGCGTAGGGTTTCTGGACGTCGAGCGGGGTGTCGTAGATGGCCAGCAACGAGTATTCCGGCCGAGTGCAGAGCGTGGTGACGATGGACGACCTCTTCGCCCCCGCCCGCTAACTCCTTCTATCTTTAAGAATAATGCTATTGAAATTGTCTCGAAAATATCCCTAACTAATATTCGACAAATACCTAATCGCAAGAGGCTTGTCATCAATCAACAAACCGCGACTATTTAGTTTGTTTACCTGCTCTTGCAGTGTTAATCTCTAAAATCCCATAAATCGGCGTAATATTTGGGCATCGGGGCGATTTTTTTG
>CAMGBT010000107.1 GCA_946011725.1 uncultured Bacteroidales bacterium | reverse complement strand
GGGTAGAGCGAGGTGGCGCGTACCATTTCGAGGGCCACGTTGAAGTCGAGGTGTTCTTCTTGCACGTAGTCCACCAGACGTTGGAGGTTGAGCAGAGCGGCGTGGCCTTCGTTGCAGTGGTAGAGTTGGGTTTTGATGCCGAGCTTTTTGAGCATGAGCACACCGCCGATACCGAGCATGTATTCTTGCTTGATGCGGTTTTCCCAGTCGCCACCGTAGAGTTGGTGGGTGATTTGGCGGTCGAACTCGCTGTTAGCGTCGAAGTCGGTGTCGAGCAGATAGAGTTTCATACGGCCCACGTTCACGCGCCAGATGTGGGCGTAAACGAAGCGGCCACCGGGGAAGGGCACGTCCAGCACCATGGGGTTGCCGTTGTTGTCCAACACCGGTTCGATGGGCAGTTGGTTGAAGTTTTGAGCTTCGTAGTTGGCGATTTGCTGGCCGTCAACGCTCAGGGATTGAGTGAAGTAGCCATAGCGATAGAGGAAGCCGACAGCGGTCATGTCGATGCAGGAGTCGGATGCTTCCTTGATGTAGTCGCCGGCGAGCACGCCCAGGCCGCCGGAGTAGATTTTCAGGCAGTTGCACAGGCCATATTCCATGGAGAAGTATGCCACGGAGGGTACGTCCTTGCGCATAGGTTGAGCTAAGTACTCGCGCATTTTGCGATAAACGTGGGCGATGCGGTCCATCATGGCGGAGTCGGCCAGGATTTCGTCGATGCGTTCCGACGAGATACGTTGGAGAAGCATTACGGGGTTTTCGCCGGTGCGGCGCCAGAGTTCGGGGCAGAGGTCGCGAAAGAGGGATTTACCTTCGCTATTCCATACCCACCAAAGGTTGCGAGCGATTTCCTCGAGCGGTTTGAGCTGCGAGGGGAGTGAGGCTTGAACGGTAATGTCACGCAATACGGGTGCATTAGTTCGGCTTACCGGAAGTTTCATTTGATATAATTTACTCTTTTAGAATTGTGATTATTTCTTTTTATTGTTGCGGAGGGCTATACCGAATGCTTCGGTATAGTATATGATGAAGTGACTCCAGTCGGCGGCGGCGGCAGTGGCGCGAGCGGCCTGGGAGTAGAGTGTGCGAGTGCGGTTGTCGGCAGCGGTGAGCGCTTGCACGTGTTGGGCGATGGCGTCGGCCACATAGTCGTAATTGCTGTCGGTGCGTTCAATCACCTCCACGCCGCAGTCGGCGAAGGAAGCCGAAGCCGCGGTGCGAGCCCATTGGCCGAAGCCGGAGAGCGAGGTGGTGATGGTGGGCACGCCGAAGGCCACGCTCTCCAGCGGAGTGTAGCCCCACGGCTCGTAGTACGAGGGGAACACGGTGAGGTCCATACCGATGAGCAGCTCATAATAGGAGCGGTTGAAGATGCCATCGGTGCCGTTGAGATAGCACGGCACATATATTAATGTAACGTTGCCGTTGAGGTTCTCGTGGGCGAAGCCGAGCTGATGGATGCGTTGACACACGGGGTCGTCGTTGTAGTTGTGCAGATTGTGAGTGAGCACAGCATCGCTCAGCGGCAGCTCGCTGCCGTTGTCCAAGGCGGCAGTGAGGTCGGCGCGCGGTCCGGCGCACCATGCGGGCACCATCACAAAGGCCAACACCGGTCGGGCGGTGCCGCGGCCAACTAACCGCGCCATTGCGTCGCAGAACACGTCGATACCCTTGTTGCGGAACTCGCAGCGGCCCGAGGTGGCCACGATGAAAGTGTCGTCGGTGAATTGGCGGCCGGTGAGGGCGCGAGCCACCTTCAGCAACTCGGCTCGCGCAGCGGCGCGAGCCTTGCCGAAGCGGGCGGGAGCGGGCACGAATCCCGGCTCGAAGCCGTTGGGGGTCACCACGTCGGGACGGCGCTCCAGCAGTTGGGCGCATTCCTCGGCGGTAACGTCGCTCACGGTGGTGAAGCAGTCGGCCGCATGAGCCGCAGCCTTCTCCAGCGAGTGCTTCGACTGCATATTGAGTTCGGCAGCCATTTGGTCGCCGTTATATCCTTTGAGATAGTCGTACAGAGGCTTGCCATTGCCGCAGATGCTACGGCCAATGCTGGTAGCGTGGGTGGTAAACACGGTGGCCACCTGCGGCATGCGGTCCTTCAATACCAGCAGCCCCATACCGGTGGTCCACTCGTTGAAATGAGCAATGCAACGCGCTGCCTTCTTGCCCAAATAGGACACAATGCTTTCGATCACGGCGGCCACGGCTCGCGCAAACGCGCAGCCCTCGTCGTAATCTCCATAAGCATGCAGCGAGTCCACTCCGTAGAGCTCCCACATACGACCGTAACATTCGTCCTTGGTGGCATACATTGCGTCGAACTTCACCAAAATGGCGATCGGGCGTCCGGGCACTTCCCATCGGCCAATACGCACTTCCAGGCCCTCGGGCAACACGCCCTGCGAGCGCCAGCCGCGCAATAACGCTTTGTTTTCTTTAAAGTCGGCCGCCGGATGGGCTTCCGTCCACACATCAGGACCAATAAATATTACCTTGTCCTTGTACAATCGTTGTAGGCTTTGCGCCTTGGTCGACAGCACCGTGTAGATGCCGCCAATCTTGTTGCAAACCTCCCAACTGGTTTCAAAAATATAATCAATTTCTTGATTAGCCATAGCTTGAGATTTCGTTTTCAGACCGCAAAGTTACAAAAAAAAATCGAAACCATCAAAAAATCCGCCCTTTTCCCTACTTTTTCCTCCAAAATGCCACCCCGCCACTACAAATCTTACAGTTGAGATGCTAAAACATAGCGCCGTATGACTACAAAGGAAGTGTATCAAACGTCCGGAAACCGAACACAGCGGTTGGGGAAGACGATTTCTTACGATTTCTTACGATGCCATCCGGGTGGGGGGATTCACAAGAGGACAGGAGATGTGGCAGGAGGACAGGATAAATCACAGGTAATCGATTGATTATGGGCGGGTTGACTCGGATGCGGCTGGTCAGAGTGTTTGCAGCAGGGTGGCGGGAAGGTTGGCAGCGGTCAGCACTTTGGCCAGGACGGCTTCGGGCGAATGGGTTGGGCGCAGGGCGGCAAGCGAGAGGCTGCCATCGCGCTTCGACAGGCGTTGGCCGGCGGCGTTGCGCAGCAGGGGCAGGTGCACGTAGCGCTCGGGCTGCGCAAGGCCTAACAACCGCTGAAGGTAACGCTGGGGAGCGGTCGACAGCAACAGGTCGTCGCCGCGCACCACTTCGGTCACGCCCATCAGTGCATCATCCACGGCCACGGCAAATTGGTAGGCCCACATGCCATCGCGGCGGCGGAGGGCGAAGTCGCCGAACTCGCCGGCCACGTCCACGCGCTGCGCTCCGCACAGGTCGTCGGTAAATTCTTCCACCACGCCGGCATCCACCCGCAGGCGCAGGGTCTGGCGCAACTCGGCGGCATCGAATCGCGGCAGCGCCGGCCGGCAGCGGCCGGAGTACACCACGTGGCCATCGCTCTGATGCGGCGCCGATGCCATAATTTCGGCGCGAGTACAACTGCATGGGTACACTAACCCCGCGGCCGATAGCCGCTGCAGGTACTCATTATATATATGGTAGCGCTCGCTCTGGTACTCCACCTCGCCGTCTGGGTGCAGGCCGAGCCAGCGGAGGTCGTCGAGCAGCTGCTCGGCATACTCGCGCCGCGAGCGCTGGGTGTCGATGTCCTCCATCCGCACTATCCACCGCCCGCCGCGGCTGCGCGCCGACAGGTACGACATCAGCGCCGCGTACACGTTGCCCAAGTGCATGCGGCCGGTGGGCGAGGGCGCAAACCGCCCCACCACCGCGCGCCCGCCGGGCGCACCCATGATTGCCTGTTGTAAGTTGACGTTCATCATAAATAAAGCCCGATAACCGGTTGATTATCAGGCTGTAATTAGTACTCCCGAAGGGAATCGAACCCTTATCGTCGGAACCGGAATCCGAAATTTTATCCATTAAACTACAGGAGCGTAGCTATTTTTTCGCGTTTTGATGGTGCAAATTTACTGCTTTTTTCGTAGATTTGCAAAAAATTATCGCAAAATATGTACATCCGCATACATCCTTCATGGCAACGCGCCCTCAAATCGGAGTGGGAAAGTCCCTACTTCGCCTCCTTAGCGGAGTTCGTGCGCCAAGCCTATTCGCAGGGCGAAGTCTACCCGCCCGCCGGCCGAATCTTCGCCGCACTGGACGCCTGTCCCTTCGATCAAGTCAAAGTGGTAATCGTGGGTCAAGACCCTTACCACGAACCAGGCCAAGCCAACGGCTTCTGCTTCTCGGTGTACGATGGCGTGCCATTCCCGCCGTCGTTGGTCAACATTTTCAAGGAGATACGTTCCGACTTGGGCGTAGAGCCCCTACCCTCGGGCGATTTGCGCCGCTGGAGTAATCAAGGCGTACTGCTGCTCAACTCGCTGCTCACCGTGGGCCGCGGCGACGCCGCCTCCCACCGCGGCAAGGGCTGGGAGCAGTTCACCGACGCCATCATAGCCAAGCTCTCGGCCGAACGCGAGCACATCGTGTTCCTGCTTTGGGGCAACTATGCCATCCGCAAGGGCCAAGGCATCGACCGCTCGCGCCACTTGGTGCTCACCTCCGCCCACCCCTCGCCCCTATCGGCCTCCCGCGGCTTCTTCGGCAACCACCACTTCACCCTGGCCAACGACTACCTCCGCGCCCACGGCCTCCAACCCATCGATTGGCGATGATGCACCGCATCCTTCTCGCTATCGCGCTGATTTCCACCGCCTTATCCGCCTCAGCGCGCGACACCCTCACTGGCATCTTCCGCGCCGATGTGCGCACCTTGCGCGTCACATTGGCCGACAACATCTTCGCCCCGCCCATGGTGGTGCTCGGTGCCGGCGAAAGCCTCGACATCAGCTTCGACCAACTCGCCGAAGACCGCTCCTACCTGCGCTTCCGCGCCGTGCGCTGCGATGCCGATTGG
Source organism: uncultured Bacteroidales bacterium (assembly GCA_946011725.1). Classification (GTDB taxonomy): domain Bacteria; phylum Bacteroidota; class Bacteroidia; order Bacteroidales; family Muribaculaceae; genus CAG-873. The sequence continues at coordinate 1,769 of CAMGBT010000107.1, read as the reverse complement.
CAGCCCTCAACCATCGCCGAAAGCGAGTGGCTCGACGGATTCAACGAAAGCGCCATCGAAGATTACGCCTTCTCACGCGCCACCACCGTCCACTACGTCAACTACCGATTCTCCTTCCCCAACGAAGACATATCCCCCACCCTCTCAGGCAATTACCTGCTCGAAGTGTACTGCGAAGACAACCCCGATGAGGTGTGGCTCCAGGTGCGCACCATGATCAGCGAGCAAGTGGCCAACGTGGCCGTGGAAATCTCCTCTCGCACCGACATCGACTACAACGACCAACACCAGCAATTAGCCATCACCGTCGACGCCGAACGCGCCAACGTAGCAAACCTCTTCAACGACCTGCGAGTGGTGGTTCAGCAAAACGGTCGCATCGACAACGAAGTCACCCTCATCCACCCGCTACGCATCAGCGGCAGCAAGGCCATATTCGAACACACCGACCCGCTCATCTTCGAAGCCGGCAACGAATACCGCCGCATGGAAACCATCTCCACACAGTTCCCCTCAATCGGTGTGGACCGCATCGAATACCTCCACCCCTACTACCACTTCACCCTCTTCACCGATGAGCCACGCTACGGCCGCAATTACGCCTACGACAGCACCCAGCACGGCCGATTCTTCATCCGCGAATACAACTCCTCCGACTCCGACACCGAAGCCGACTACGCCGTGGTGCACTTCATCCTTGACCAACCGCAGCTCGACGGCTGGACCATATACCTCGACGGCGACTTCACCTGCCGCCGATTCGACCAAGCATCAATGGTGCCATTCAACCCCGCCACCGGCCGCTACGAAAAAGCCCTCCTGCTCAAACAAGGCGCATACAACTTCCAATACCTCGCCCTGCGCAACGGCGAATCCGCCGCCACCCCGCGCATCATCGAAGGCAACAAGTACCAAACCACCAACGAATACCTCATCAAAGTTTACACCCGCGGCCCGGTGGACCGCACCGACCGCCTCATCGCCGTGGCCATCGCCACCACCGCCCATTAACACCCCACGCTTATGCTCGAAATTCAAAATACCCTGGTTAGCCTCGACCTAATCGAACGCTTCTTCTGCTGCGACCTCGATAAATGCCTCGGCGAATGCTGCATCGAAGGCGATGCCGGCGCCCCAATCACCGAAGACGAACGCCGCCAAATCGAAGCCATCCTCCCCGAAATATTCGACGACCTTTCGCCCGCCGCACAACGCGAAATCCGCGAAAACGGCGTGGCATACATCGACCAAGAAGGCGACCTCGTCACCTCAATCATCGATGGCCGCAACTGCGTATTCACCTGCTTCGAACCCGGCGGCATGTGCCACTGCGCCATCGAACGAGCCTACCGCCAAGGCCGCATCAACTTCTACAAACCCATCTCCTGCCACCTCTACCCAGTCCGCCTCAAAGAATACGCCGACTTCACCGCCGTCAACCTCCACCGCTGGAAAATCTGCCGTTGCGCCGAAGCCCTCGGCCGCAAACTCGGCCTACGCGCCTACCAATTCCTCAAAGAACCACTCATCCGCCGCTTCGGCCAACAGTGGTACGACGAACTCAGCCAAACCGCCGAAGAATACCTCCGCCAATACCCCGACGGCATCACCCCCAACTAACCGCCCCACCCGCACCGCGCCCGAGCAAGAGCTCGGAGCCGTGTGCAAAAAGGCTCCACACCACCCGCGCGCCACAGCGAAGCGCCCGGCAACGCCCCGGCTCGGCGCAGCGAAGCGCCCGCCGCGGTGCGGTTCGGTGGCGAGGCGGA
>CAMGBT010000106.1 GCA_946011725.1 uncultured Bacteroidales bacterium | reverse complement strand
TAGCCCTGCTCGGCCGCAAGGCGATACCACTTCACTGCTTCCGCATAGTCCTGCGGTACACCATCTCCCGTTGCATAACATATGCCAAGATCGCATTGCGCTTCTGCTAAACCCTGCTCGACCGCAAGGCGATACCACTTCACTGCTTCAGCATAGTCCTGCAATACGCCGTATCCTTTCTGATAGCATCTGCCAAGGTTGTACTGCGCCTCGGCATAGCCCTGCCCGGCCGCAAGGCGATACCACTTCACTGCTTCCGCATAGTCCTGCGATACGCCGTATCCATTTTCATAGCATCCGCCAAGGTTGTTCTGCGCATCTGCTAAACCCTGCTCGGCTGCAAGGCTATACCACTTTACCGCTTCGGCATAGTCCTGCACAACGCCGTATCCATTTTCATAACATTCGCCAATGTTGCACTGTGCATAGGCATCGCCCTGCTCGGCCGCAAGGCGATACCACTTCACTGCTTCCGCATAGTCCTGCGATACACCGTCTCCATCAAAATAGCATACGCCAAGACAAAACTGCGCTTCTGCTAAACCCTGCTCAGCAGCTAAGCGATACCATCTCAACGCTTCCGTTTGATCTTGAACGACTCCAAAGCCATACAAATAATGAGCGCCTAACCTCAATTGCGCTTCGGCATATCCTTGCTCGGCAGCTAAGCGATACCACTTCACTGCTTCAAGCATGAATTGTGGAACTCCGGTGCCGGCGGCGTAGCATTCACCTAAGAGGTATTGCGCTTGCGCTTCGCCTTGCTCGGCGGATTGCTGCAAATATGGCAATGCCGCTGCATAATCACCTTGGTTATAGTAGCTTACACCTTGTTGAAGGGCCGATTGTTCCTGCGGAGAAGCCCAACAATCGACACTAATCGTAGCTATGAACAGTGTGACGATAGCCACTGCGTAATTGAAGATTGGTTTCATCATGATACTTATGATTAGAGGTTTGGATGCGCAAATATACGATGAATCTTCGAATTATGCAAATGTTACACAATATTTTTGGCACATTTTTTCGGGGAATTTCGGCTTTTTCGCATATTTGCCGAAAGAATGGTCAATGCAAAACCGATTGTAAAATAGTCATTCAAACCACAGAGCAACAGCTTCGCTGTTACCCGCCATTTCATCGTCCTACTGATTCTGACTTCACGACACGCCATACACCCGGATGGCCATCGTAAAAAATCGCAGGTAATCGTGCGCATCCGGGTGATTGTTCGCAAAATAGATCCTGTACGCCTTGCGGCAGGCTGCGCTCGGATTCCGGGGGACTTACTCGCGCGAGGACTTGTACAGGCCGTCGATGATGCCGTCGGCCAGCGAGATGTTCGGCACTTGGATCTCTTCGCATTTGAGCGCCTCGGCCACCTTCAGGAAAATTTCGGCGGCGGGCAGAATCACGTCGGCACGGTCGGGCTTCAAGCCGTAGCGGCTCATCAACTCGGCCACCGTCAGCGGTTTCATCTCATCGTACATCAGCTGAAGGTTGCGCACCGGCAGCACGTTCTTGCGGCTCCGTTTGGCCGATTCGTGGAACAGGCGCGAGAGCTTGTTGATGTTGCCGCCGGAGCCGATGATTTTGATGTCGGGATATTGCGCGGCGTAGTCGGCCAGCTCGCGTTGCATATTGTCCTCGACCTCAGCGGGCACCATGCCGCTGAGTTTGCGCAGCGTGCCGATGTTGTAGGAGCAGCTGCCCACAATTTGGCCGTTGCTCAGCAGCGAAATTTCGGTGCTACCGCCGCCCACGTCCACGTAGGCATAGTTGCCGCTGACGATTTCGGCGGCGCTGATGGTGTTGTTATACAGTATGCGGGCTTCTTCGCTGCCGCTGAGTATTTCGATCTTGATGCCCGTGGCCTTGCGGATCTTTTTGAGGATCTTCTCGCCGTTGCGGGCGTCGCGCATGGCCGAAGTGGCGCAGGCGCGGAACACTTCCACATTGTACAGCTTCATCAATTGCTTGTAGCTCTTAATCATGCACATCATCATGCGCTCGCGCTCCTCGCTGATTTCGCCCAAGGTGAACACGTCCTTACCGAGCCGCAACGGGATGCGCAGGAACAACATTTTGTGGAACTCCACGTTGCCCATAGAGTCTTCCACCACGTTTTTGATAAGCAGACGTGCTGCGTTGGAGCCAATATCGATGGCTGCATAGTTATTGTTTTCCATATTCTTCGAATAATTGTTGTTGTGAACGGAATGGTTCGCCCGCGGGGATGGTGTTAGTGCCGCGGCCATCGACTATGCGGGCGTTGGTGGTGTCGCTCAGGCCGTAGTCGACCGTGCGCAGCAGGTCGCGCTGCAGGTCGTCGTCGTACACGGGCGTAAGCACCTCGATTCGGTTGTCCAGGTTGCGCGGCATCCAGTCGGCCGAACCCAGATAGTACTTCGGTGCACCGCCATTGGCAAAGATGAGAATACGCGAGTGCTCCAGGAAGCGGTCAATCAGCCCTACGGCCCGAATGTTCTCGCTCACCCCGGGCAACCCCGGCACCAGCGAGCAGTTGCCTCTGACCAGCAAATCTATCTTCACCCCGGCTTGCGACGCTTCGTAGAGCTTTGCCACCATCACCTCATCGGTTATGTGGTTGATTTTCACCTTAATCCACGCGTCGAAGCCCTCGCGCGCGTTGCGTATCTCCTCATTTATCAAGCGGAGCAACTTGCTGCGCATCTCGTTGGGCGACACCATCAACTCCCGGAATTTCACCGGTTTGAACGGCTTGCGGATGAACTCAAACACCTTCTTCACCTCGCGCACGATCTGCGGCCGCGAGGTCATCATCATGTAGTCGGTGTACGTTCGGGCGTTGCCCTCGTGGAGGTTGCCGGTGCCGATGCAGGCTATGTCGCCGCCCTTGCAGTTGATGTACACCAACTTCGAGTGCACCTTCAACCCTTCCACGCCGAAAATCACCTCCACACCGGCCTCCTGCAGCCGCTTGCTCCATTCGATGTTGCTTTCCTCGTCGAACCGCGCCAAAAGCTCGATCACCACGGTCACCTTCTTGCCATTGCGCGCCGCGCAAATCAGCGCTTTCACCACCTTCGACGCCTTGGCCAGCCGGTACAGCGTCACATTTATCGCCCGCACCTCGCTGCTGAGCGCAGCCTCGCGCAGCACCCGGATGAAGCTGTCGAACGAATGGTACGGCACGTGGATGAAGCGATCCTTGGCGCGGATGGCATCAAGCATGCTATCCGCCTCACCGAGGTCGCCCTTGATAATCGGCGGCCACTTGGCATATTTCAAGTCGCTGCGGCCGCAGTCGGGGAAATCCATCAAATCCTTGTGATTCTGATAGCGACCGCCCGCCACGATGGTGTCCAGACTGTCGATATTCAGCCGCGACATGATAGCCTTCAGCAGCCCCTTGGGCATGCTCTCGTCATAGATCACGCGGATCGGAGCACCACTCTTACGACTCTTCACGCCCTTGGCCACCTTCTGAATCACACCGCTGCCGAAATCATTGTCCAAATCCATCTCGGCATCCTTGGTGAACTTAAACGAATACGCCTCAAACGTGCAATTGCCGCTGCCCACAAATATCATCGGCAAGCAGAACCGAATCACATCGTCCAGGTACATGATATTCTCCTTGCCATCGCTTTGCGGCAGCCGCACAAATCGGCCCATCTCCTTATCGGGAAGTGCTATCAGAGCATAACTTGCCGTACACTTCTTCTTGTGGTCGGCCCACTCCGTGCGCTTCACCGCTAAATAGATACCATCATCGCCTATGTCGCTGATTTCCTTCACCTTATCGAGCCAAACCGGGTTAGTGGCGCCATTGAGCTTGTCAACATACAGCTGACGCAAAAACGCCCGCTGCTCATCGTTGAGCGCATCCTCCAGCAGCAGCCGTATGCCCTGCTGCTCCAACGCCCGAGTCACATTCGCCACCGCCCGCTCGAACTCCTTATTGTAGATGCCGTTCAGCCGGCTTATCTCCTTGATAGTGCACTTGGCACGCTCACGGTCATCCTTGCCGATCTTCTCCTTGCTTTGCACCATGCGATTAAGCGTGGCCACTCGCACCCGGAAAAACTCGTCAAGATTATTCGAGTAAATCCCCAAGAACGACATTCGCTCAAGCACCGGAATGTCCTCCTTCTCCGCCTCCTGCAAAATGCGCCGGTTGAAATACATCCAACTCACATCACGTTCCACATAATTACTCTTCGTCTTCTTAAATTCCATAACTAAAAAATTAGCATTAAACACGTCATCCGCCGCAACAGTCCCCGCCCACAGGCCCGGGACCCGCCTTCATCGCGAAACAAAGGCCCGGATAACCGTTGCAAAATTACCCCAATAATATTATAAAAATGTTTCCAAATCAATAAATTTTTGTTACACCGCCCCACCCCATTAACAATAAATAACCCACAAGCACAAGATAATTACCCATCCCCACCCATACCTTTGCCCCCAAATGCATTTTTACACAATTTTCTTGGTTTTTTCCAAAGAATTATGTAACTTTGCCCTTATTATGAATCAGTCTTGCTGAAGGCCTCAAACAATTCTCCTTAAAAAGATTGAACAAACTAAGTTAGGGATATTCTAAAACAAGCAAAACTGAAATAGTTATGGACGATTTAAACACTTACAACGGCGACCCCATGTATGATGTGGAAGTTGACTACGACTTCCATATCAACACGGGCGAGCTGCCTGACGTGTTCGGAGACTCCGATCTCGACAAATTTAATAATAACTTAAACTACTAAGACTAACTACAATGGGACTATTTGATTTTCTTTTCGGAAAAAAGGATAAGCACACTTCTCCTGAACGCAAAACACAGAATACTTCTCGCTCGTCTGAGACACATAGACCTGCACCTTCAACAAGACATCAGCCCAAGGCTCATACTTTAGGCTCTGAACCCAAATCATTTTCGACTAATATGCTCCAAGGCGTAGACCTCGGAGGTCCATTCAGGCTCATTCCGCTTGATATGGGTATATTTGATAGCAAAGACTTCCTTATGTTAGGGATTCTTGCAAGCACTACACCAGAACTCGCAAAATGGCTCCCCGGCTTCGACCTATCATCCACTGAATCAGCGCAAAAACATCTCCGCGCCTGTGTTTTGAGAACGGAAATGGGCTTGGGTTTTACATACCTTATCAAGTACAATAGTGGTGTCTGCGGAATGATTTTTGTAAACACTCCTACATATAACGAAACCACAATCGGATTCCCTTACTGGTCGTGTGACTTCTTCCTTTTCAAACCTATGCAGGGACAAGGCCTGATGCCGAAGATTCTTCTTGGATTCCTTCTTTTCCTAAAAGATGTTTTCAAGATTCACAACATGTATTCAATTGTTGACTCAAAGAACACCGCCTGTCTCAATATGTTCGACAAGTGTTTGTTCTTCTCTAAACAGCCGGATATGGTATTCACAGACCCCTCCACAGGAAATAAGGCTGTTGCCTTCAAGTGTGATTTGGGTTCCTTAGATGACCCTTTCGCACATCTTCGTTGATGTTTGGCGTTCCGGCAGAGCCGTCGGGCTATTGCTAATCGAGCCTGATGTCTCGGCCGAAAGGGTTCGCTCAAACGAGTTTCGCGTCTGCCGGCGCGGTCTATCACTAACGCATATTAAATTATTATGGAAAATTACGACGATTTAGGTTCATATAATGGCGACGTTGAACACGATATGTGGGTTGACTACGACCATTATCAGAACACCGGGGAGCCCGATGTGTTCGACGAAGAAGATATTGATGAAATTGTTGACGAACTAAACGACTGCGACTAATGTGTTACAAGTGTGTTGTAGAAGATAAATGCAAAGGCTTCATTAAGGATTTTGACACTTTCGTTGAAATCTGGAATGATTGTTCTTCCTTTCACGATGCTACTTTAGCAGGAATAGAGTTCAATGATGAACACGATTCTTGCATAGTAAGGCTTCGTTGTTACTACTATCTCGTTGCTCTTAAATTCTTACGCGTTCACGCTATTCTCACTGATATTCCTGACTTCCGAAGTTCATTCTTTTATTATGTTTCTTTCTATGTGAAACCACATTGCGACTATGGAGAGTGTATAATTATGGAAACAGACGGAGATTTAGTAAAAGTTGTTGCTGAAGAAATGGAAGTTTTAGAATATAAAGATTTATAAGGGCGTTCCGGCTCCGCCGCCGGGCTATCGTTAATCGAGCCTGTTGTCTCGACCGTAAGGCTTCTATCCCTAACGCGCACCTCGGCCAAGGCCGAGGTGCCTGATTTTCCGCCGCACAGCTCGAAGGCTTGGCGGCAGGCCGAGGGCGGTCGTTCGGCTGGGGCGATCATCTTGCTGCGCGAGCTATGAGGTGTTGAGGGAGATGGCCGAGGCGTAGCCTCGTCGAGTGGTGTGGCGCCGGTGTCGGTCGGCGCGGTCGCGATGATGATTTCGGGCTGGTGGTGAGCGGCGCTTCGGTGTTCGTTGATTCAGTGAGCCATACGTTAAGGGATGAGATGAAAGATTTGTCGGCAGTGCAGGCAGTAAGGCTTTTGGCCTTCGATTTTTATGGTCCGATTGTGTCGTGCCTGCAGTTGTTATCGGTAGTGTCGAAATCGCCGCGGGCTTAGAATCTTTCGGCAAGGTGATTGTAGTAGATGAAAAAGTCCCATTGAAGCGGCTGTTGGCCCGCAAGGGGGATTCCCTCTCGCATAGCTTGAAGCGTCCGTAGTGTTTTGGCCGCGCCGCATCGACTGCTACGCAG
>CAMGBT010000105.1 GCA_946011725.1 uncultured Bacteroidales bacterium | reverse complement strand
GCCATAGCCGACTGGCTGCGGATCGTCATCCACGCGAATGCCATTTGACCGATATTGCAATGATAAAGGAATGCTAACGCCCTCAGCCTCAATGGAGTAAAGTGGAATGGAATACTCGCAAGCACCCGTGAGCAATGCCGGCGATGGCATCATCACCTGCGCAATCTGCCTTGCCTGCGGACTCTGCGGCCAAATCTCGCGGGCGGGCCACGGCACATCCACCGCCGTGGCAGAGGCCGCGGTCAGCACAAGAAGCAAGTATGTGAGCAGGCGCATCATCAGCAGAAGTTTTTCACAAATTTAGCATAAAAACCGTCGCAAATCAATAGTAGAGCAGTATTTTTAATAGTTTTAGCGATTTTTAACAATTGCACCAATAGCGGTAACTGCTTAGGTGTGCCTCGCGATTGCGGTTTAAACGAAATTACGAATCAGCGAAAAAATTTAGAAACATTTCTAAGTTTACGCTTTACATTAAAAAAATCGTTATTTCGTGCCTTTGTTTAAGCTCGCCCGGATGGCCAATCGTGAGAAATCGTAAGAAATCGTCTCCCCCAACCGCCGCGAAAATTCGCCGAGAAAAAATTCGTTCCTTCGTTTCTTCGTTTCTTCGTTAAAACGTCAGCCGCGGGCAGTTTGGGCAAATTTTTTGCGGATATTGGGGGCGAGTTTGGTGGATTGGGAAAAAATTGCTAACTTTGTAGCTTGAAATATTTTATAGTCAAAAAAGATGAATAACGACCAACCGCGCTGGACCGAAATTGAACACCTCCCGGAATGGGATGAGGAGTTCTACCATGTATATACGGCCAAGAAATTTGGCAAGTGGGTGATGCTCAAAACACTTCGTCCGGAGTACAAGGACAGTCCGGAGATGCAGGCGATGCTCGAAAAAGAGTTCGACATCCGCTATAATCTGTGCCATCCTAACATCGTGATGATCAACGATTTCGAGGACGTGCCGGGCATTGGTCGGTGCATCATCACCGATGACGTCTACGGCGATTCGCTGCGCAAGTTGCTGCGCGAAGGCAAGGTTGATGCGGTTCACATCGACAAGCTGAGCCACCAGTTGGTCGACGCCTTGGAGTACATCCAAAACAATCACTTGGCGCACCATCCGCTCACGCCCGACAACATCATCTTCACCGAAAACATTGGTAATCTGAAACTTATCGACGTGGGGTTCGACCAGCGCAAGTGCTTGTCGCATGGCGACACCTCGCAAGACATCTATAATTACGGTTTGGTGATTAAAGAGGTATTGGACGCCACCGGCATCGACAATCCGCGCCTGCGCCGTGTGGCCGAGCGCTGCACCGATGCCAACGTCGACCGCCGCCCGCGCGACACCCAGTCGCTACGCATGGCTTTGGCCGGCCGCCGTCCAAATGCGTTCTACATTGCCGTGGTGGCCTTCCTGGCCGGCATGGTGGCGCTGATGGTGTACCTCTCGCTCACCGATCATCCCCGTTATAACGGCAATAAAACCGCTGAACCACAAGCAATTGAACAATCAAAGTAAGCTATGTCAGTAGTAGTAAAAGCATTAGAACCAACCGGCCGCAACCTGCGCGACTACGTGCATTTCGGCATCGACTTATATAAGGGCAACGACTACTTCGTGCCGCCATTGATTATCGATGAGATGGCCACGCTCAACCCCAAGAAAAACCCCGCCTTCGACCACTGCGACGCACAGATGTTCATGGCCTACCGCGACGGCCGCCCCGTGGGGCGTATCACCGCCATTATCAACCGCTTAGCCAACGAAAAGTACAACAATCTGGCCATCCGCTTCGGCTTCATGGACTTCATCGACGACAACGAGGTGGTCGACGCCCTGTTCGACGCCGTCAAGGCCTGGGGCCGCGACCGCGGGTGCACCTCGATGATTGGCCCGATGGGATTCAGCGACCTCGACCGCGAGGGAATGCTCGTGGAGGGCTTCGACCAAATGAGCACCATGGCCACGATCTACAACTATCCCTACTACGTGGACCACATGCAACGTCTTGGCTTTGAGAAAGATGCCGACTGGGTGGAGTTCAAAATTTTCGTACCGAAGGACGGCGTGTTGCCCGAAAAATTCGTGCGCATCTCCCAAATCGTGCAGAAGAAATATAACCTCAAAATCAAAAAATACACCGACCGCAAGAAATTGCGCGACGACTACGGCCAGGCGCTGTTCCAACTGGTCAACGAGGCCTACGATAAGCTCTACGGCTACGTGTCCCTGACCCCACGCCAAATCGACCACTACATCGGCGAGTACCTCGGCATCCTGCGCTTGGACAACGTCAGCGTCATCACCGATGCCGACGACCAACTGGTGGCTGTGGGCATCTCCATGCCGTCGCTGTCGGCCGCGCTGCGCAAATGTGGTGGCAAGCTCTTCCCCTTCGGCTGGTGGCACCTGCTGCGCGCCATCAAGGGCAATAGCAAGGTGGTAGACCTGCTGTTAGTGGCAGTGAAGCCCGAGTATCAGAGCAAGGGTGTCAACGCATTAATATTCAATGACTTGGAGCCCATCTACCACCAATGCGGCTACGAGTACGCCGAGTCAAACCCCGAACTGGAGCTCAACGAAAACGTCCAGCGCCAGTGGGAATACTTCGAGCACACCCAGCACCGCCGCCGCCGCTCCTGGCGCCGCAACCTCTAAAAGCCCCTCACCCCTTACCTCTTACCTCTAAAAGCCTCTTACCTTTAACTCATGATTGATACAGCAAAACTCAAAGCCGATTTCATCAGCCGCGTCAAAGCCAACGGCTGGAAGCGCTGGCTCCGCTTCGGCATCGTCTCCATAATATTCTTCCTATGGGTGGCTTGGCTGGGCAACTGGCCTGTGGCCCTGTGGTGGCTGCTCCTGTTCGACATCTACATCACCGGATACATCCCCTTCACCTGGTGGAAGAACGCCAAAAGCAAAGCCGTGCGCACCATGATGAGTTGGGTCGACGCCATCGTGTACGCCTTGGTGTTGGTCTACTTCATCTTCGCCTTCGTGGGACAGAACTACCAAATCCCCTCGTCATCGCTGGAGAAAACCCTGCTCACCGGCGATTACCTGTGGGTCAACAAGATGATTTACGGTCCGCGCGTGCCCATGACCCCGGTCAACTTCCCCTTGGTGCACAACACCATGCCTGTAATCGGCGGCGACAGCTACCTCGATTGGCCGCAGTTTGAGTACCACCGCCTCAAAGGCTGGCGCTCCGTGGAACAGGGCGACATCGTGGTGTTCAACTTCCCCGCCGGCGACACCGTGGCCACCCGCTTTGAGGAATCGCCCGAGTACTGGGACATCCTGGTGGAAAAATATGGCCGCGAACACATCGCAGCCCACCCCGAAATCTTCGGCAAAATCAAGTACCGTCCCGTCGACCGCCGTCAGCACTTCGTCAAGCGTTGCGTGGGCCTGCCCGGCCAGCGAATCCGCATCGTCGACGACGTAATCTACACCGATGGCGTGGCCATGCCCCAGCCCGAACACGTGCAGTTCTCCTACTTCTGCACCTCGTCGCGCCCTGTCGACAACGACCTGCTCTACTCCCTCGGCATCGCCCCCAAGGACGTGCAATCCGCCACCTATGGGCCCAACGAACGCGCCATCATCTCGCAATTGATGCCCACGGCCAACACCGCCGAAGTGTTCTACGTGATGCCACTCACCGCCGAGGCCGCCGACTCGCTCTTGGCCATGGGCTACATCGACGAAATGGTCAAAACCTCGTTTATGTTCCCCGTTGACGGTCGCGACATGCACCTCTTCCCCGCCGGTTTGGCCGACGACTGGACCCTCGCCAACTACGGCGGCGACCAAGGCCTGCTCATCCCCAAAAAAGGTCTCACCATCACCCTCGACCAAGCCAACTGGCTCACCTATCAGCGCTGCATCCGCAATTACGAAGGCCACCCCAACTCATACCTCGCAGCCGATGGCACCGTGTACATCGACGGCAAGCCCGCCACTACATACACCTTCGCCATGGACTACTACTTCATGATGGGCGACAACCGCGACTACTCGCAGGACTCGCGCTTCTGGGGATTCGTGCCCGAAGACCACATCGTTGGCTCCCCCATGTTCGTAATCGTCTCCATCGACCCCGACCGCGGCCTCTTCCACGGCGGCTTGCGCTGGAATCGCTTCTTCATAGACGCAAACCCCGACAAATGAGCAACTTACAGCTGACGCTCATGCCGGTGAGGCTCTTCGCCTCAATCGGCTACTACGTGGCGCTGGCTCAGCAGCAACGCGTGGTGATTGACACCTCTATGCCCTTCGACAAGCGCTCTAAAGCCGTCCACCGCTACGACATCGTCGACACCCAAGGCCCCTGCCAACTCACCGTGCCCATCAACCGCCCGCACTCCGGCTCGCCCACCGACCGCCCCCGCTGGACCGATGCCACCATCTCGCGCCACGGCCAATGGTGGCGCCTGCACCGCACCGCCCTGGAATCCGCCTACGGCCGCACCCCCTTCTTCGAGTACCTTATCGACCGCTTCGACAGCGTGCTATGCGACCCCGCCGACCCTGCCGCCGCCCCCAACGTGGTAGAACTCGCCCGCCGCGCCGACGCCATCATCCGCCCCCTCCTCCTGATCGACACCCCGGTAGAATGGCGCCCCGCGTCCGCTGCCGCGCCCGGCCCCGCCGGCCTTCCGGCCGCCCCGGCCGCTCCCGCCGCCGTAGACAGACGCCGAGCCGACGTCACGCTCCCCGCCCCCCAACCCTACTGGCAAATCCGCCAAACCAAACTCGGCTTCCACCCCAACCTCTCCATCCTCGACCCCCTCTTCAACCTCGGCCCCGAAGCCGCCCTCCTCTTGCCCCGCGGCTCTTCCATTTAAATCATCGCGGCGGGTCAAACGAAGCAACGAATGAAGAATCTACGAATTTTTAATATTTTTTTCGTTAATTCGTTGATTCGTTTTATTCGTTTAGCCGCTATTTGCGATTACTGAAGTTTAAATGAAAGAGTCATGCGGCCGCGGCAGTAAATTTCTTTCCAATTCTTTCCAATATTTGCAAAATTGGAAAGAATTTGCTAAATTTGCAGCCAAAAAGGCATTATGAGCATTGAACTTCCTCCTCCGATTCCTCCGCAGCAGCTTCTGCAGGCTATGGCGATGCAGCCTGAGCCTCATTTGCGGCAGGTGATTGACCGAGTCAACGACTCGTTTGAGTACTGGGACACGGTGAAGTATCGCCCCTGCCCCGACGGCATCACCACCCGGGATTTGTGGACGCTGGTGAAGGCCGCGCGCGCCAAATCTGCCATCAGCGTGTGGGAGCGCTATGGCGTAACGCTCAGCCTGACCAATTCGATGCAGCGGCTATGCCATGAGTTCGACGTAAAATGGGGCGTGGAGGTCAGTGCCATGGACGATGACAAGCACCGCTATTTGCTGAGTTCGCTCATGGAGGAGGCTATCTCGTCAAGCCAAATGGAGGGCGCGTCGACCACGCGCCGAGTGGCTAAAGAGATGCTACGCAGGCAGATACGTCCGCGCGACCGCTCGCAGCAGATGATTGCCAACAACTACGCCACCATCCAATTTATCGTGGCGCACAAAGATGAACCGCTCACCGAGGCGTTGCTGCTGCAAATCCACTCGCTGATGACCGTCGGCACGCTCCCTTCCGAGCAGGATTCAGGCCGCTTCCGCACCAACAACGAGGTGGTGGTGGAGAATGGGATCACTCACGAAGTGGTGCACACGCCCCCGCCGTTTGAGGAGATACCGCAGTTCGTGAGCGAGCTGTGCCGCTTCTTCAACGCAGCTGAAAGTAGCGAGTTTATTCACCCTCTCATTCGCGGCATTGTTATCCATTTCATGGTGGCGTATGTCCACCCGTTTGTCGATGGCAATGGTCGCACCGCCCGCGCCCTGTTCTATTGGTATATGTTGCGCCAAGGCTACCGCCTCACTGAATATCTGTCGATTTCGCGAGTGATTGCTCGGTCGAAGGTCAGCTATGAGAAAGCCTTCCTCCACACCGAGGCCGACGGCATGGACATCGGTTACTTCGTGGCTTACCATCTGAAAGTGATTGAGTTAGCTTTCAAAGAACTGGCGGAATATATCAGCCGCAAAGAGCAGCAGCGCAAGGATGCCCTCCAACTGATGCGGCTTGGCGGCATCAACCCGCGGCAGGCGCAGGTGGTGCGGATGCTGATGGACGAGCCCACGGCGATGCTGACCGTCAAGGACCTGTGCGCCAAGTTCTTGATAAGTCCGACCACGGCCAAGGCCGACATCACCGGGCTGATGGTCCTCGGCCTGCTCGACGAAATCCCGCTCAATTTGGTCAAGCGCGCCTACGTCAGAAGCGCAGATTTCGACCGCCGTTATGCCGCGCTGCTCCCCACCAAGCCCTAACACCGAAGCACCACGCCCTCTTTCATTTAAACTTCGGTAATCGCAAATAGCTGCCAAACGAATAAAACGAATCAACGAATTAACGAAAATAATAAAAATTCGTTATTTCGTACTTCGTTTAACCCCACGACTGCACCTTAAATGAAAGAGCCGTGCGGTGCACGCTTTTTTGCGGAAAAGTTTGTGGAAATGGGCGGAAATTTGTAACTTTGCGTGTCTACATCACAAACCTCTGCTTTCTTATGACTGATTTTTGTTTGAAACCCGGCACCGTGTTGCACAGCCCCATGCGTAACTACAAGGTTGTCAAGGCGTTAGGCTGCGGCGGCTTTGGCATCACTTACTTGGTGGAAGGTGTTGTCAACGTT
>CAMGBT010000104.1 GCA_946011725.1 uncultured Bacteroidales bacterium | reverse complement strand
CACGAGCACGAGCATGCCGAAGATGGCACCATCCACCTCGAACCCGCCATGGCCGAACGCTTTGGCGTAACTGTGGCCAAGGCCGAAACCACGCCCGTGGGCGCGGTGGTCAAAGTAGGCGGCACAATCGAAGCCTCCACCGACGCCCAAGGCGTAATCACCGCCACCACCTCCGGCATCATCACCCTTAACTCCGGCATCAACGTCGGAAGCGAAGTGGGTGCCGGCACTTCGGTGGGCACCATCCGCGCCGACAACGTGAGCGGCGGCGACTCCAACCGCGCCGCTCAGGCCGCCCTCAACGCCGCCCAAGCCGAGTACGACCGCATCAAACCCCTGTGGGAAGAACGCCTCGTTACCCAAGCGCAATACAACGCCGCCGTGGCTGAATTGGAACGCGCTCGCGCCGCTTTCAGCAGCGCCGCCGCCACCGGACGCGCCACCTCGCCCATCGCCGGCGTGATTACATCGCTGAGCGTGCAAACCGGTCAGTATGTGGAAGTTGGCTCACCCATCGCCACCATTTCCGCCTTGAAAAATCTCACTCTGACCGCACAACTTCCCGCACGCTACAGCAGTATCTTGGCCGATTTTGCCGACGCACGCTTGGTGGATAGCCAAACCGGTCGCACCGCTATGATTAGCGAGCTCAAGGGCCGCCGCCTCAACGCCAACGTGTCGGCCGGCGCCGCCGGCTACGTGCCCATGGTGTTCACCTTCGCCAACGATGGCCAATGGGTGCCCGGCACCGCCGTGGAAGTCTACCTCATGGGCAAATCCACCCGCCAGGCGCTCACCGTGCCCCAAACCGCGCTCTGCGAGCAGCAAGGGTCGTACTTCGTGTTCGTGCGCTTGGACCAAGACTGCTACCTCAAGCAACCGGTAACTATCGGCGTGAGCGACGGCCAGCGCGTTGAAATCCTCTCCGGCCTCAAAGGCGGTGAAGAAGTGGTGGCCACCGGCGTTACCACCGTCCGTTTAGCCGAAAACTCCGGCGCCATCCCCGAAGGCCACACTCACAGTCACTAATCGCTAAATCACTGAAATCATGCTTAATAAGATAATCCATTGGTCGCTGGCCAATCGGCTTAGCGTGCTGATTCTGTCGTTGGTGATCTTCATTGCGGGCATTTTCACATTATTAAATACTGATGTGGACATTTTCCCCGATTTGAACGCGCCCACGGTGGTAGTAATGACCGAAGCTCCGGGCATGGCTCCGGAAGAAGTCGAAAAAATCGTCACCTTCCCCATTGAAACGGCTGTAAACGGTGCCACCGGCGTGCGCCGCGTGCGCTCGTCGTCCACCACCGGCTTCAGCGTGGTTACTGTGGAATTCGATTGGAGCACCAACATTCGAGTGGCGCGCCAGATTGTGTCGGAGCGACTGGCCCAAGTCACCGACCAACTTCCCTCGACAGTCCGCACCCCGGTCATGGGCCCCGAATCGTCAATCTTGGGCGAAATGTACATGATCGGCCTCACCGCCGACACCACTTCGATGATGACTCTGCGCACCATCGCCGACCGCACCATCAAGCCGCAGCTGCTGGCCATGGGCGGTGTGGCTCAGGTGCAAGTGCAAGGCGGCGACGCTCGCGAATATCGTATTCTCTTCGACCCCGAGCGCATGCGCTCGTACAATGTCACCCTTGACGAACTCATCGCCGCGGCCGACGGCCTCAACGACAACGCCCAAGGCGGCATCGTCTATGACTATGGCAATGAATACATTATCAAAGGCGAAATCAACACCACCAGTTGCCAAGACATCGCCAACGCCGTCATCCGCGCCGACGAGCGCGGCATCGTGACCATCGGCGATGTGGCCACGGTTAACATCGGCGGCGCCGTGCCGCAAATCGGTTTGGCATCCATCAAAGCCAAACCGGCTGTGCTCATCACCGTGACCAAGCAGAACGGCGTGGGCACCATCGGTCTGACCAACCAAATCAACGAGCGCTTGGCCACGCTGCAGAAGACATTGCCGGCGGACATCAAAGTCGACACTGACATCTTCCGCCAAAGCGACTTCATCGACGCTTCCATCTCCAACCTGATGAGCGCTCTGAGGGAAGGCGCGTTCTTCGTGGTCATCGTGCTCTTCCTCTTCTTGATGAACGTGCGCACCACCATCATCTCGCTCACTGCGCTGCCTATTTCGTTGGTAATCACCATCTTAATCCTGAATGCATTAGGCTATACCATCAATACCATGAGTTTGGGCGGTATCGCCATCGCCATCGGCTCGTTGGTGGATGACGCCATCGTCGATGTGGAGAATGTCTACAAGCGTTTGCGCCAAAACCGCGCCCTGCCGCCCACCGAGCGCAAGCCGCTACTCAAAGTGGTGTACGAGGCTTCGGCCGAGGTACGTATGCCTATCTTCAACTCCTCGCTGATCATCATCGCCAGCTTCATGCCGCTGTTCTTCCTCTCCGGTATGGAAGGACGCCTGCTGATTCCGCTGGGCGTGTCGTTCATCGTGGCTTTGATCGCCTCCACTATCGTGGCGCTCACCGTCACTCCCACCATGTGCGCCTACCTGCTGGCCTCTAAGAATGCAACCGACGAAAAGAAGCACCACGAGCCGTGGCTAACTCGCAAGATGCGAGCCATTTACATGGTGCTGCTCAACTTCACCATCGGCCACACCAAGCTTATGCTCACCTCCGTGGGCGCCATGTTCTTGGTCGCCGCCATTCTGTTCTGCACCATCGGCCGCTCGTTCCTGCCATCGTTCAACGAAGGCTCGTTCACCATCAAAGTGGCCACCCTTCCGGGTGTGTCGCTGGAAGAGAGCGACAAGATTGCAGCCGAGGCCGAGCGCATCATCATGTCAGTGCCCGAGGTGCGCAACGTGGCCCGCAAAACCGGCCGCGCCGAGTTGGCCGAGCACTCGCAAGGCCCCAACTCATCCGAAATGGAGGTACCCTACACCCTCACTGACCGCTCCCGCACCGAAGTGGCCAACGAAATCCGCGAGAAGCTGTCGGAAATGCCGGGCGTGAGCGTGGAAGTGGGCCAGCCCATCTCCCACCGCATCGACGCCATGCTGTCCGGCACCAAGTCGCAGATAGCCATCAAGATTTTCGGCGACGATTTGACGAAACTTTACGCCGTCGGCTCCAACGTCAAGACGCTTATCGCCGGCATTCCGGGTGTGGTTGACGCCAACATCGAGCAGCAAATCGAGCGCCCGCAGTTGGTGATCAAGCCCAAGCGCGAGCTGTTGGCTCAATACGGCATCACCATGGCTGAGTTCAACTGCGCCGTGTCCACCGCCATCGGCGGCCGCACCGTGTCGCAAGTCTACGACCAAGGCCTCCCCTACGACGTGAAGCTCTATGCCGACGAATCCTTGCGCACATCGTTGGAGGGCATCGGCCGCCTCACCATCGACTCCAACCGCGGCCCGATTCCCTTGGCACAGGTGGCTGAAATCACCTCCACCGTCGGCCCCAACACCATCAACCGCGAGGACGTGAAGCGCCGCATCGTTGTATCGGCCAACGTCGACGGCCGCGACCTCCGCGGCGTGATTAGCGACATCCAAACCGCCATCAACGAGCAAGTGCAACTGCCTGACAACTACTATGTTACCTACGGCGGTCAGTTCGAAAGCGAGGAACGCGCTTCCCGCACTCTGCTGCTCACCTCCATCTGCGCTCTGTTGGTGATCTTGATGCTACTCTACGCCCAGTTCAAGAGCTGGATTGATTCGGCTATCATCCTCATTAACATACCGTTAGCACTCATCGGCGGCGTGTTCATATTGGTATTCACCGGCGCTGAACTCAACATCCCCGCCATCATCGGCTTCATATCGCTGCTGGGCATCACCACTCGCAACGGCATGCTCCTAATCTCCCATTACAAAGTGCTCCACGACGAAGGTTACACCCTCAAGGACTGCATCCTCATCGGCTCGTCCGACCGCTTGCTGCCCATCATCATGACCGCCCTCACTTCGGCATTGGCCATGATTCCGTTAGCTATCAACGGCGAAAAAACCGGCAACGAGATTCAGGCGCCCATGGCCATGGTCATCCTCGGCGGCTTGATTTCCTCTACCATCCTCAACGTGTTTGTAGTTCCGGCTCTCTACCGCCTCGTTAACATCAAAAAGTTGAACAAATGAAACGCAAGTTAATGACAATACTCGCGGTGGCCGCCACCTTGGCTGCCACCGCCCAAACAAGTTTCCAACCCGTAATCACCTCTGTATTAACCAATAACGGCGAGGTGAATGCGGCCATCGCCACCCAAGAAGCAGCTTTGGCCGGCGCTCGGGCGGAGAACACGCTCCCAGGCGCCGAGGTTGACTTCGAACACCTCTGGGGCAACGAAGCCTCCGGCAATCGCTACAGCGTCGGCGTCAGCCAAGAGTTCGAAATGCCGTGGGTGTACTCCGCTCGCCGCGGCGCCATCAATGCCCAAGCGCAAGCCATCGACTATGCCAAGGCGGCTATTTGGGCTGATAAAGCACTGTCTGTGAAGCAGTTGATTATCGACATCATCAATGCCAAACAGCGGTTGGCCTTCTACGTTGAACTCGGCCAAAATTTGGCCAAAATCGACTCCCTCACTCGCCGCTCGTTCGAACTTGGCAATGCCACGGTGCTGGATGTGCGCAAGTTGCAACTCTCCATCCTCGACAACGACCGCAGCATCGATGCCTGCCGCGCCGATCTGGCTTCGCTGCAAGCCTCCCTACGCGCACAGGGCGCCGACTTCAATGCCGACGCACCCATTTGGGACGCTTACCCGGTGCAGACACTCACCGCTGCCAGCACCAACCCCGAGGACTATTACCAATACCACCTCGGACGGCTTAATGCCCAATCCGCTCAGTATCAGGCATCGGCCGTCCGCCGACAAGCATGGCCCACCTTGTCGCTCGGCTACCAATTCAGCTACGAAGACCATACCAACTTCCACGGGCTCACCGTCACTTTGCGCCTGCCGTCGTACTCACAGCGCCAGCGCCGCCTCGCTGCCGACTATGAGGCACAAGCCATCGTGTCGCAGTACGATTTCGAGCTGACCCAAGCCATGAGCGAGGCCGCCGGCGAAGCCGCCGCAGCGCAAGCACTCCAACGCTCGATCGATCAATACGCCGAGCTCAGCGGCGACACCTCCTATCTCGATTTGCTCCACAAAGCCTTCTTGGGCGGCGAGTTATCGGTGATTGACTACCTCAACGAGGTCAACCTCTTCAAGACCGCCCATCTGAGCTTCATCGACTTAGATTACCGCTACCAGCTCTCGCTCGCCCGCCTCAACCGCTACCGCTCCCTCGACTTCAACTAACTGACCACCAGATAATTGCCGGCCCCGCGGCGCATCCAGCGCCGCGGGGCCGGGCGATTTCCGACCCGCCATTGAAGCGCCACGGCGGGGGGCCGAGGCGCAATGTGTTTTATAGACAAAGTAGTTGTTTTATAAATGGTATAGGTATTTATGTCCTAATTATATTGAGATATTGAGTAGGCTGTTAGATGAAGTCGGGTGCAGCTACGGGGATTTCGCGACCCATTTGGATTACGTGGGTGAGGACGATGTCGGGGGAGTAGATGCAGATGTCGGCGTCTTTGCCGTAGGAGATTGAGCCTTTGCGGTCGTAAACGCCCATGATGCGTGCCGGGGTTTCGGAAGCCATACGTGCAACGTCTTCGATGGCGATTTTGGCTTTCTTGACGCAGGTGTAGATCAAGCGGTCCATGGTGGCGATAGAGCCGGCGAGGGCGGAGCGGTCGGCGAGTTTGCACACGCCGTCTTCGATGATTACGCGGGGGTCGAAGGCTGTTTTGGAATCGGAAGCGGCGCAGGCCAGGGCGTCGGTGATGATTGCCACGTGTTCGGTGCCTTTCATTTTGTGAATCATCTTGAGGATGACGGGGGGCACGTGGATGCCGTCGCAAATCATTTCTACGTTGATGCCGTCGTTAAGGTAAACGGCTTCGACTGTGCCGTCGTGGCGGTACATGCCTTCTTTGTGGGAGGCAGTCATGGCGCAGTAGAAGTGGGTGGCGAGGTTGAATCCGGCGCGGTAGGCGCGTTCAACGTCATCGTAGCGAGCGGCAGTGTGGCCAAGCGCCACGATCACGCCTTTGGAGCGGAGGTAGCGGGCGAATTGCTCTGTATTGGGGAGCTCGGGAGCTGCGTCCCAGCGTTTGATGCATTTGAATTGTTCTACCAAGGGCACGTACTCTTGGGGATCCGGCACGCGGATGTTTTCGCGCAACTGACCGCCGGCCATCTTGGGGTTGAAGTAAGGGCCTTCGAGGTGGAGGCCGAGCACGCCGCTAAGGGGATCGAGCATAAGCTTCTCGCAGGTGACGGAAGCGTCGCAGATCATTTGGGCGGTTGATGAGGAGAGGGTTGGGAAGATGGAGGTGGTGCCGTGAGCTCGGTGAGCCTCAACAGCTGTAACGAAGGCGTCTTCGGAGGTCTCCATAAAGTCGCGGCCGCCGCCACCGTGCACGTGGATGTCGATTCCACCGGGAAGCACGTAAGCGCCTTCGGCGTCGATTACGTTGTCGGCCATGGAAAGGCGATTGCTATGGTTGAGCACATCGAGGATCGTGCTATCTTTGATGAGCACGGAGCCGTTTTCAATCCATCCGTTAGGGGTGAAGATTTTGCCGTTGAGGATTTGGGTTCTCATTGCAGTTGTTTTACTTGGTCAGAAGATTCAGTTTTGGTAGTGCAAAGGTAATACAATTTTTTGAGAAGTGCTCAAAGTAAAACACTATTTATGAATTGTTAACATATATTTAGTTTACAAGGTATTTTG
>CAMGBT010000103.1 GCA_946011725.1 uncultured Bacteroidales bacterium | reverse complement strand
ACCAACGACCCTCTGATTAACAGTCAGATGCTCTAACCGACTGAGCTATTGAAGCGAATTTTGCTCCCCCTTGCGGGTTTTGCGGTGCAAAGTTACGGCAAATTTTTCATTCCTGCAAATTTTTTCGCTTTTTTCTTACTAAAAATGCAAAAAATTTGTCCCCACGCGTTTTTTTACCCTTGAAATTGCGCTTTATTCCCAACTTTTGCGTAACTTCGCAGATATTTTTAAAAATTTGGTATGAAAAAGTTTTTCGCAATAGTATTAGCGGGCTTCACGCTCTTGGCCGCGATATGTTCTTTTAATATGAACGCGCGCGAGCGCGCCAACTCCGCCCGCATCTCGCGCAACGTCAGAATCTTCACCTCCGCTCTGCAGAATCTCAACGAAATGTACGTGGACACCCTCGACGTGGACGACCTCACTCGCCAGGCCATCGACTATATGCTCTACCAAATCGACCCATACACCTCCTACTTTTCCGAGGAGGACATGGACGAGTACACATCCATCGCCAGCGGTCACTACGGCGGCATCGGCTGCGTAATCTCCAAAATCGGCGACAGCATCGTGGCCTACCAGCCCCATTTGGGCAAGCCCGCCCATAACTTCGGCCTGCGCCACGGCGACCGCTTCGTGGAAATCGACGGCCACGCCATCACCTCCGCCACCACCACTTCCGACGCCTCCAAATGGCTCCGCGGCGACCCCAGCACCACCATCGAAGTCAAGATTCAGCGCCCCTATTGCGGCGACTCCGTCATCGCCATCTCCATCACCCGCGCCGAAATCCAGGTGGACCCGATGCCCTACTACGCCATCGACGACCGCGGCATCGGCTACATCAACACCACCGGTTTCGACGAGAACCTCGACAACAGAATCGAGGCTGCCCTCGCTGAAATGATGGCCACCGGCCGCCTCAACGGCCTCATCCTCGACTTGCGCAACAACCCCGGCGGTCTGCTCGAAAGCGCCGTCCAAATCGTGAGCCTGTTCGTGCCAAAAGGCACCGAAGTGGTTCGCATTCAGGGCTTTGACGCCACCGACCGCAAGGTATACAAAAGCACCCGCAAGCCCATCGCGCCCGAGTTGCCATTGGTGGTGCTCATCAACAACGGCAGCGCATCCGCTTCCGAAATCGTGGCCGGCGCGCTCCAGGACCTCGACCGCGCCGTTATCATCGGCTCGCGCTCTTACGGCAAGGGCTTGGTGCAAACCTCGCGCCGCATGCCCTACAACGGCGTGCTCAAAGTCACCAGCGCCCGCTACTACATCCCCAGCGGCCGCCTCATCCAAGTCATTGACTACAGCCACCGCGACGACGACGGCAACCCCCTGCCCGTGCCCGACTCCCTCCGCAAAGAGTGGCGCACCATCCACGGCCGCACCGTGCTCGACGGCGGCGGCATCTCCCCCGACATCGTGGCCATGGACACCACCATGAACAGCCTCCTCTACAACGTCACCTCCGGCAACTGGGCCTACCGCTTCGCCACTTACTTCGCCACAGTCAACGGACCCGAGCTCGCCGCCGACTGGCGCCCCGATTCCGCTGTGTTTGAGAGCTTTAAGCACTTCCTCGACCCCGAAACCTTCAACTACGACCGCATCTGCGACATGGGCCTCGACTACCTCCGCCGCGCCGCCGTGGTCGAAGGCTACGACAACGACTCCGTCCGCGCTGCCATCGACGCCCTCGCATCGCTGATGCGCCACGACCTCAACCACGACCTCGACTTCAACCGCGCCCACCTCATCCCCATGATCGACCGCGAAGTCTCCCAACGCTACTTCCCCGAAGGCGAATGCGTGCGCCGTTCCCTGCGCTACGACATCACCTACGACACCGCCTGCGCCGTCATCCTCGACCCGCTGCGTTACCGCCGCATCCTCAGCCCGGCTGTTGATAAATGACTATAACTGACCTACTTACATCCTTCCCCGGCGCCGCCCGCGCCGAGGCCTTGCAATCGCTACTCGCCACCGGCGGCGACCGCCCCACCCTTACCTCCGTGGCCGGTTCCGCCGCCCCGCTCATGCTCGCGGCCATCCAAAGCCCCCACCCCATCGTGGTCATCGCCTCCGACATGGACGACGCCGGCTACATCTACTTCGACCTCGCCCGAGCCCTCGGCGAAGAAGCCATCGCCGTATTCCCCTCCGGCTACAAGCGCGACATCAAATACGGCCAGGTGGACGCCCCCGCCGTGGTCCTCCGCACCGAATCCCTCCGCCGCTTGGCCGACCCGCAAGGCGGTGTCCGCTTCCTCGTCACCTACCCCGAAGCCATCGCCGAACAGGTGGCCGCCGCTTCCGACATCGCCGCCGGCACCATCTCCCTCCACGTGGGCGACCGTCTCGACTTCGTAGGCCTCCAGCAGCAGCTCCGCGACAAGGGCTTCAAAGAGGTCGACTACGTCTACGAACCCGGCCACTTCGCCGTCCGCGGCTCCATCCTCGACATCTTCGGCTACGGCTCCGAACTCCCCTTCCGCATCGACTTCTTCGGCGACGACATCGACTCCATCCGCACCTTCAACATCGAAACCCAGCTCTCCGAAACCCGCCTCGACCGCGTGGACATCGTCAGCGACGTCGAAGCCCAAGCCGGCACCGTCAAGCAGTCGCTCCTGCGCTTCATCCACCCCGACTCGCTGCTGGCCATCCGCTGCCCCGACTCGGTGGTCGACCGCGTAGCCGCCATCGCACAAACATCCCTCAGCGTCAGCGCCGTCCACGCCGCCGAAGACTCCGGCACCGACCTCCACGCCGTCGACCACATCGTCGACCCCACCCTCTTCGCCGCCGACTTCGCCCGCTTCCGCCGCATTTACTTCACCGCCGGCTCCGAAGCGCCCGACGCCTCGGCCACCCTCAACTGCCAAACCTCGCCCCAAGGCCTCTACCACAAGAACTTCGAGCTAATCAGTAGCACCCTCACCGATTTCCTCGCCAAAGGCTATAAACTGCTGATTCTCAGCGACAACCCCAAGCAATTCGAACGCCTCCGCGTCATCTTCCAAGACCGCGGCGACCACATCGACTTCCAACCCGTCGACGGCACCATCCACGAAGGATTCGTCGACCACGCCGCCCGCCGCTGCATCTTCACCGACCACCAAATCTTCGACCGCTTCCACCGCTACACCCTCCGCAGCGACCGCGCCCGCTCGGGCCGCCTTGCCCTCTCGCTCAAGGAGCTAAACGCCTTGGAACCCGGCGATTACGTGGTACACGTGGACCACGGCGTGGGCAAATTCGCCGGCCTGCTCCGCACCGACGTCGGCGGCCGAATGCAGGAGATGATCAAGCTCGTATACCAAAACAACGACATCATCTTCGTCTCAATCCACGCCCTCCACAAGCTCGCCAAATACCGCGGCAAGGAAGGCGTCCCGCCCAAGCTAAACCGCATTGGCTCAGGCGCTTGGAACAAGATGAAGGAGCGCACCAAGTCCAAACTCAAAGACATCGCACGCGACCTCATCCAGCTCTACGCCGCCCGCCGCGAGCAGAAAGGCCACGCCTTCGCCCCCGACACCTACATGCAGCAGGAGCTGGAGGCTTCGTTCATCTACGAGGACACCCCCGACCAACTCACCGCCACCCGCGCCGTCAAGGCCGACATGGAGAGCGACCGCCCAATGGACCGCCTCATCTGCGGCGACGTCGGATTCGGCAAAACCGAAGTGGCCATCCGCGCCGCTTTCAAAGCCGCCGCCGACGGCAAGCAAGTGGCCGTGCTCGTCCCTACCACCGTCCTCGCTTATCAGCACTTTAACACATTCTCCGACCGCCTCCGCGAATTCCCCGTCCGCGTCGACTACCTCTCGCGCGCTCGCTCACCAAAGCAAACCAAGGAAATCCTCGCCGACTTGGCCGCCGGAAAAATCGACATCATCATCGGCACCCATAAGCTCATCGGCAAAACGGTCAAATTCAAGGACTTAGGCCTGCTAATCATCGACGAAGAACAGAAATTCGGCGTTGCGGTCAAGGAGCGCCTCAAGCAGCTCAAGGTCAACATCGACACCCTCACCATGAGCGCCACCCCCATCCCCCGCACCCTCCAATTCTCGCTCATGGGCGCTCGCGACCTCTCGGCCATCACCACCCCGCCCGCCAACCGCTACCCGATCGTCACCACCGTCGACGACCTCAACGACGACACCGTCCGCGAAGCCATCAACTTCGAACTCTCGCGCGGCGGACAAGTCTTCTTCGTCAACAACCGCATCGAAGGCCTCTACAACCTCGAAAATATGGTCCACCGCCTCGTCCCCGACGCCCGCACCATCGTGGCCCACGGCCAAATGCCACCCGAACAGCTCGAAAAATCCATCATCGACTTCGCCGCTCACGACTACGACGTGCTCCTCTCCACCACCATCATCGAAAGCGGCGTCGACATGCCCCGCGTCAACACCATCATCGTCAACAACGCCCAAAACTTCGGCCTCAGCGAGCTCCACCAGCTCCGCGGACGCGTCGGCCGCAGCTCGCGCAAAGCCTTCTGCTACTTGATGATACCCCCCGGTGCAGCCCTCTCCCCCGTGGCTCGCCGCCGCCTTCAAGCCATCGAAAGCTTCTCGGAACTCGGCTCAGGCATCCACATCGCCATGCAGGACCTCGACATCCGCGGCGCCGGCAACCTCCTCGGCGCCGAGCAGAGCGGTTTCATCGCCGACCTCGGATACGAAACTTACCAAAAAATCCTCCGCGAAGCCGTGGTCGAACTCCGCACGGAGGAATTCGCCGACCTCGAAACCGCCCAAAACGACATCAACGATGCCGACGAGTTCGTGGCGGAATGCTCCGTGGAAAGCGACATGGAACTGCTCCTCCCCGCCACCTACGTGCCCCAGGCATCGGAGCGCATCGCCCTCTATCAAGAGCTCGACTCCATCGAGCGCGATGACCAAGTAGCCGCGTTCGCCGACCGCCTCCGCGACCGCTTCGGCCAATATCCGCCCGAAACCGCCGAACTCCTCCTCATCCCCAAGCTCCGCCGACTCGCCCGGCACCTCGGCATCGAAAAAGTCAACCTCAAAGGCGGCAAAATGTACATCTACTTCGTCGACGAAAGCAACAAGGCCTACTACATGTCGCCCATGTTCGGTCGCATCCTCGCTTACCTCAACGCCCACCCCCGACGCGTGGAAATCCGCCGCAACACGGCCCGCCAAAGCTTCGCCATCGCCAACGTCAAGTCGGTGGCCACAGCCGTGGCAATCTTCGAGGAAATCCTCTCGCTCGACGCAAAATAACTCGCCATGACCGCCGAAGACTTCACCTCCACCATCATATCATTCCTGCCGTTCACCCCCAACGAACAGCAGGCTCAGGTGGCCGCCGCCCTCGCCCGCTTCTGCGCCCGCTCTTCCGGCTGCTCCGACGACCGCGTCTTCATCCTCAACGGCTACGCCGGCACCGGCAAAACCTCCCTCACCGGCGCACTGGTCAAAGCCCTCGCCCTCTGCAAAATCCCCACCCTCCTGCTCGCCCCAACCGGACGCGCCGCCAAGGTCTTCGCCGCCGCAGCCGGCGCCCCCGCCGCCACCATCCACCGCAAAATCTACAAACACGCCATCGCCGGCATCCCCGGCCACGTCGGCACTCGCGACAACAACCTCGACCACGGCGTGTTCATCGTCGACGAAGCCTCCATGATCCCCGCCGCCGACCGCAATTCCGACCTCCTCACCGACCTTATACAATACGTATTCTCCGCCGTCGACTGCCGCCTCATATTCCTCGGCGACACCGCCCAACTCCCGCCCGTCGGCCAATCCATCTCCCCCGCCATGGACCCCGCCGTCCTCCGCAACATGGGCCTCAAAGTCTCGCGCGCCACCCTCACCGACGTCGCCCGACAAGGCGCCCAATCCGGAATCCTCGCCGCCGCCACACGAATCCGACGCATCATGTCCGCCGTCCAACAAGGCATCGCCGTCGACCTCAAACTCCCCATCAACGGATACCCCGACCTCTCCGTGGTCGAAGGCCCCGACCTACCCGACCTCCTCGACAACCTATACCGACGCGACGGCGTCGACCAAACCATCATCATCACCCGCGCCAACTTCGCCGCCACCGAATGCAACCGCGGCATCCGCCTCCAAGTCCTCGACCGCGAAGAAGAACTCGCCCCCGGCGACCGCCTCATCGTGGCAAAAAACAACTACTTCTGGACCCGCTCCGTCAAAGGACTCGACTTCATCGCCAACGGCGAAATCCTCCAAATCACCCACGTCGGACCCGCCGAAGTCCGCTACGGCCTCCGCTTCGCCACCGTCACCCTCGCACCCATCGACTCCCCCTCCTTAGAGTTCACCGCCAAAATCATGCTCGACTGCCTCAACGGCCCCGCACCCGCCCTCGACTCCGAATCCCTCCAACGCCTCTACCAAGGCATCACCGCCCAAATTCCCCCCGAAAACATAGCCAAAACCCTCGCCGACAACGAATACTGGAACGCCCTCCAAGTCAAATACGCCTACGCCCTCACCTGCCACAAAGCCCAAGGCGGACAATGGGCCAACGTAATCGTCGACCTCAGCTACATCCCCCCACAAGAAACCTCCATCGAATTCCTCCGCTGGCTCTACACCGCCCTAACCCGCGCCACCCGCCACCTCTACCTAATCTCCCCTCCCCCCACCCTCCTCAGCTAACCCAAAAAGCTATAATAGCTACAATAGCCAAAATAGCTATAATAGCTACCCCCACCCCGCCCACTATTGTAAACAAATGTATAGAAAGGTTAATGCAAGTTAAAATAGAGTGCTATATATAAGAAAAGTATTATCTTTGCAAACTACAAATAAGTGAATCATAGGTTAGATGATGCAGTTGCCCGCGAGGGTAGCTGCATCGCTATTTAAAACCCCACCACCACCCACACACAACCCCCCACCCAACCAACACCCCCCCCAACCCCCCACCCCCAACCCCC
>CAMGBT010000102.1 GCA_946011725.1 uncultured Bacteroidales bacterium | reverse complement strand
TGCGTAGCCGAGTGCGGGTTGCTGCGGTGCGTAGCCGAGTGCGGGTTGCTGCGGTTGGTCATGGTTGGAGCGCGGATTGAAGGCAGTCGGTGTGCCTTCGCTGTCGTTCGACAACAGGCCCATTACATCATCCCAGGGAAGAGGGGCAACGTCGGCCAACATAATGTTGTCGCCGGGATTGATAACCGTTGGACCAGTTATAGGTTGGCCGTTGAGAGTGGTGCCATTCGAGCCCAAATTCTCATAAATGAATTGGCCATTTTGCACAGAGATGCGCGCATGTTCGCGACTTACTCGCTCGTTTGACACAACCACATTGCAGTTACGGCTGCGACCGATAGTGATGGTATTGCTCATATTGATAATGATTTAATGAATAGGCGATTGAAAAATTTTGTACCGCAAATTTATAAACAAATAAATAAATCACCAAACAAATCGTCCGATTTTGTATGAAATACCTATTTTATTGCATCAAAAACCCCGGCCAACGCGGTCGGGGACTTTTGCTAACTAACTAACCTTTAAAATTTTTTCTTATGCAATATCAGTGATGAATGAGTCAGAAACAGCCTTAGTGATGAATGGTTCTGTTTGCTTTTCATAGATAAAGATCGCACCCCCACCCCAAATCTATCACCCACCCCAAAAAATTTTTTCTCCGGGCATCGCCGAGGCCACGAAAAATGGTCAGAATCAGTAGGGACGCGCAATACGCCCGAATGGCAATCGTAAAAAATCGTAGGTAATCGTCTTTACGACTGTGGGTTGGGGTGATTTTGGGGGATGGGCGGGTGGAATTGGCTGTTTTGGCGCAAAAATTGGTCTTTTTGTACACTACTTGTGGCTGTTTGCTTTTTTTTCACTAACTTTGCAGGCATTAACCGCTTACAGAAGATGAACCGCTTTTTTCACTTGCTGAACTACCTTTTTATCGCCCTGATAGCGCTGCTGCCTATGGCGGCGCAGGCTCAGATTGTGTCGTCGCACGGCGTGTTCGACCCTGACAGTGTGCGCCAAGACTGGAGCAATCAACCTTACTTTTCGCTGTATAAGGACAATTACTTCGTGATTGGTCCGCCTCTGTTCAACGGTAAGCCCACTGCGCAAAACACTAACGTCAAGTTTCAAATATCCGTGCAGCAGCGCCTCACCAACGCCACCCTGCCCGGCGGCACTTACCTTTACCTGTTCTACAGCCAAAAGTGCTTTTGGAACGTGTTGGAAGAGTCTCTGCCCATGACCGATCTCAACTTTAACCCCGGCATCGGCATATGTAAGCCGCTCTTCGTAAAGAATCGCTACATCGGCAAGCTCTCTATGATGATTGAGCACGAAAGCAACGGCAAGGACAGTATCGACTCGCGCTCGTGGAATAAGATCTCCTTCGCCGGCAACATCATGCTCACCCCCAACATCAACGTGGCCGCAAAGTTCTGGATTCCCATCATCGATGGCCAAAATAATAAAGACATCCTCAAATACTGCGGCATCTGTCAAGCATCGGCCCAATATGTGTCGGACAACCGCCGCTTCTCGGCCGGCCTCACCCTAATCAAGCGCGAAGGTTGGGACCTTAGCTACAACACCATCGTGGAACTCGCCTACCGCTTCACCCCCAGGGAAAACCAGTGCATCTTCCTCCAATACTACAACGGCTACGGCGAGGGCCTGCTCGACTATAAAGTGTTCAAATCACAAATCCGCATAGGTATCGTAATCCGTCCCAAACTTTTTAGCGACTTCTAACTATGAAACGAATTTTTTCCACCCTGATGGTGCTGGCCACCATCCTCCTCACCGTCTCTCTCACCGCCTGCTCCGACGATGAGCCTGAATACGTAAATATCACGGGCACTTGGTACGAGGGCACCATCACCTCCGACGCTGTGTACGACTACACCGAGTACACTCTGCGCGCCGACGCTTCCCTCATCATCCTGCACACTGTGGCGAACGGCTCCGACCCTATCACCACCCAGCAGATGGGCTCGTGGGGCACGGACCACGACAAGATAGTCCTCGCGCCCTTGGGCCAACCTTCCTACGCCTTCACTCTGAAAGAATACACCCGTCAGCGCCTCACCCTCGAGCGCGACGGCGCCACCGTCTACTGGTACTCCTCCCCGCAGCATTTATAAGAGCCGCGCGCCTGCGGTTTAAACGTAAAACGTAGGTTTTTTGACGTAAGACGTTAAAAAACCTACGTCGTTCGTTGGAGAAAATTACGTAGTTTGTTTGTGATGCGGGGGCGGTTAGGGGTTGGGGAGAATTTGGCGGAGGTATTGTTGGTGGAGGGCATGGAAAGCGGGAGAGTGGTCCATGTAGGTGAGGTGGGCGAATTCGTGGGTGATGGTTTCGACGCGTTTGCGGTAGGGGCAGGTGGCCAACAGGTGGCTCAGGGCGATGACGCCGCGGCCGTTGCAGGATCCCCAGCGGGTATATGAGGTGGTCGCTTTGATTTCTCTTATTATGCTTATGTTTAATCGGCGGGCGATATCCCACGCTTCGGCCACGACCATCACGTGCACCACCCGGCGCTTGATCTTGTTGACGAGTACGGTGATGGATTGGCGCACGGTGGGTGCGTTGATGTTCATTTTTTGGTTTACCAAAATCTTGTATGTGACCTTGTTATCAAAAATTCCAATGTAGTCGGCTTGCACTTCGCCGTATTTTACGCTGCTGGAAGTGGTGATGTCGATGTGGAGGAGTTCGCTGTCGATTACGTCGGCATTTTTTGGCTTCATGGCCAACGCATCTGGCTTGATTTGCTCAACGAAGATCTTTTGGAAGAGGTCGCGGGGAGTACCTTTGGGTACGTTGATACACAGGGTGTTATCCTTCCAAGAGCTGGAGATGTGCTTGGAGTTGTGTCGGACATAGATTTTGACCTGGCCGAGGTCGTAGTCTAAAAAGTCCCCACCTGAAACTATGGTATTCACTCGTATGTGAGGGTTACGCCGTCGGCGGTTACTTCTAACAGCACGTCGGCAGATTCAATTACCGGCACGTTGTGGTCCACGTGGCCGATGGGGGCGTTGAACACGATGGGAATGTTGTACGGGGCCAAGGTTTGGGCGATCATTTCCTCCATGGAGGCGAAAGTTTCGTCGGGCTTGTAGTTGGTGAATTGGCCCACGATGATGCCGCTGAGGCGATCGATGGCGCCGCTGAGACGGAGTTGGTAAAGGATGCGTTCCATCTTGTAGATTGGTTCGCCGACGTCTTCGATGAAGAGGATTGAGCCGGGTTGGACTAAGTCGAAGGGCGTGTTGATGAGTTGGGCCAATACGGCGAGGTTGCCGCCGAGGAGCTGCCCGCGGGCGGAGCCGAGGTGGTTGCGGGCGTCGGGCGCGAAGGCCACTTGGTTGCGGCGGCCTTGCATGATGTCGAAGATGGCGGCGATGTCGGGGTCGCCGAAACCGCGGCGGATGCCGGCGCACATCAGGCCGTGTATGCTCTCAATGCCTTTGGACGCCATCAGGCCGTGGAAGGCGGTGATGTCGCTGAATCCGACCACCCATTTGGGGTCGTCGCGCAGGGGCAGACGTTGCAAGCTGTCGAGCAGGTGGACGAATCCGTAACCGCCACGTGCACAGATGATTGCGCGCACGTTGGGGTTGGTGAAGGCGTCGGTAAGGTCGGCCAGGCGCTCGTCGACAGTGCCGGAGCAGTAGCCGTTCTTTCCGAAGGTGTGAGGATAGATTTTCACGGCGAAGCCGGCGGAGTCAATCTTGGCGGCGGCGGCACGTACTATGGTGGAATCGATGGGGCCGGATGGGGCCAGGATGGCGATGGTGTCGCCGGGCACCAGCGGGCGAGGACGAAGGGTGGCGTTCATGGGAATGATGGCGGAAAGTGACACTGCCGCCGCAGCGATTATGCGTAAGAATGCGTTCATAACTATTTGATATGCAAGTGATTAAAGAAATGCCAGATGGTGATGCCGGTCGACACGGCCACGTTCAACGAGTGCTTGGTGCCGAACTGCGGAATCTCGAGGCAATGGTCGCAACGGTTGACAATCAGCTGGTCCACGCCGTCCACCTCGTGGCCGGCGATGACGGCGTAGCGGCGCTCGGTATCGGGGCGGAAGGCTTCAAGGCTCACGGAGCCTTCGACCTGCTCCAGACAGCACACCACATAGCCGGCGGCTTGGAGCGCGTCGACCGCCTCGGCGGTGGTGGCGAAGTACGACCAATCCACGGAATCTTCCGCGCCCAAGGCCGTTTTGTGAATCTCCGGCGAGGGTGGCGGCTGCGAGATGCCGCACAGCACCAACCGCTCCACGGCAAAGGCGTCGCAGGTGCGGAAAATCGAGCCGATATTATTGAGCGAGCGCACGTTGTCGAGCACCACCGTCAGCGGCAACTTCGGCGCCGCGTGGAATTGCTCCGCGCTCAAGCGGTCAAGGTCCAAAATCGTCTTCTTCTTCATAGTTCCTCGGGGAGTTTTTTGCGGATGATGGTGAGGCCGTCGCGTAGGGGGATGATGACTTTTTCTACGGCGGGGTCGGCGGCCACGAGCTTGTTGAAATGGTCGATGGCGGTGCTTTGTGCATCGTGGTTGGCGGCTGTGTCGAGCACTTTGCCGCTCCACAGTGTGTTGTCGGCTATGATGTATCCGCCGGGGGCGAGGCGCGGGAGCAGCAGGCGGTAGTAGTCGGCGTATTGGCGCTTGTTGGCGTCGATGAACACCATGTCCCACGGCTCGTGGGCGCTGAGTGAGGGGATGATGTCGAGGGCATCGCCCACGTGGAGGTGGATGCGTTGGCCCCAGGGCGAGGCATCGAACTCGGCGCGGAGGTCGTCGGCCACTTCGTCGTCAACTTCGATGGTGAAGAGCTCGGCATCGGGCGGCATGCCTTCGGCGTAGCACAGGGTGGAGTAGCCGCTGAAGGCGCCCAACTCCAGGATTCGGCGGGGCGCCACCATGCGGGTGAGCATTTTGAGCAGGCGGCCTTGGAGCGGCTCGCAACACATGCGCGGGTAGAGGCGGTGGAGGTGGGTGCGGCGATAGAGGTCGGCTAATTGGGCCGACTGGGGGTCGCTATGCTCGGTGGCGTATTGTTCAATGTCCATAGTTACTGAGGATTAGCAGCATTGCGGCGGCCACAAGCATCACGGCGGTGAGTATCCACGCCACGGTGCGGCGCTGCGGATACGAAGCCACGGCCAAGGCGGCGGAGGCCAGGGCGTACACTGGGAAGAGCCAGCCGAAGTCGACCGGCGTGGCGGCATCGCCGAGCGCTTGCGTCGCCGGGCCGCTCAGCAGCATCAGCAGCAGGGCGGCGGCCACGTTGATGAGGATGAACCACCAGGGTATGCGTTGCTTCATTTCTTGCGGCTGTTTTTCTCGTTGAGGTAAGCTTCGACGGTGGCGGCCACGCCGCGTTCGAGCGAAAACTTGGGCTGGAAGCCGAAGTCGCGCTGCGCATCGGAGATGTCGCACGACCAATTGCGCTGGCGCATGATCTTGAACTTATCGCGGTTGAGGGTGGAGGTTTTGCCGCTCACCCCGGCCCATTTTTCGCAGATTACGGAGGCGATGTACACCACCCACATGGGCAGCTTCAGCGGGATTACCACCTTGTGACCTAAGGCTTTAGCCACCAAGGTGCGGAAGTCCTTTTGGGAGTAGGCGCGGTCCTCGCTGATGATGTACTTGCGGCGGACGGTGTCGGGCGAGGCCAAGGCTTGGTACATGGCTTCCACCAAGTCATCCACATAGATGAAGGTGAGCAACTGCCGGCGGAAGCCCATGCTCACGTCCCAGTGGGCGTCGATGGTCTTGATCATCAGCAGGTAGTCCTTTTCGTGGGGGCCGTACACGCCGGTGGGGCGGAAGATTATCCACGGGAAGTCGGTGAGGGTCTCCAAGTAGGTCTCGGTCTTGATTTTCGACAGGCCGTAGCGGGTGTTGGGATTGGGCACCGTTTGCGCGCTCAGCGGAGTGTAATTCTTCTCGTCGCCGGGGCCGATGGCGCTGAGCGAACTCATGTAGAGAAACTTCTGCGGCACCCAGTTGCGACGGCGCAGCAGCTCCACGAAGTTGCGCGGGTACACAAAGTTCACTTGGTTGAAAATCATGAAGTTAGCAGCCTTGGTGGCGCCCAAATTCCATATGATATAGTCCCAACCGCCGGGGGCGGGGAGCGCTTGTTCGAGGGTCTGCTCCATGGCGTCGACGTCGTCGTAGTCCAGCTCCACGAAGTGCAACCGCTCGTCGTCCAAATAGCGGCGCGAGGTCGAAGCGCGCACCGCCACCCACGTGTCGAAGCCGCGGCGGAGCGCTTCCTTGGCGATGAAGCCGCCGATGAAGCCGCCGGCACCCACCACCAATATTGTTTTCTTGTCAGAATCCATTGTCATAACTATAATTTGCCCCAAAGTTAGCAAAAAATCCCCAAACGGCCAAAATATTGTGCTATTCACTATGCTTGTGCGAGCGGTTTAACCGCATGAACGAATAGTTAATGTAAAAACGTAACCATATTTCACCGCCGGCTTTTGAAATTTTGTGTAAAAAGGCCTATATTTTGTACTTTTTTTCGCAAATTTCTTGTTAGGAAGCGGAATAATTATTAAATTTGCAACGGCTAAAGCCACCAACAGCCAAAGATGTATAGCTCTCACATCTTTGATTACTAATCACAAAGCAATGGAGAGAGCCCATTGATTTAAACAAACATGAGTTACCCGCAAAATCCCCAGTATCCGCAGTACCCGCAGAATCCGCAGTACGGCCAACAGCAATATCCGCAATACCAGCAGAATCCCCAATACCCGCAAAATCCGCAGTACGGCCAACAGCAGTATGGCCAGCCGCAGTACCCTCAGTATCAGCAGTATCCGCAAGGTATGCCCCCGTGCCCCGAAAACTACTTGATATGGACAATCCTTGCAACCTTGTTCTGCTGCTTGCCCTTGGGTATCGTTGCCATCGTAAAATCCACTCAGGTAGA
>CAMGBT010000101.1 GCA_946011725.1 uncultured Bacteroidales bacterium | reverse complement strand
CCCGCCGCGGTGCGGTCCGGTGGCGAGGCGGAAGCCGAGCGGCGCGGAAGCGCCCCGCGCCCACCTTGGGTTCTGTGGCGAGGCGGAAGCCGAGCTGCTGCGCAACCGGCCGGCGATCAGGCCTTTTCGGAGAGCTCGAGCCAGCGGAGTTCCTTCTCGTCGAGGAGGTCTTTGAGCTCTTCGTAGCGTCGTGATTTTTCGGCGATGTCGTCGGCGCCGCCGGCGTTGAAGTATGCTTCGAGGGCGGCTTTCTCGGCGTTGAGTTGGTCAAGTTCGGCGGTGAGGGCTTCAAACTCGCGTTGCTCCTTGTAGGTGAGCTTTTCGGGGCGCTGTTGGCGCGGTTTCTCCTTCGCGACGGGCTTGTCGGCGGGTTTGTCGGCGGCTTGAAGTCGTTGCTGCTCGTCGGCCCACCGGCGGTATTCGGAGTAGTTGCCGGGGAAGTCGCGCACCACCCCGTTGCCTTCCATCACGAAGAGGTGGTCGACAATGTTGTCGAGGAAGTAACGGTCGTGGCTGATGATGATGGCGCAGCCTTTGAATTCGGCGAGGTACTCTTCGAGGATGCCGAGGGTGACGATGTCGAGGTCGTTGGTGGGTTCGTCGAGGATAAGGAAATTGGGCCGACGCATCAACACGGTGGCCAAATGCAGGCGGCAACGCTCGCCGCCGCTGAGCGTGTGGATGTACTTCTGCTGGTCGGGCACGCTGAACAGGAAGCGTTGCAGGTACTGCATCGGAGCTATATGTTCGCCCTCCTTGATTTCGATGTCCTCGGCAAGACGTGTCACGGCGTCTATCACTTTGTCGTTCTCGTTGAAGGCTATGCCGTCCTGGCTGTAATAGCCGAAGCGCACGGTGGTGCCCACGTCCCAATGGCCGGAGTCAATGGGCTCGAGACCTTGTAACATCTTGATAAAGGTGGATTTACCCACACCGTTGGGGCCGATGATGCCCACCTTTTCGTAGCGCGCAAATGTGTAAGAGAACTTGTCGAGAATCACCTTTGGGCCGAAGGCTTTCGATAC
This sequence comes from uncultured Bacteroidales bacterium, assembly GCA_946011725.1. Classification (GTDB taxonomy): domain Bacteria; phylum Bacteroidota; class Bacteroidia; order Bacteroidales; family Muribaculaceae; genus CAG-873. Next base: position 6,015 of record CAMGBT010000101.1, on the reverse strand, counting down.
TTCAACCGCCTCGAAAATCTTGGAGCCGATGTAGGAGGATTGGTTTTCGAGGCGCACATCGCGCTGTCGCAGGTCGACGGCAGCGCGCGCTTTGAGGTCGTAGAAATTGTCGATACGATACTTGGCCTTGCCGGCGCGAGCCTGCGGCTGGCGGCTCATCCACTCCTGCTCGCGGCGCAAAGTGTTCTTCACGCGCGCCAACTCGGCGGTCATGGCCTCGATGCGCTCGGCACGGCGGCGCAGGTAGTAGTCGTAATTGCCGTCGTAGGAGTAGATTTGGCTGTTGTCGATTTCGATGATGCGGTTGCACACGCGGTCGAGGAAATAACGGTCGTGGGTGACCATCAGCAGGGTGGCACGCGAACGTTTGAGGTAGGTTTCGATCCACTCAATCACCTCAATATCAAGGTGGTTGGTGGGTTCGTCGAGGATGAGCATATCGGGGTTGGACATCAGCACCGAAGCCAGAGCCACGCGCTTGCGCTGGCCGCCGCTGAGGGTGTCGACGCGAGCGCTTAAGTCGGTGATTTTCAGGCGCGAAAGCAGTTGGCGCAGGCGATCCTCATAGTCCCACGCGTTGGCAGTGTCCATACGGTGCGATGCCTCCTCGATGGCCTTGGCATCGCCGCCGGCGAGGGCGGCTTCGTAGCCGCGCACGATGGCGGCCACGGGGTCGTCGCCGGCAAGGGCGGCCTCCGCCACGGTGGGATTGCCCACGAACGCGGGCTGCTGCGGCAAGTACCCTACCCTCACCCCGCTGCGCCAGGTGATTTTGCCCGAATCGGGAGCCTCCACCCCGGCGATGATTGACAGCAAGGTGGTTTTGCCGGTTCCGTTTTTGGCGATGACGCCGATCTTATTGCCCTCGTCCACGCCGAAGGTCACTCCGGCAAAGAGCATGCGGAATCCATAACTTTTGGTAAGGTCTTCAACCTGTAAATATACGCTCATAATCAGGTAGTTGGGGTGAATGGTGAGGTAAAAATCAGCACACGTCGGCCGGCGGCATCGGTGGAGGCGAACAGGCGTGCGGGGCCGTCGGCGGCGCGCAAACGGGCGCGAAGCGCGTCGGCCGTCATGGGGAAATTGGTGGTGGAAATTGATGCTTTAAGTCGTTGATTGGCAAGCTGTTTGAGCACGCGCGACGAGCACTGCTCCACTCGCTCCACGCGATAGGCATGGCCGGGGAAATCGTCCACGCGGTTGGCGCTCAGCCACATGTGCGACTGCGGCGCGAGCTTGTACACGCCGTATCGCGAGCCGAGCGAACGCATCGGCGCGGCCTTCATCACCGCCGGATACGGGTCGTAAAGCCACATGCCCGCCGACGGCTCGGCGCACTCCGCTTCGGCGCTAACTTCCTCACTGCGAAGGAATTGCATCCGCGACACGACCTCACCATCAGGGGTGAGGGTCACCGCTTCAATGGTGGGCTCAACCACGGTGGCGTCGAATCGGCACTCAATCACCAGCTCCTTGCACTCGGTGGTGGTGCCGAGGGCTATCACGCGCACGGCATCGGGCAGCAGCGAGAGCGTGTGTGTGATGTCGAGCATCGGCGATGCCTTGATTATCAGCCGATTGCACACGCGGCGAAGTTGGCCGAGCATATCCACCACGTTAGGCTCGCAGTCGGTCAGCGCATACACCCTACCGCCATCGGCCGCGCGGCGCGCGGGATCGATGAACACCGTGGAGAACGCCTTGTCGGCCTGCTCGGCGAGCCAGTGACGGCAGTCGGCGCACACGGCGGTTAGCTGCGGCAAGTGGCGGGCATTGAGCCGCAACGCGTCCACTTTCAGCTGTTCCATCTCCACAGCCACCACGTTGGTTTTCAGCGACATAGCCATGGCATCCACGCCCAAACCGGCGGTGAGGTCGGCCACGCGTTCGCCCTCTTGCAGCAGCGAACTGTGGTACGCGGCCAGCGCGTCCGAGGTGCTCTGCTCGCCGGCCAAGGCCGTGGGGAACACAAACTCGGGTTTGGCCGCCAGCGTGTGGCGCAACTTGCCGCCAAACCGCCGCCGGCATTCTATCTGCAGAATGTCGGCGGCACGTTCGGCGCCGTAGCGCAAGCGCAACCGAGTGGCATCCTCTGCTGCGTGGTCAGCTATCCACTGAAAGTCGTAATGCATTGTCAATCAAAAAAGTAGCCAAAATAGCTATGAGGCTATCTTAGCTACCTTTTCAGAGTATTTCGTTAATAATTATTCGCCTTTGATGGCTGCGATGCCGGGGAGCACCTTACCTTCGATGGCTTCGAGCAGAGCGCCGCCGCCGGTCGATACGTAAGATACTTGGTCGGCCAAACCGAACTTGTTAACGCAAGCCACGGAGTCACCGCCACCTACCAGAGAGAAGGCACCGTTGGCGGTAGCTTCCACGATAGCGTCGGCGATAGTGCGCGAGCCGGCAGTGAAGTTGTCGAATTCGAACACACCGGCGGGACCGTTCCACAGGATGGTCTTGGATTCGCGGATAACCTTGGCGAAGGCTTCGCGAGTGGCGGGGCCGGCATCCATGCCTTCCCAACCGTCGGGAACGTCGTTGGAGGGGCATACTTGGGTGTTGGCGTCGTTGGAGAACTTGTCGCCGGCCACGCAGTCGGTGCCGAGCACGAGGTTCACGCCTTTTTCTTTAGCCTTGCGGATGATTTCCAGAGCGAGGTCGAGCTTGTCTTCTTCGCAGATGGACAAGCCGATCTTACCGCCTTGAGCCTTGGCGAAGGTGTAGGTCATACCGCCGCAGAGGATGAGGTTGTCGACTTTGTCCATGAGGTTTTCGATGATGCCGATTTTGGTGGACACTTTCGAGCCGCCCATGATAGCGGTGAACGGGCGGGTGATGTTGTTAAGCACGTTGTCCACAGCTTTCACTTCTTTCTCCATCAGGTAGCCGAGCATCTTGTGGTCAGCGTCGAAGAAGTCAGCAACAACAGCGGTGGAAGCGTGGCGACGGTGAGCGGTGCCGAAGGCGTCGTTCACGTACACGTCGGCATACGAAGCGAGGGTCTTGGCGAACTCTTTCTGAGCGGCTTTCATGGCCTTCTTGGCTTCATCGTAAGCGGGATCGGCTTTGTCAATGCCCACGGGCTTGCCTTCTTCTTCGGGATAGAAGCGGAGGTTTTCGAGCAGGAGGACTTCGCCGGGTTGGAGGGCGGCAGCAGCGTCGGCAGCCTTGGCGCAGTCAGGGGCGAACTTCACTTCGCAACCAAGAGCGGCAGCAACGGCGTCCTTGATTTGGCCCAGCGACATTTTGGGATTCACTTTGCCTTTGGGTTTGCCCATGTGCGACATGATGATGAGAGCACCGCCATCTGCAAGGATTTTTTTCAGAGTGGGGAGAGCGCCGCGGATGCGGGTATCGTCGGTGATGTGACCATTTTCGTCCAGGGGCACGTTGAAGTCTACGCGCACGATGGCTTTTTTACCGGAAAAGTTGAAATTGTCTAAAGTCATTTCAATATATTTTAGAAAGTTACATAATTCATAACACATTTCGCCGCGTGGGCGTTTAGCACTGCAAAATTACGGAAAATTTTCGATAATACCGCATTTTTTCGCAATTTTTTTAATGGCTTCTGCGCAAAGCCGTTTTCTGCCCCGGTTTTCCCGCGGAACGGCGGGCGGAGCTGAACTTCGCTAAAGCTCAGAGCCTTAACAAAAAAGCGGGCGCGGGAGCCGAGCGACGCGCGGACGGGGTTAGAGCAGGCCGCGGGCGGTGAGGATGGCGCGCATTTGGGCGGCGAGGGTGGCGGCGGCTTGGGCGGCGGCTTGGGCGAAATCGTCGCCGGAGGAGGCGTGGATGATGCCGCGGGAAGAGTTGACCAGCAGGCCTACTTCGTCGATGAGGCCGTATTGGCACACTTCTTCGAGGCTGCCGCCTTGGGCACCTACACCGGGTACGAGGAAGAAGCTGCGGGGGGCGGCTTTGCGTACTTGGCCGATGAGTTCACCGCGGGTGGCGCCTACGACGAACATGGTGTTGACAGGTGTGCCCCACTGCTGCACGCGTTTTACCACACGTTCGAACAGCGGTGTATCGTGCTTGTCTTCAATCATTTGGAAGTCGAGGGAGCCCTTATTGGAGGTGAGGGCGAGCACCACGGCCCATTTGTCGTCGAATTCGAGGAATGGTTTGACGGAGTCTTCGCCCATGTAGGGTGCTACGGTGACGGCGTCCACGCCCACTTGTTCGAAGAATGCGCGGGCGTACATGCGGGCGGTATTGCCGATGTCGCCGCGTTTGGCGTCGGCGATGATGAATTGGTCGGGGTGGTTTTGGCGGATGTATTGGCAGGTTTGTTCGAAAGCACGGAGGCCGTCGGCGCCGAGTGCTTCGTAGAATGCGAGGTTGGGTTTGTAGGCCACGGCATAGGGGGCGGTGGCGTCTACGATGGCTTTGTTGAACTCGAGCAGGCCTTCGGCACCTTTTTCGGCGAGGTGTTTGGGCATTTTGGTTTGGTCGGGGTCGAGGCCGACGCAGAGGAACGAGCCGCGGCTCAGAATGTTGTCGACTAATTGAGTACGTTTCATATCTTGGGGATTGATTTTGGTTGCTAAGTGATTAGAATTCAGCGGCTTTGAGGCGCTCGGCGTTTTCGGTGGAGGAGAGGGCGTAGAGCAGGTCGTCGAGGTCGCCGGCAAGGATGGCGGGGAGGTTGTGGGTGGTGTAGTTGATGCGGTGATCGGTCACGCGGCCTTGGGGGAAATTGTAGGTGCGGATTTTGGCGGAGCGGTCGCCGGTTGACACGAGTGTACGGCGGCGTGAGGCGATGTCGTCGATGTATTTTTGGTGCTCTTTATCGAAGATGAAGGTGCGCAGACGGCTGAGTGCGCGCTCCTTGTTTTTTGGTTGGTCGCGGGTTTCGGTACATTCGATGAGGATTTCCTCTACCACACCGGTGTTGGGGTTCTTCCAGTTGTAGCGCAGGCGCACGCCCGATTCCACCTTGTTGACATTCTGGCCGCCGGCGCCGCCGGAGCGGAAGGTGTCCCACTTGATTTCGCCTTCGTTGATTTCCACTTCGAAAGGCTCGGCTTCGGGCAAGACGGCCACGGTGGCGGCGGAGGTGTGCACGCGGCCTTGGGTTTCGGTGGCGGGCACACGCTGCACGCGGTGCACGCCGCTTTCGTATTTGAGGATGCCGTAAACGCCTTCGCCGCTGACCGACATCACCACTTCCTTGTATCCGCCCACGGCGCCGGGGCTCTCGGAGGTGATGGCTACGGTCCAACCATGGCGCTCGCAGAATTTGAGATACATTTTGGTGAGGTCGCCGGCAAAGAGGGCGGCTTCGTCGCCACCGGTGCCGGCGCGCACTTCGAGGATTACATTCTTGTCATCCTCCGGGTCGCTGGGCAGCAGGAACAGTTTGATTTCTTCCTCGATGCGCTCCACTTCGGCGCGGGCAGCGGCAAGCGAGTCGGTGGCTGCTTGCACCTCGGCCGGCGATTCGTCCAGCTCAATGACTTCTTGGTAGAACTCGATATTCGACAACTGGTCGGCATGGTTAGCGAGCAAGCGCATCAGTTGGCCGAGATGTTTATATTCTTTGGTGAGCTTGACGAAGCGGCGCTGGTCAGCGGCCACATCGGGGTCGCCCAACAAGGTTTCAATTTCTTTAAAACGGGTGGTATGCGCCTCAATTCGAGGCATCAGAGAATCATCAATCATATATTAGCAAAAATTTCTGCAAAGGTACGAAATTTCGGCCAATAAACCGAGAGTTTTCGCAAAAAAGCGCATTGGCGCGCACGGTTCTTTCATTTAAGGCGCAGTCGCGGGGTTAAACGAAGAAACGAATTAACGAAATAACGAATTTTTAATATTCTTCGTTAATTCGTTGATTCGTTTTATTCGTTTAGCCGCGATTTGCGATTTCCGAAGCTTAAATGAAAGAGCCGTGATTGGCGCGGCGCGATGGGGTTGGGGAGACCTCGCCGGCGCGGCGGTGATAGAATCGGGTAGGAGCGTAGGGATTGTTTCCCTACGCGACCTCCCACACCACCGTAC
>CAMGBT010000100.1 GCA_946011725.1 uncultured Bacteroidales bacterium | reverse complement strand
TGATTTTAGTTGGCGCAACGGCGGCATACCGGCTATTGTAGGTCAGAAAATGGGGCAGAAAATGGGTCAGAAAATGGGGCAGAAAGATCTACCCACCAGAGAAAGATTATTGAATCTGATTTCAGAAGACCCGAGGATAACGAGAAAGGAGCTGGTAGCGATGCTGAACGTTCCGTCATCTACAATTCAATATATATTGAAAAGCTTAAGTCGGAAGGTCGTTTAGAAAGAATTGGTGGAGCACGAGGTGGGTACTGGAATGTGATAATTTAATCAAAAGATCACTTCTCTTTTACCAGCACTTCGTTGTAAAACCATTTTGCACCGCTGCGGGCATAGGCCTGCTGGGCGCTTTGCAATATTTTTTGCGGAAAAGGGGGCGTATGTGCGGAAGTTTTCGTAACTTTGCAGAAACTTAGCGATTTTGACAATAATGGATAATACTTTTGAAATGGTGGCCAAGACTTTCCAGGGTCTTGAGGAGGTTTTGGCCGATGAACTTCGCGCTTTGGGCGCCGAGAATGTGGTGCCGGGCAGGCGTATGGTGTCGTTTTGCGGCGACAAGGCTTTGCTTTACCGCGCTAACTTGCAGTGTCGCACCGCTTTACGCATTCTGAAACCTTTCTACAAATTCCGTGCGCGCAACACTGACGAGCTCTACGCCCACGTCAAGGAATATGATTGGAGCACGCTGCTGGATGTGGATGGGTCCTTTGCCATCGACACTGTGGCCAACAGCGAGGAGTTCACCCATTCCCACTTCGTGACCTACCGCGTCAAGGATGCCATCGTCGACTGGTTCAAGGACCGCCACGGCGAGGACTTCCGCCCGAAGGTACGCCTGCAGGATGCCGACATGATGCTCAATGTGCACATAGCCGGCGACCAAGTCACCATCTCATTGGATTCCTCCGGCGAATCGCTCCACAAGCGCGGCTACCGTGTGGCGCAAACCGAAGCACCCATCAACGAGGTGCTCGCCGCGGGCATCATCCTGCGCAGCGGTTGGCGCGGCCAATCGCCGTTGGTCGACCCCATGTGCGGCTCCGGCACCTTCTTGATTGAGGCCGCCCTGATTGCCGCCAACATCGCCCCGGGCATCTTCCGCAGCAGTTTCGCCTTTGAGCATTGGAAAGACTTCGACAAAGACCTCTTCCAAGAAATCTACAACGACGACAGCGGCGAACGCACTCCCCAATTCAAAATCTACGGCTGCGACATCGCCAAACAAGCCATCGAAATCGCTTCGCAAAACATCAAGGCCGCCGGCGTGGCCAAGTACATCGAGTTGGAGCGCCGCGGCATCGCCGACTGGACCGAGGCGCCGCAACCGGCCGGTGTGGTAATCACCAACCCGCCCTACGGCGAGCGCATCTCCGCCCCCGACCTCGACGCGCTGTACGTCACCATCGGCTCGCAGCTCAAGCACGTGTTCACCGGTTACCACGCATGGATAATCGGCTACCGCGACGAGCACTTCGCCAAAATCGGCTTGGCCCCCTCACAGAAGATCGCCGTGCTCAACGGTGCGTTGGAATGCTCGCTGCGCGAGTATGAACTCTTCTCGGGCGACCGCCGCTCGTTCGTGCGCGCCGGTGGCAAGATTGGCCGCGGCAGCGACCGTCCCGAGCGCAAGGAGCGCAAGGAGCGCCGCGACCGTCGCGGTGCGAAAGGCAAGGGTGCGAGTGAGCGCCGCGTGGAGCGTGCCGCCGCACCGGTGGCCGATAGCGAGAACCCGCTGGCCAAGCGTCGCAATCCCGATGCGCTCAAATCAATCAAGGGCCGCACTCCGCAGCTCGCCCCGCAAGAAGGACCCACCATGCGCTCGCGCGGCTGGCGTCGCAAACCCTCCTCCGACAACACACCCCAAGAATAACCCAATCCCCTCAAAACCAACATACTAATGAGTTCACTTCGCATACTTCTGCTTGGTTCGGGCGGCCGCGAATCGGCCCTCGCCCGCAAGATTTCGCAATCGCCGCGCTGCGCCGCCCTGTGGATAGCCCCGGGCAATGCCGGCACCGACGCCTACGGCACCACCGTGCCCTCCCTCAACCCCATGAAATTCGACGCCGTGGAGGCCTTCGTGGCCGAAAAAGCCATCGACATGATTGTGGTGGGCAACGAGGACCCGCTGGTGGCCGGGATCTACGACTACTTCGCCGACAAGGGTGTGATGGTGGTAGGTCCCTCGCGCGATGCCGCCGCTTTGGAAGGCAGCAAGGACTTCGCCAAGGCGTTCATGCAGCGCCACGGCATTCCCACCGCCGCTTACCAAACTTTCACCGCCGACACCTACGACCAAGCGTGCGATTTCCTCAAGACTTTGCAAGCGCCCTACGTGCTCAAGGCCGACGGCCTCGCTGCCGGCAAGGGCGTGCTGATTTTGCCCGACTATGATGAGGCTTGCGCCGCGTTGCGCACTATGCTCGACGGCCAGTTTGGCGCATCGTCGGCCAAGGTGGTTATCGAAGAGTTCCTCAGCGGCATCGAGTGCTCGGTGTTCGTGCTCACCGACGGCAACGGCGGCTACCGCATCCTGCCCGTGGCCAAGGACTACAAGCGCGTGGGCGAAGGCGACACCGGCTTGAACACCGGCGGTATGGGCGCCGTGAGCCCCGTGCCTTTTGCCGACGTAGTCTTCATGCAAAAGGTTGAGCAACAAATCATTATCCCCACCATCGAGGGTCTTAAAGCCGAAAATTTGGTTTACCGCGGCTTCATCTTCTTAGGGCTGATCAACTGCGGCGGCCAACCCAAGGTAATTGAGTACAACGTGCGCATGGGCGACCCCGAAACCGAAGTGGTGATGCCGCGCCTCGCCTCCGATTTGGTCGACCTGCTCGAAGGCTGCGCCCGCGGCGACTTGGCCGATCTGCCCGCCGCCCATGATGAACGCGCCGCCGCCACCGTGATCGCCACCTCCGGCGGTTACCCCGGTTCCTACGCCAAAGGACTGCCCATCACCGGCAACCTCGCTCCCGAGCGCAGCATCGTGTTCCACGCCGGCACCGCTCGCAATGCCGACGGACAAGTGGTCACCTCCGGCGGCCGCGTGTTGGCCGTGACTTCCTACGGCAAGGACTTGGCCGAAGCCTTGGCCAACAGCTACGCCTCGTTGGCCGACATCCATTTCGACAAAATGTACTTCCGCCGCGACATCGGCCGCGACGTGATGAAATAATCCACCCGCCATGCGCCATCAGCAGCTCAGCCGAATGATGCACAATCGCCCCGCCGCCATCTTGATGGTGGTGGCGGCGGCAGTGGCCATGCTGCTGGCGCACGTGTTGCACGATGAGGTGGACGCCCCTGCGGCCGCGCGTGCGGCCTTGGTCTTCGCCGGCCGAGTTTCCGGCACGGGCGCTATTATAATTAATGTGGTGCTGATGTTGAGCACGATGACCTTGATGGTGCTGCTCAACCGCCGGCACAACATCCTGCGGGCGGTGACCTACCTCGATGTGGGGCTGGTGGCGCTGATGTTAGCAGCCGTGCCCGTGGCCTTGGGCAGCCTCAATGGCGGGCTGCTGGTGGCGCCGGTCATCTTGCTGTGCATGCACCGAATGTTCGAAGCCTACGGCGACGGCCACGACATGCGCGGCGTGTTCCTGTGCTTCTTTATGCTGTCGGCCGGCGCGTCGGTGGAGTACGCCTTCGTTCTGTTCATCCCGGCGCTGTGGCTGATGCTGGCTCAGATGCGTATTTTCACCCTGCGAGCCCTGTTGGCCTCGGTGATGGGCATCGTCACCCCGTGGATTTTGCTGTTCGGCTTCGGCATAGTGACTGTCGACGACATGGCGCTGCCGCACATCCGCAGCATCTTCAGCGTGAGCCAATGGCTGGAGCGGCCGGCGATGATTACCGCCGCCGCGGGCTTCACCGCCCTGCTGCTCATCGGCTCGGTGATGCTTAACGTGCTGAAAACCATTGCATATAACGCGCGCGCTCGCGCTTTCAACGGCGCTCTCAACCTTACCTCGGCCTTCGCAATCCTCGCCATGGTGATCGACTTCGGCAACCTCGGCGCCTACCTGCCGCTGCTCAACGTGTGCGCCGCTTACCAGCTCACTCACTACTTCGTCAACTATCGCTACGAACGCCAGTACCTCGCCGTATTAGCCATTGCAGCCATATATATCCTCTCTTTCTTATGGCAGATAATTCTTTGACCCTCAGGGTGTTAGTGGAAGCTAACATTCCGTATATCGACCGCCTGGCGGCGGTGGCGCACCTCGAGCGCCTCGCCCCGGAGGCCTTCACCCCGGAGGCCGTGCGCGATGCCGATGCCATAGTGGTGCGCACCCGCACCCGCTGCAACGCCGCCTTGCTCCAAGGCTCGCGGGTGAAGTTTGTGGGCACGGCCACCATCGGCACCGACCACATCGACCTCGACTGGTGTCGCTCGGCGGGCATCACCGTGGCCAACGCGCCCGGCTGCAACGCCCGCGCCGTGGCCGAGTACGTGTTCGGCTCCATCGCCCACCTGATGCCCGGGCCGCTCAGCCGCTACACCATCGCCGTGGTGGGCGTGGGGCATGTGGGCAGCATTGTAGAGCGCTGGGCTAAGTCGTTGGGAATGACTGTGATAGCCGTGGACCCGCCGCGCCAACGCGCCGAGGGCGGCTCGCACTGGTGCTCCTTAGCCAACGCTGCCGCCCAAGCCGACATCATCACCTTCCACACTCCGCTAACCCGCTGCGGACAGGATGCCACCTACCACCTCGCCGGCACAGAATTCTTCGCGTCGCTGCAGCGCAAACCGCTGATAATCAACGCGGCACGCGGTCCGGTGGCCGACACCGCCGCATGGCTCGAGGCGCTGCACACGGGACGCTGCCGCGCCGCCGTGGTCGACTGCTGGGAGGGCGAACCCGCCATCAACCGCGAGCTGTTGGCCGTGGCCGCCGTAGCCACCCCGCACATCGCCGGTTACTCGCGCTTGGGCAAGATGCGCGCCTCGCAAATGGTGGTGGATGCGCTCACCGCCCGCTTCGGCCTGCAGCCGGTGGCGCTGTTCGACGATCCGCTGCCCCCCACGCCGCCCTACATCACCGAGGCCGACGCCTTCGCCGCTTACGACCCGGGGCCCGACACCGCAGCCCTCCGCGCAGCCCCCGACTCCTTCGAAGCGCTCCGCAATCATTACCACCTTCGATAACCTAAATCCTACCCTATGACTTCGCTGAATAAAAACCACGCCGTGATTACGGTTTTCATCCACTCGATTTTCATCGTGTTGATGTTCTTCCTGCCCGATTTGCTGCACCACTATACCAAGGCCAACGGGCTGTGGAACTTGTCGATATGGTCGTTTGCCCGTTCGGCCGTGTTAGTCTTTGTGTTCTACGTTAACTATCTGATAATCATACCGCAACTGCTGCTGAAGCGGCGGCGCTGGGTGCCGTTTGTATTGGTCAATTTGGCCCTGTGCCTGGCGGCGGCGCTGCTCATGCGCTACCTCGGCCACTTGGAGCATCTCGAGTGGGTGGCCAGGGACTCCGGCGGGGTAGTTCGGCCGCAGTTGCCGCTGCCAACGGCCGATTTGGTGTCGTTCATCCTGCGCGACTTCATCTTGCAAATCATGGTGACGGCGTTGGCCGTGGCCTTGCGGCTATCGCGCAAGTGGATCGACCTCGAACAGAAGCACCAGCAAGCATTGGTGGCCTCGCGCGAGGCCGAGTTGGCCGGCCTGCGCCAGCAGCTCAACCCCCACTTCCTATTCAACACGCTCAACAGCATCTACGCCCTCATAGCTATCTCGCCCGAGGATGCGCAGCGTGCCGTCCACGCGCTCTCGCACATGTTGCGCTACATCATCTACGAGAACCCCGAGGAGGTGGAATTGGACCGCGAGGTCGACTTCATCTCCACCTTCGTGGAGCTGATGCGCCTGCGCATGCCCGACCGCGCCATCAACTTCTCCGTCGATAACCAAGCACCCGGCGCCACCATCGTGCCGCTGGTTTTCATCGCCCAAGTGGAGAACGCCTTCAAACACGGCAACACGGCCAACCACAGCGAGCCCATCGACATCACCATCCGTGCCAACCACCGCTGCATCGAGTGTCTAACCGCCAACGGTATCGACCGCAAGGCCAGCCGCGACAAAGGCCACGGCGTGGGATTGGCCAACCTCCGCCGCCGCCTCGAAATCATCTACGGCGATGCTGCCGCGCTCCACACAGAGATAGTTAACAATCAATATATCACCCATTTAACTATCATTCGATAATGAACCAACTTCGATGCATCGTGGCCGACGACGAACCGTTGGCCGTGGAACTCCTTCGCAGCTATGTGCAGCGCGACGAGCGCCTGCAGCTGGTGGGCGCATTCACCGATGCACGTGCAGCCATGGCCACCCTGCAGCAGGGCGGCGTCGACCTGGCCATCTTGGACATCCAAATGCCGGAACTGTCGGGCATCGAGATAGCCCGCGCTGCCGACGAGATGGGCGTGCGCGTGATGTTCATCACCGCATACCGCGAGTATGCCCTCGACGGCTTCCGCGTCCACGCCGTCGACTACCTGCTTAAACCCGTGAGCCGCAACGAGTTCGCCGAAGCTATCGACCGCATTTGCAACCGCACCGCCACCCCGGTGCAGTACCTCACCGTCCGCAGCGACTACCGCCAGCTGCGCCTGCCCTTCAACGAAATCCTGTACGTCGAAGGCCTCAAAGACTATGTGAAAATCTACGTAACCGGCCGCGAGCGCCCCGTCATCACTCAAATGAGCCTCAAAGCCGTAGAACAAACCCTCCCCGCCGACCAATTCGTCCGCATCCACCGCTCCTTCGTGGTAGCCAAATCCCACATCACCGCCTACGACCGCACCAGCGTCACCGTGGCCGGCACCGCCCTCCCCATCGGCGACACCTATCGCCAGCGCATCACCCTGTAAGCAGCCGCCCCCGCCCGCTACGCGCCCGCCGGCTGCGTCCGAGCAAGAGCTCGGAGCGGGTGCAAAAAGGCTCCGCGCGCCCTGCCATCTGCCCAGTCGCTCGCTGCGTACCCGCTGTTCGCGCCCGCTTTTTTGACGCGAAATAATCATTGCGTTAAGGTTATTTTCTTTAACAAAAATGCGAGAATTGCATTTTTGTCGAGACTTTGTCGCAAAATTA
>CAMGBT010000099.1 GCA_946011725.1 uncultured Bacteroidales bacterium | reverse complement strand
GTCTATGACTTCCACTATCTCCTCAGCCAAGGTGATGGCAGTCCCGCTCGGAGCATCGAGCTTGTGAACATGATGCACCTCTTCCATCTCCACATCATACTGTGGGAAGCCATTCATTATCTTTGCTAAATAGCGGTTGACAGCCGAGAAGATGGCTACACCTATAGAGAAGTTTGACGCCCAAAATAGCGTCTTACCCTCTTCGTTGCACATTCGCTCCACGTCAGCCTTATGGTCGTTCATCCAACCTGTCGAACCGCTCACCACTTTCACGTTGTGGCTGAAGGCACGCAAGTAGTTGCCATAGGCCGCCTGGGGTGCTGTAAACTCAATGGCAACATCGGCTGAAGCAAACTCAGGGCTGTCAAAGTCCTGAAGGTGGTCGATGTCGATGATGTCGATGTCAATGGGGCGGTCGCGGTAGGAGCCGTCGGGGTGGCGGTGGGGGGCGCCGTGGCCTACGAGCTGTTCCACTTTTTGGGTGATGGCCAGGACGTCGTGGGGGTCGGTGAGGGCCACGACGTGGGCCATCACGGCTACGTTGAGGAAGGGGTTGGGCGAGTCGAAGCCGTCGGGAGGGGTTTCCACGGGGTCGGAGATGTCCATGGATTGGGGGTGGAGGTGCTCACGGAGCAGAGCGACCGCTCGGGCTATTAAAGCCCGGCGGTCGCCCATATTGGATCCGATGTTGAGCAGGATGTATTCCATTAGATAGATGTGCGAGCCACTTCCACTTCTTCGAAGCCTTCGATGAAGTCGCCCACTTTGATGTCGTTGAAGCCGGCGATGGAAAGGCCGCAGTCGTAGCCTTGAGCCACTTCTTTGACGTCGTCTTTGAAGCGCTTGAGCGAACCGAGTTCGCCGGTGTAGCGGACGATACCGTCGCGGATGAGGCGCACGCGGTTGGAGCGTTTGAGTTTGCCTTCGCGCACGATAGCGCCGGCGATGGTGCCCACTTTGGAGATGTGGTATGTTTCGAGCACTTCGGCCGAACCGGTGATTTCCTCCTTGATTTCGGGGGCGAGCATACCGGCCATAGCGTCCTTGACTTCTTCAAGTGCCTGATAGATAACGGAGTAGAGGCGGATTTGCACGCCTTTGGCTTCGGCGGCGCGGCGAGCGGCCAGCGAGGGGCGCACTTGGAAGCCGACGATGATGGTGTGGTCGTCGGCAGCGGCCAGGGTGACGTCGCTTTCGGAGATTTCGCCCACGGCTTTGTGGATGACGTTGATTTGGATTTCCTCGGTGGAGAGCTTGATGAGCGAGTCGGAGAGTGCTTCGATGGAGCCGTCCACGTCGCCTTTGACGATGATGTTGAGCTCGTGGAAGTCGCCGATGGCTTTGCGGCGGGCGATTTCTTCGAGGGTGAGGCCCACTTGGGTGCGTTGGCCTTGTTCGCGTTGGAGTTGCTCGCGCTTATTGGCGATTTCGCGAGCTTCCTGTTCGGTTTCCATCACGTTGAAGGTGTCGCCGGCTTGGGGTGCGCCGTTGAGGCCGAGGATGAGTGCGGGGGTGGCCGGACCGGCTTCTTTGATGCGGTGGTTACGTTCGTCGAACATAGCCTTTACGCGGCCGAAGTGGCTGCCGGCCAGCACGATGTCGCCGATGCGGAGGGTGCCGTTTTGCACCAGCACGTTGGCCACGTAGCCGCGGCCCTTGTCGAGGGTGGATTCGATGATGGTGCCGGTGGCGCGGCGGTTGGGGTTGGCTTTCAGTTCGAGCATTTCGGCTTCGAGCAGCACCTTCTCCATGAGTTCTTCCACGCCGATGCCTTTCTTGGCGGAGATGTCTTGCGACTGGTATTTGCCGCCCCATTCTTCCACCAGATAGTTCATGGCGGCAAGTTCTTCCTTGATCTTGTCGGGGTTGGCGTGGGGTTTGTCTATCTTATTGATAGCGAAGACGATAGGCACGTTGGCGGCGGCAGCGTGGTTGATAGCTTCCACGGTTTGGGGCATGACGCTGTCGTCGGCGGCAACGATGATGATACAGATGTCGGTGACCTTGGCACCGCGGGCACGCATAGCGGTGAATGCTTCGTGGCCAGGGGTGTCGAGGAAGGTGATGTGGCGGCCGTCGCTGAGGCGCACGGAGTATGAGCCGATGTGCTGGGTGATGCCGCCGGCTTCGCCTGCGATGACGTTCGACTTGCGGATGTAGTCCAGCAGCGAGGTTTTGCCGTGGTCCACGTGGCCCATGACGGTTACAATCGGCGGACGGGGCACGAGGTCTTCCTCCTTGTCCTCTTCCTGCTGAATGGCGTTGGCCACTTCGGTGGAGACGTATTCGGTGTTGAAGCCGAATTCTTCGGCCACGATGTTGATGGTTTCGGCATCGAGGCGTTGGTTGATTGACACCATCACGCCGAGGTTCATACAGGTGGCGATGACCTGGTTGATGGGCACGTTCATCATGATTGCGAGGTCGTTGGCGGTAACGAACTCGGTGAGTTTGAGCGTCTTGTTGCCTTCGAGTTCGGCAGCCATAGCTTCACGGGAACGTTCGGCAGCCACTTCGCGCTTCTCTTTACGCCACTTGGCGCCTTTCTTAAGCCCCTTGTCTTTGGCGGTAAGGCGGGCGAGGGTTTCCTTGACCTGCTTTGATACGTCTTCTTCGGAGACTTCGGCCACGGGCGGTTGGGGACGACGGCGGTTGCGTTCCTCTTTGCGGCGTTGCTCGCCTTGGGCTTGCTGCTGTTGCTGCTGTTGAGGCTGTTGCTGACGGCGTTCGCGTTGGCGTTGCTCTTCGCCGGCGGTGCGGCCGGCTTTTTCGATGTCGACTTTGTCTTTACCGGCAATGCGACGGCGCTTCTTGCGGTCGTTGGCTTCGCCGGAAGCGGCGGGAGCATCGCCACCTCTGCGGCGCTCATCCTTGGATTTCTTTTTGGGACGAGTGGTTTGGTTGATGGCGTCGAGGTCGATTTTGCCCACGATGTTGAGCGACACGGCGGGTTTGGGTGTCGATGCTTTGAAGATTTCTTCCGCGGGTTCGGCCTTAGGTTGTTGAGGTGATGGTTGTTGTTCGTTCACAGTGACGGTTTCTTTGACAGTTTGGGTAGTCGACTCGGATGGTGTTTTAGGTTGTTGAGGAGCGGCCGGAGCTTCTGCTTTAGGCTCGGGTGTGGGGTGTTGGTTGGGTTGTGGTTGGGGGTCAGGTTGGGGTTTTAGCTCGGGTTGGGGGTGGGGCTTGGGGGCCGGCTCCGGCTCGGGAGCGATCACCGGCTTGCCGGTGCTGTCTAACTCGAGCTTGCCAAGGATTTTGGGACCTTGAACAGAGGCGGAATCGCTAATCAGCACTTCGGGTTGGGCAGCTTTCGGAGCGGGTTGGGAGTGGGAGGGGGCAGGTTGCGGTTTCGACGAGGGTTGTGGAACGTAGTCGGGATTGAATTTAGCGGCCAGCAGCTCCACGATGTCGTCGTCAACGCGGGTGTTGGGGCTTTCCTCGATGGTGATTCCTTTTTCGCTCAGAAAACTGAACACGGTGGGCAGCGCCACATTCAGTTCTTTGGCTAAGGTGCTGATTTTTGTTTTCGCCATATATTCTTTAAAGTACTTGCTGTTAAGTTAATAAAAGAGAAAAAGAGCGGAGGCTTGGCCGCCGCGCGGGGCGGCCGAGCCGTGGGGTAGGGGAGTGGATTAGTCCTCGAACTCGGCGCGGAGCACGGCCAGGACGTTGTCGACGGTGGATTCTTCCAAGTCGGCCTTTTCGATGAGCATTTCGCGGGGAGCGTTGAGCACGTTCTTGGCGGTGATGCAGCCGATGTTCTTGAGGGCTTCGATTACCCATTCGTCGATTTCGTCCTTGAATTCGTCGAGGTAGATGTCTTCTTCCACGTTGTCGTCGGTGTCGCGGTAAACGTCGATGATGTAGCCGGTGAGCATCGAGGCGAGCTTGATGTTGAGACCGTTCTTACCGATAGCGAGCGACACTTCTTCGGGACGCAGGATCACTTCAGCCTTATGTTCCTCTTCGTCGATGCGGATGGAGGTGATTTTGGCCGGAGCGAGGGCACGTTGGATGAAGAGCGAGGGGTTGGCGGTGTAGTTGATTACGTCGATGTTCTCGTTGCGGAGTTCGTGCACGATGCCGTGGATGCGCGAGCCTTTTACGCCAACGCAAGCGCCCACGGGGTCGATGCGGTCGTCGTAACTTTCAACGGCGATTTTGGCGCGTTCGCCCGGGATGCGGGCCACGGCGCGGATGTTGATCAGTCCGTCGTGGATTTCGGGCACTTCCAACTCGAAAAGACGGCGCAGGAACTGCTCGTTGGTGCGCGAAACGGTGATCTTGGGGTTGTTGTTCTTATTGTCAACGAAAGCCACCACAGCGCGCACGGTTTCGCCCTTGCGGAAGAAGTCGCCGGGGATGGATTCGCTCTTGGGCAGCAGCAGCTCGTTCTTGTCGTCGTCGAGCAGCAGGGTTTCGTTCTTCCAAGTTTGGTACACTTCGCCGCTGACCAGCTCGCCTTCCAACTCCTTGAATTTAGCGTAGATAGCTTCTTTTTGGAGGTCGAGGATCTTGGATTGGAGAGTTTGGCGCAGGGTGAGGATAGCGCGACGACCGAATTTTTCGAAGATGATTTCTTTGGTGTGTTCTTCGCCCACTTCGGCTTCGGGGTCGTTGTCTTCGCGGGCATCGCTCAGAGCGATTTCCAGGTTGGGGTTGGTAACTTCACCATCAGCCACCACACGCAGGTTTTGGAAAATCTGCACGTCGCCCTTGTCGGGGTTGAGGATCACGTCGAGATTTTCGTCAGTGCCGAACATTTTGGCAAGCACGTTGCGGAATGATTCTTCGAGCACGCTAATCATTGTGGCCTTGTCGATGTTCTTGAGCTCTTTGAACTCGGCGAACTGTTCGACCATATTGGGAGTTTCCTCTTTTTTTGCCATAGGAGAAATGGTATGATATTATTTAAAATTGATATTATATTTCACGTATTTGCACTCGGCGGGAGTGAGCCGATAGAGCACATCTTCGATGACGGGGCGCTTTTGGCCTTCGTGCTTGACCTTGGTGGGCACGGCCACGGTGAATGCGTCGGAGTCGTCGGCCACCTCTTGGAGGATGCCGGTGAACTTGCGGCCGTCGGCGGTGAGCACTTCCACCTCGTTGCCCACGTTCTTGAGGTACTGTTGGCGCACCTTGAAGGGGGCGGTGAGGCCGGCGGAGCCAACTTCCAGTTCGTAGTCCTCCACGTCGCGGTCGAACACGCTTTCGATGCGGCGGGTGAGGTCGGCGCAGGTGTCAATATCGATGCCCTCGGCCGAATCAATCTCCACCACGATGAGGTTGGCGGCCGACACAGTGATGTCAACCAAGAATATGTCGGTGTCGGCAATAGCATCGAGCACCGTAGATCTGAGTAGTTGCTTGTCTATCATAAAACTTTTAAAAAGAAGGAGGAAGCTCGGCGAGCCCCCTCCAACGCGTTGAAGTGGTGCAAAGTTACGAAATTTTTCGCCGAAAAGCAAACCGTCCGCCCCAACCCCTATAAAAAACGCCAAAAAATTAGCAAAAATTAACAAAGATTACAAAAAGATAACGCGCCAACCAAAGTTCCGATCGCGGTTTAAAGGAAATAACGAAGTACTAAACAACGAATTTTTTTCACTTAAAAACGTAATTTTTATATCTTTCGTTAATTCGTACTTCGTTTTATTCGTTCCATCGGCTTCCACCTCGCTACAGAATCCGCCGTGGCTCACTTGCTTCGATGCTATGAGGGGAGTAGGGCGAAGGTGGTGTAGAGGGGGTAGTTGGTGAGCCGGTCTTGTTGGCGGTAGTCGGACATCGAGAGGCGCCAGCCGTGGAGGGTGGGGTTGGCGGCGATGAATGCTGCAAGGCTCTTGGCGCGGAGGTTCTCTTCGGCTTTGACCTCGATGGGATGAATGTGGCCGTTGGATTGAACCAGAAAGTCAATTTCTCCGGAGGAGTTCTCGGCCGACCAATAGTAGATGGCGTCGGCGCGCCCAATTATTTGTTGGCACACATACTGCTCGGTAAGGCCGCCACGGAAGATGTTAAACAGCTCATTACCATGGATTAAGCTCTCGGCGGTTATGCCTCCGGCGGCGCACATCAACCCTATGTCGAGCATGAAGATTTTGAAGGCGGAGAAGTCTTCGAAGGCTTTCAGCGGTAGGGCGGCTTTTTTGCAGCGGTGTATGGCGTAGATGAGTCCGGCATCGGCCAGCCATTGGATGGCCAGTTCGAAGTCTTTGGCGCGTGCACCTTTGCGGAGCAGGCCGTAGATGAATTTGCGGTTCTCTTTGGCCAGTTGGGCAATCACCGATTGCCACACCATGCGGATCCGTGGCACTTCGATGGCCGGAGCGTGTTTGTAGAAGTCGTTTTCGTAAGAGTCGAGGATGAAATGTTGGATGGCCTGAACGCGGTCGAAATCGCCGCTGTCGCAGTAGCAGGCCACGGCCTCCGGCATGCCGCCCACGAAGTAGTAGGTGCGGAGCCGTTCGATCAGTTGGTCTTTGACCAGAGTCACTGTGTCGAATCTTTTTGCCTCGATCAGTTGCACTAACCGCTCATCGCCGCAGGCCATCAAGAACTCGCGGAACGACAGCGGATAAAGGTCGATGTACTCCACTTTGCCCACCGGAAACGAGTCGCCTCGGTGCATGGCGATGCCAAGAAGTGAGCCGGCGGCCACCACGTGGTACTGCGGCGTGCTTTCGCAGAAATATTTTAGTGCTGTGATTCCGCCAGGGGCTGCCTGGATTTCATCGAGAATGATTAGCGTGTCAGTGTCAATGGCCATTTTCAGACGTAGACTTATTATCTCCAATATTTTCAGCGGATCGAGGGTGGATTCGAAGATGCCGCGCATAGCGCGGTCCTGCTCGAAGTTGACATACGCAAATTTATTATATGCAGTACGCGCGAACTCTTTTAGCAACCAGGTTTTGCCCACTTGCCGAGCGCCGCGCAGTATCAGAGGCTTGCGATTGGAGCGCTCTTTCCATTCCAAAAGTTTATCCAGACATTCACGTTTCATAGTTCAAAAATTTTCTGCAAAAATAGCAAAAAAAATGCGCACGGCCAAAAGTTCCGCCTGAAAAGTGTGGAAAATCACAAAAATACGGCCTTAAAAGTGCGAAAAACCGCAAAAATACGGCCGAAAAAGTGTGAAGATTCTCTGCGCAGAACGTGTATAC
>CAMGBT010000098.1 GCA_946011725.1 uncultured Bacteroidales bacterium | reverse complement strand
CCTCGATGGTGGTGGCGATGCCGAAGATGGCTATGCGGACCGAGCCGGACATTATTCCCAAAATCGAGGGGGTGATGTTGAAAATCAAGCGCTGGGATATGGCCACGACGGTGGTCCAGCCGGAGAATTTGAGGATGGAGTTGCGCTCGGCGCGGTTGCTGTAGCGGATGGTGACGGCGGTTTGGGTATAGCGGCGGATGCAGTATAACTTGAGCAGAATCATCACAATTCCGGCGAAAGCGTATACGGTAACCAAGGCATAAAGGCCGTAACCTAAGAGCAGGCACGTGCTCATAGTGCCCACAATAACCAATTTGTGAATCACCTCGCAGATTTTGAGCTGAATCATCTTTTCATTGGCGATGAGGATACCGTTGAGCGGAATGAAGGGGAAGGAAATCACGCTAAATGCCGCAGCGATAATGTACACCACCTTGAATTGCTCGATTTCCACTGGTGATAACTTGTGGTAAACCTCGGGAATGAAGAAGAAGAACGAGATGAGCGCAATGAATAGCAAAGCGCTGATAACTAAGTAGATGCGGGTGGTGATGCCCAAGAAATTGGCCACCTTGTCGGGCCGGTTTTCGGCGATGTAAGTCGAGGCAAAACGGGTGACGGCGGCTGAAAGGCCGAAGTCGAACACGAACAGCGTGATGATGGAGTGGGCCAGAGTGTAAAGGCCAAAGCTTTCGCGCCCGATGGAATTAATCATCCATGGGGTATAAATTAGCCCGATGAGCATATTGATGCCCAGTCCGGCATAAGAAAGCACCGCGCCGTATTTCAGCTGTCCGTTCATAAAGATTACTTATTAAAACGCCGCTTCAAAGCCTTCACAGCGGCGGCATAGTTTGGTATATTATTGCCTATATCCGTGAACACGAGCCGGTGTTCCAAAAGCAATAGCATTATCAGGAATATCAGAATTTACCAAGCTGTTGGCACCGATAACAGCACCGTTACCAATGCGAGCACCTTTTACTATGATGCACTGAGCACCAATCCACACATCATCTCCAATGAAAATTCCTTCTTCTGCAACATCCATCGGTTGTTTACTGATTGGAGTGCCTGCTTTGACACCGTGATTGCCGTCGATGATGTAGCATTGAGCAGCAATGGCGGTGTTATAATTGAAAGAATATGAAGATTGATTAGCAAGACTACTTATTCACGTTCGAACAAAATGTCGGAGAAGCGGTTGACAAAAGTTCGGTGCATTTGTTCTAAAGCTCTGTTCTGCTCATTTAGATCAACATTGATTGCTTCGTATATTGCCTTCGAAATGTCTGAAGGAGCCGACGTTTGAGCAAACGAAATGAATTTGGAAATCGGGATTGATTTAGCAACTGATATTGGAGTCGAAACGACTTTAAGGCCAAAGCGCATATACTCGAAAATTTTTGATGGGAATGAAGATGCATTAAAAGCTCCAGAAGCGTTTTGAGTGGACAATCCAATATCGGAAGAAGCTAACAAATTGCGATAGTCTTGACTTGTGCTTGGAATGAATCCTAAATACTTGATTTGTTCGAAACCAACATGGTTATTGTGCTCTTGTATTATGCGCTTTACATTATTTGTATCTTTTTCATCGCCAAATCCGCAAACTACCAAATTGTAAGTTTGGTCAAGAAATTTGAAGGCCTCTATTGCTGCATAAACTCCACCTTTGGTTTTGTCGAAAGTGCCGGCATAAAGAACACGCGTAATTGTTGATACCTTTTTCGCTTGGCTTATAATAGGAGCGTAAACGCCATTACAAACTACACTTTTCTTTAGATTAAGCGCAAGTATTTTTGCCAAATCTGCAGTAGCCAACGTATAATGGCTAAAAGACTTCAAATAAGATGCTTCTTTGTCAATTTTTGACTGAGAATGTTGGGCATGAATAGTGTAGATTTCTTCAATATCGCAAATAATCCGAAAACTTTTTATCTTCTTGATAATCTTAAATACCGGTGCGTAAAAACGCTCGTGATAGAAAAAAACAATGTCTTTATTTGAGATAGGAGAATATTTAGTTGGTTTAGATATTTGTTCTTAGGCGCGATGGAAAAACAGTGTTTTATCGGTTGGTTGAATTGATTGTGCGAGGTCCTCGGCATCATAAATGCCGATTTTTTCGAGTAGCATAATGAGAAAACGCTAACACTACATTTAAGCTCGTTTAAGCAATAGAGGAAGTAATTCATTTTGGATACGCCTCCCGGAGAATGCGTATACCCTGAATTAGCCTCTGTAGCTGTAATGTACTGAGCAATATAGTGAACCTTCATAACTTCAAAACCTTTCTGATTTTTGTGCAAATTCGTTCGACAAGGTTGCTTTTTGTTATGTTAGCTGTTAGTCTATCGAAGTTGTCATCACCAAAAATGTATTTTGGATGTTTTAGAGGAAATTCATATTCAAATGTATCGGCAAAGAATAGACATTGAATTTTGTTAGAAATAGCATGCAAAAATTCATAGCAAAACGGAAATAGCGCTCATGATAAAAGGCTGCAATATCATCTTTGGGTAATGCTATCAAATACAACATCAGTTGTACTATATTTACCCAACGCTCCAACATTCTAAAATATTTGCATGAAGAACCAAAAGTGAAAAAGTATATAATTTCATGCTTATCTTCAGTGAAGCATACTTTTTTACCGTAAAAGCCATTCCATTTTTTTTCCACCGCTTGCAAATGGTAAAACTCGTGTGCGATCAATACGCGATAAAACATCAAGCACGTACTTGGCTTTTTTTAGGCCTGCCGGTGAATAAGCCAACTGCCTGCCAAGATTATTCTCTCCCCATAAAAAAGTGAATCATAGCGATTACTTTTTTACAAGAATGAAACCAACATTTTTATAATTGCTTACCTATTCGTATTAAATAAATGATAATATCTGTATGATGATTTAGACTAATTGAACAAACGTTTGGCCATCTTTTTGAAATCGCCATGCATCATACGCCAAATGAGAGACTTTGTCTTTACTAATAGATGGTTAAAAGAAGTGTCTCGCCCAAGAATATGTAAGCGTGTTTGTTGGTATTCTACATCCTCAAACACAAATGGTGGATGTTTAATGGGGAACGTTAAGTCATAAAAAGGTTGATAAGTAATTTGTCGCAAAGATGGCAATGTCTTTTCTATAGTTGTGTCAGTATGTGTGCTATTAGCTGTGCCAATACCGATATTTTGCACAAGGTTTTTTGTTGGGATTATAACTAATTGATTATTCAGTACAGAAGCGAATGACCAAATAGTCTCCCAATGTGGTTTTCCACTCTTTCTGTGGGCTTGGCAAGTCCTCAAATATGAATCATCTTTAGACTTTTCAAGTGCTACAAACTTTTGCATACTATATGAGTCATCGAGGAATGTATAGTCCTCATCCCATAGATCTGCTACTCTCTTCCAAGTTGCAAAACCAGGGCCAGACCCTGCTTTTGAAAACAAGTAGTCATACGGCGAGGCATAGTTTGCAATATTGCACATCCCGCAAATGCGATTCACTCTGTTATCATTTCTATAACGCTCGAGTAATTCTTTACAAAAGGGGTAGAAACTTTGAGATGGAACGCAATCATCCTCCAAGATTATGCATTCATCAACGATTGAGAAAGCCCATTTATGGCTGTAAAATGTAGATGGGTCACAGCCCCAATTGCGTGCTTGATAATTAGTATATACCTCGCAATCCCAATCTATATTCTCTACTATTTTGCGACAACGTTCAATTCCAGCTTTATCTTCCGGGACATTTTCACGAGCTCCGTCTTGCCACAGAAGTAAACGACGCGGACGTGCTTGACGAATTGATTCAAAAGTCTTCGCTAACACGTCATCTCTTACAAAGAATATTATAAGAACATTGACATCAATTTTCCAAGGATGTTTTTTGCTTAAGTTCATTATTATTTGCGATTATTAATATGGTCATAGTTGCTAAAAATCCGAAAGTATAATTGAATACATCACTCGAAGTTGGATTGATGTATGATAATACTATGAAGAAAATAGCCATTGGCGTAAGAATCTGTTTACGGACGATTTTCTCAAAGTGTCTATATATCGGTTTAAATGCTTGCCAATATGCGAGTATGAAAGAAATCAATCCAATTAAGCCTGTTTTACATGCTGCACCCATAATAGTAGAGTGTGATGAATCAGCAATTAACAGGTTGTTTGGATTCGTCATATTGCAGCCCCAAATTGGACTTGTCGCGAAGAGGTCAATGGCATCTGACAAAAGACCACGACGTGAGTAATTGTATTCTTGTTCTTCAAACAAAACATCATATAACTCTTTTAAGTGTTGCGAGGTCGCATTGCCTTCGTAGAGTTTAATTAGCCATAACATTATGTCCTCGGAGTACAACAATAACGTAATACCGACTATTACCACGAGTATTTTCGAAAAGACCGATTTAGTAGTTATCCATATTTGGTAACCTAAAATTGTGAGTACCAGAATTAGAAGTGTGGTAAATTGTGCTAATGCTACCAAGTAACCGCATACTGCTATAAGTACAAGGCAGATTAACTTATATGAATACTTAAGTTTGAACGTTCGAAAGCAACCAACCAGCACAATAAAAAGACCGCCGACTCCATAAGCAATAGCAAAGCCTCCAACGTTGTTTCTTATCAATTCGTCTTCATAAGTTGTGTCTTGGTGGGAAGATGTTAGGTAACGCATTACAGACGAATCGACCTGTATAGCCTCAATTGTCGATATTATTATGACGAAAAAGAAATAGATACTAATGAAATAGGTTAAAGTCAGGTCTTTGGAATTATTTCTTTTAAGAATTCCGGCAGCCATCATCAAAGGGAATACGCAGATGAATAATGTCATAAACGGGTGGACAAGGCCGAGCTTTACATTGCCGGGAAGAGCTACAAGGAAATAAGTAATTGCATATATGATAATTGGTGTAGCAACGCGTTTGAGGTGGCTTATAAATCCCGGTAAAAACAAGAAGCCGTATATCATATCGATTACAGCAATCTGAGGTAGATCGATTGTACTACGATAGGACGGTAGAAATGAATAAGTAACTAAACAAGCAGTGACAATATAGAAAACTATATTATACTTGTCATACTTAGTCCCGATATGTTTTAGTAATTCCATTTTATTCTTGGAGGAGAATAGAAATGCTTTTGGGAAATTCTTTTTCGAGGTTGGCTATAGCAACGTCGTTTTGTCCCTCAATACAATTCACTTGGCTAAGATTCACACGTTGGCTGTTTGTGACTTGGCACAAAATTGCATTGGTAGGCTGAGATTTCTTAATCTTGATGCCTTTTTGCATGCTGTTGAATCTCATCCACAAGTCGTCTGCTGAAAAAGCAACAGTTTTTATTTTAGACACATCAAATGTGCATGGTGGCATTATTCCGTATGGATATAGACAACCTGCGCCGGTAGACGGCACAATCATCATACTTGGATAGTCCACCCCCTCCTTTGATAGTATGCACCATTTACTATATGGTTCAAACCGATGGTCTTTTATTTTGATTGTCTCGCCTCGGTTGCAAATTATGCAATCAGGATATGACTGCCTTGTTTTAATCAATTTTTCAATTGCATCGTATTCAAATATGATGTCGTCATCAAAGGTAATCACCACTTCATCAGGCTTTTGTTGTTGCAGAGCGTAGAAATATTTCTTATGCGACCGCAAATCATCGTCAACAAATATCATCTCCAAGCCTTTTTGCTGAAGTGTTTCAAGAGGCTTACTGTCAAGGCCGTTGGGGAATTGCTGCTTTGACAACCACAAAATTATGCGGTCAGCCTGATATGACTGAATCATTAGCGATTTAATAGCAAAATATACTTGGTCGATTCGTGCCGGGAATGAAGTTAACGAAACGATAACCTTTTCTTTGCGAGAATCAGTTTGATTTAGTCCGTATTTGGGAAGCGGACAATGTTTGATAAAGAAGTTTTCGGCGAAAACTTCAAACAAATAACAAAAGTACTGAAAGGCGCGAATCAACTTAAATCGTGATTTGTGACCTTCAACACGTCTCCATTTATAGGGTAAACGAAAAAACATTTGCTAATGGTTAAAATGTGGATAGAGATTGGGTAGAGAGGGGTAGAGAAAGGTAGAGAACACGAATCTATCGAATCAACGCGAATCTTTTTTGTGGTAGAGAGGGGTAAAGAGGGGTAGAGAGGTGGTAGAGAGGGTGGAGAGGGGGGGGGAGGGGTGGGGATTATTTTCGCCAGACGGTGCGGTTTACGATGGCGGTGTAGGATTGGATGAGTTTGAGGATTTTTGTGGAGACGTTTGTGTCGGTGTAGTTTGGGACGGGGAGGCCGTGGTGTTGGTCGGCGTTGAGTGCGACGGCGAGGTCAACGGCTTGGAGCAGGGATTGGGTGTCGATGCCGGCGAGGATGAAGCAGCCTTTGTCGAGGGCTTCGGGGCGTTCGGTGGAGGTGCGGATGCACACGGCGGGGAAGGGGTGGCCGATTGAGGTGAAGAATGATGCTTCTTCGGGAAGGGTGCCGGAGTCGGAGACTACGGCGAATGCGTTCATTTGGAGGCAGTTGTAGTCGTGGAATCCGAGGGGTTGGTGTTGGATTACGCGTGGGTCGAGTTGGAAGTTGGATGCTTCGAGGCGTTTGCGTGAGCGGGGGTGGCAGGAGTAGAGGATGGGGAGGTCGTATTGTTGGGCGAGGTGGTTTATGGCGGTGAAGAGTGAGGTGAAGTTGGCTTCGGTGTCGATGTTTTCTTCGCGGTGTGCGCTGAGCAGGATGTAGCGGCCTTTTTGGAGTCCGAGGCGTTGGTGGATGTCGGAGGCTTGGATTTGGGGAAGGTTTTGGGTGAGGACTTCGGCCATGGGTGAACCGCTGACGTATGTGCGCTGTGGCGCAACGGATGATGCGTTGAGGTATCGGCGGGCGTGTTCGGAGTAGCAGATGTTGACGTCGGAGATGATGTCGACGATTCGGCGGTTGGTTTCTTCGGGGAGGCATTCGTCGAAGCAACGGTTGCCGGCTTCCATGTGGAAGATGGGTATGTGGAGTCGCTTGGCGCTGATGACGGAGAGGCAGGAGTTGGTGTCGCCGAGCACGAGAACGGCGTCGGGGCGAGTTTGGACCATGAGTTTGTAGGAGAGGTTGAGGATGTTGCCCATGGTGGCGCCGAGGTCGTCGCCGACGGCGTTGAGGTAAACGTCGGGGTCGGCGAGGTTGAGGTCGCGGAAGAAGATGCCGTTGAGGTTGTAGTCGTAGTTCTGGCCGGTGT
>CAMGBT010000097.1 GCA_946011725.1 uncultured Bacteroidales bacterium | reverse complement strand
ATCCAAGCCTCCGACCCCGACAAAACCCTCACCTACGGCCCAGCCGGCTTCAAAATCGACATCCTCCAACAGCCCAAGAAGAAAGGTTGCTTCGGCATTCTCGTGGCTTTAATCGCTATCCCCGTGGCCGCATTAATCTGCGCCGCCATTTAAACTAAGCTGTAAATCACCGAGTTATGAACAAAACCTTCTTGATGTGGCTATTGCAAAACATGGGATGCCTCTCAGGCGTGGGCGGCTTCGTGTTCGTCGTGGCTGCGATCATATTGTTCGCCGCCCTGTGGGACCGCGATTCAGAGGCATACCAAATGTTTATTACCGGCATCGGACCCGGATGGTGGTCGCTCATCGGTCTCATCCTCATAGTGATGTGCATCGTGGCCGCCCGCGTAGCCGCGTTTGCCCACAAGAACTTCGACCAAATTTGGGCGCGCCGTAGCAATTGGTCGCGCAGCAAGGTCAGTAAGTACGACAGCCGCTTCCGCTCCACCGTCGGCACCTTCTTCTCGATGCTCTTCGCCCAGATTGGCTTGCTCATAATCGTCGGCGCCATCGTCTCCGTCTTCGTGGCCCTCACCCAAGTGCAGTAACCCCTTCGCCATGAGTTTCATCAACATCGATTCAATCCGCAAGCGCGTGGCCGATTTGGCCGACTCCGCCGCCGACACCGCCCGCAAGGCCGGCTCCATGGCCGCCGATGCCGCTCAAAAAGCCGGCGAATTGGCTGCCGGAGCCAAAAAAGCAATCGATGAGAATAAAACCATCCAAAACGCACGCCGCACCGTGGTGGATACCGCCGAATCCGTCGGCGGGTCCATCGCTACCGGCGCCGGTGCCGCCAAATCAAAGGTCAGCGAATGGGGCGCTGATGTCGGCGAATTATTCGTCGACAAAATCAAGCGCCTGTGCGCCACCATCGACTACGACAAAACCATAGCCGATGTGCAGCGCGTCGGTGCCGAGAAAAATATCAAGGTGGACGCCTTGGTCGACTTCCTTACCAAACTCAAAAACTTTTCGAGCGATGGCAACTGACCTTTCAAAGCTCACCGCGTTAGTGCGCAACGTCAACCTCGAAGCCGTGCTTGAAACTGCCGAAGTGGTGGTGGCCGTCGCCCCCATCCCCTTCCTCCCACTTGTTATCAAGATACTGAAGTACCTTGTGAAATTCCGCTCAAAAATCAACGCAGTCAGTGAATCTTAATTACTATCCGTCATGAAAATGCTTAACTCGCTAAAACACATCGCGTTAGCGTGCTGCTTCGCCCTCTTGGTGGCCGGTTGCGACCAAGTGAGTCTCGCCGACACCACCCGCGAAAAAATATCCTCGCTGTGTTCCGTCGGCCAGCTTTCCACCGCTGAGTACACCGTGGAAAAGGTAATCAAAGCCTCCGACTGCGCTTGGTGGAAAGTCGGCGACCGCAAAATCCTCTTCTCCTGCCGTGCTTACCTCGAAGGAGGTATAGACCTCGCGAAATACGACCCCGCCAAAACCGTGGTCGATGAAGGCAACAAGGCCATCACCATCGTGCTGCCCAAGCCCGAACTCCTCTCCTTCAATATGCCCGCCGACGAAATCCAACTCAAATATACCAAGGTCAACGGCTTCCGCATGAACTTCTCCGCCACCGAACGCACCGACGTCCTCCGCCAAGGTGAGGCCGACATCCGCGCCGACATCCCCAACATCGGTATCCTCGACGACGCTGAAACCAACGCCACCACCTACTTCACCGCCCTGTTCAAACAGCTGGGCTTCAAGGAAATAAACATCAAATACGAATAAGCCATGAAGAAAATACTATACCTCATCATCGTCATTCTGGTGTTAGTCCTCGGTATCTACGTGGCAAACATCTGCGGATTCTCCCTCTTCGGCACACTTTTCCCAAACGAAGGCCCAAAGATTGAGAAAACGGCTAACGTGGTCACCGAAGTCAAAGCTATCTCCAAATTCACCACCGCCTGCTTCTATGAGGAGCTACCCCTCTCCACCTCCAAAACAAGCACGGCGGTCGACAACAGCGTGGTCGGCACCGTGGCCGGCTGGTTTGGCAAGCGCCCCAAGGACGTTATGTCCGACAATCTCTGCGTCATCGTCTCCGGCAAAGTCCGCGCCGGCTACGACCTCAGCCAACTCACCGAAGACCACCTTCGCCAAAGTAACGACACCATTTGGGTCACCCTCCCACCCGTGGAAATCTTCGACGCCGTGGTTAACCCCTCCGACGTCGACGTCTTCGTGGAAGACGGCACCTGGTCGCACCAAGAAATGACCCAACTCACCGCCTCCGCCACCGACCAACTCATCGCCGACGCCACCGCCGCCGGCATCCTCGACCGCGCCCGCACCTCGGGCGAAGACCAGCTCCGCGCCCTCTTCCAATCCTTCGGCTTCACCACCGTCATCCTCGAATAACCGCCATGCCCGCCATCCGCCAAAACATAGCCTCACCGCCCGCCATCCGCCCGACCAAGAGCTCGGAGCGGGTGCAAGAAGGCTTCGCCCGCAGCCAATCTCGCGCAGCTTGCGCTGCTTTTCGCGGAGCGGCCGGCACCGCGAGCAAAAATCCCCGGGAGAACGGGAGATGCACCGACAGCACAGGTTGCAAAAACCTCAAAATCAATCGATTATCCGTAGTGCCGCGGCTTGCTGCGGCATCACCCGGATGGCGGTATTCGATAAAGATTCTGTCCTCATTAGCCCCCGGCCGTGGGAAGGTGGCCTAACCGGTACCTGTCAAACGCTAACTTTATAACTATAAACCAAATAACTAACCCAGCTCATGGATAATAAAATCACTAAATCCATCGCCGACTTGTTCAGCAACACGCTGAAAGCCCTGGAGAACGAGGCTATCTCGCCCAAGGCGTACAAGTTAGTGGAAAAGGCCTTCGCCGACGCCATCAAGTTCCTCGGCGCCGCGCCCGCTTCCGCCCCCGGCGCCCCGGCTGCTGCAGACACCTCCGCCATCACCGCCGTCGACCCCAGCGTCTCCGGCCCTTACTTCGTGGTCAATGGCGAGGTGGTCAAACTCAAATCCACCACCCTCCCGAAGGCCGCTGTCAAGCGCAAAGCATCCATCAAATCCGTCATTATCCCTGACTGCATCACCGAAATCGGCGACGAAGCCTTCGAAGAATGCAAAAACATGGAAACCATCGCCATCGGCCAAGGTGTCAAAAAAATCGGAGTCCGCGCTTTCTGCAATTGCAGCACCCTCAAATCCGTAGTCATCCCCGACTCCGTCACCGAAATTGGATATGCAGCATTCCTTGGCTGCGATTTCGAAGTGCGCTTTTTTGATGAATTAATCAATGTTCCCGATAGCTTCCGTGGTAAATACGTCATACCCGATGGCATACGCGTAATCCGCGAATGGTGTTTCAGTGGTGTTAAAAACCTTTCTGAAGTTGTCATCCCCAAATCGGTTACAACAATAGGCAGGGGAGTCTTCTCCGGCTGCAGTAGTCTGACCGAGGTCAAAGTTGATAAAGGCAACAAAACATTTGATTCACGAGACAATTGCAACGCCATTATCGAAACCGCAACAAATACTCTGGTAAGTGGCTGCAAAACGTCTTCCATTCCGTCATCTGTAACAAAGATAGGAGCATCCGCTTTCAGAGGTTGTCGTGATTTGACATCAATCACTATTCCAAACTCGGTTACTGAAATCTGTGAGTACTCCTTCTACGAATGCTCTGGCTTATCTTCAATTACCATTCCGGAATCAGTGACAGCTATCGGCGACTATGCTTTCAAGGATTGCTATGCCTTGTTATCTGTCACCCTCCCAAAGACCTTGACAGCGCTCGGCTCGAGTATTTTAGTACGCACAACCAGTGACGGTATGTGGTGGCATGGTGTAGAAGCTATATATGTACCCAAAGGCACAAAGGCCAAGTTCGAAAAGTTATTCGAAAAAGAAAATTGGAACAAAGAACTAAAAGACAAGCTCATCGAAAAATAACAACTCACACCTGCCAAGGCTATACAATGGCCTTGGTAGGTACTAACTCCACTACGATATGGCTGAAATATTATCAACATCGCTTCAAGAGCCAACAAAAGTTCAGGCGCAGGAGTTTTGGATGCGAGATGACGTCAAAACATTCGATATTCCTGACACCGTAACTGAAATTGGCTTTGAGGCTTTCGGCGATTGTACCGCCCTTGAGGAAGTTGTAATACCGGATTCTGTCAGAACGATTGATGCATTCGCTTTCAGTAACTGTACCTCGCTCCGAAAGGTAACTCTTCCGGATTCCGTCGTGGAAATATCGCACAACACGTTTACAAATTGCCCGGTGGAGGTGAGAAACAGTCGCTTCATGGTGCATGCGCCAACATCGGCCGCAGGTTGCTTTGTCGTGCCTGAAGGAATCACCACCATCGTGAGCGGCGCATTTGCCGGTTGCAAGCAAATCACAGAGATACAACTTCCTTCGTCATTGACAACCATCGAGGACTATGCCTTCTCGGAATGTGAAAGCTTGAAGAAGATTAATATACCCGAATCAGTTTCTGTGATCGGTAAAAAGGCTTTTGAAAAGTGCTTCACCCTTGAAACAATTGTGATTCCCAACTCAGTTAGCGTGATTGGCGAATCGCTATTTGAGTTCTGCCAAGGACTTCTGTCGGTAGTTTTGCCAAACCATATCAAGAAAATCAACGCAGGGATGTTCTGCGATTGCTTGTCGTTGAAGCATATTCAAATTCCCGAATCGGTTGAAGTTGTTGAATATGAAGCGTTCAAGGGCTGTTCTGCTCTGACAGAACTAAATCTGCCAACGGCGCTAAAAGAAATTGGCCGGAATGCGTTTGAAAACTGCCGAAGCCTTGAAGGTATTGTCATTCCTAACTCCGTAAAAGAACTTGAGCGCGAAACATTCTTTAAGTGCCTGGCCTTAAAATCAATCACTCTTGGAGATTCTTTAGTGGCTGTCGGTTTTCATGCATTCTCGCAATGTGCATCACTCGAAACTATCGTTTTACCGAGATCGCTCCAAAGCATTGAGGACTCGTGCTTTGAGGGTTGCAAGTCCTTGCGAACCATTGAGTTCAAAGGAATGCCCGCAAACATGAATGGTTTTAGCGTGAGAAATTTACCAAAAGTTCAACAAGTTCTGGTTCCTCGCCGCACTTATGACTTCTTTGCCACGCGCATTCAACCCTCCTCCATAGTCCAAGAACTTTAACAACCGCTTCCCTTATCACTCTGATAATCATCCACTAAACTCACTATAACAATGTTTAAAAAGCTAATTGATTCCTTAAAAAGCATCTTCGGCTCAAAAGAATCTGCGCCATCGCCCACGCCTCGCGTAGATTCCGCGGCTAAGCGTGCTTTGTCGGAGGCAAATAACGCTAAGCCTGTACCAGCGCGGGTTGCTCCCCCGGCTCCTGATACGTCTGCTACGACGGCTGTCAATCCCAGCGTCTCCGGCCCCTACTTCGTGGTCAACGGCGAAGTGATTCCACTCAAGTCAAGCACCCTCCCCAAGGCTGCCGTCAAACGCAAAACTGCCATCCAGTCAGTCATCATCCCCGACTGCGTTACTGAAATTAGCCCCGAAGCTTTTGATGGCTGCAAAAATATGCAAACCATCGCCATCGGCCGAGGTGTCACAAGAATCGGTTTTGCCGCGTTCCGCAATTGTAGTAACATTAAGTCTGTGTTCATTCCTAATTCGGTAACTGTAATTGGTGGAGAAGCATTCTCAGGTTGCAGCGCTATTAAAGCAATTACCATCCCCGACTCTGTAATTGAAATCGGTGAATGGGCGTTTTTTCGTTGTGACTTCGAAGTGCGCTTGAATGACAAATTGATTAATGTCCCGGATAGTTTTATCGGCAAATATGCTATCCCTGATGGAATTCGCATAATCTGTAGTGGTTGTTTCAAAGACGTGAAGCAATTAACCTCAGTGGTTATCCCAGACTCGGTTAAAGAAATAAGAGAGCGTGCATTCAGTGGTTGCAGTAGCTTAATCTCTGTAACCATCCCAAACTCGGTTACAGAAATCGGCTGGTGGGCCTTCAACGATTGTAGTAGCTTAACCTCGGTGACTATCCCGGATTCTGTTACCGAAATAGGCAGCTGTGCCTTCTCCGGTTGCAGTAGCTTAACCTCAATAACTATCCCCAACTCGGTTACAGAAATAGGCAGCCATGCCTTCTTAGACTGTAGCAGTTTAACTTCGGTGACTATCCCCAACTCGGTTACCAAAATAGAGCACGGAGTCTTCTGCCGTTGTAGCAGTTTAAAATCAGTGACAATCCCGGAGTCAGTCATTAAGATTGATCACAGTGCTTTCGAGAAGTGTAGCAGTTTAACATCTATTACTATTCCTGCTTCGGTTAAAGAGATAGATTGGAGTTTTGGATATGATAATGTATTAAGCGGATGTAGCGGTTTGAAGGAAATCAAAGTTGATAAAGCAAACCGTGTCTATGACTCTCGTGATAATTGCAATGCTATTATTGAGACCAATTCCAACACCTTACTGGCTGGATGTCAAAACACAAGGGTTCCCAACAATGTGACCGCAATCGCCCGTTCTGCGTTCTTTGGATGTTCTAAATTGCACTCAATCACTATTCCCGACTCCGTAACTGAAATCGGATCTTCTGCATTCTCGCATTGTACGGAATTAGGAACAGTGGTTCTTTCAAAATCGTTGACTAAGATTGGTGACACAGCATTCGAACACTGCGAAATTTTATCATCAATTGTAATACCTAATTCTGTCACAACCATTGGAGCTAATGCCTTCCTAGGTTGTAGTCGCCTAACAACTGTTACGCTACCCGATTCAATAACTGAACTTGGTTACGGTGCACTGTATGATTTCAATACGAAACTAAAAGCTATCTACGTGCCAAAGGGTTCAAAGGCCAAGTTTGAACAACTCTTTGAAAAAGCCGAAATTGATAGATTAAAAGACAAACTCATCGAAAAATGATAACTTCTACCTACCAAGGCTATGCAATGGCCTTGGTAGGTACTAAATCCACTACGATATGGTTGTAATAATATCAACATCGCTTCAGCGGTTTGCGGGTGGACATTGTGGGCGGCCCGACGTGTATGCCGCGGCAAGCCACGGCTCTACAAGTAGTTGATTATCAGTGGTTTGTCCTGTGAGTCCTTACTTGTTGGGCAGTCAACTCCGTGAAAATCTGCTGAATCTGCGTGATATTTGGCGCAGTTAAAATGATATTCAGCCTCAAACTCAAACATTTACTATCTCTAATACCCTAAGATATGAATAAGAAAGCATCTGTAACTGCTAAAACGCAGAATCGTACCGCCCTCGGCGTGCTCCACGCCTACGCTGCAATCAACCCCGCAGCTACCTTGGCCGACCTCCGTGCCGCCTTCCCCAACTCTATCTGCCCTGACTCGGGTGTGAAGGAGAACATTCTTTCGCTCGCTGATGCCGAAGCTTACAACGCTTCCGCCAACATGAGTCTCTTCTTCGTCAAGGACGAAGAGGTGCTCCACCTGGCCGATGGCACCGCCGTGTGCTTGTGCCAAATCTGGACCAAAGGCTCGCTCGACCGCCTCGCAGCAGCCGCCGCCAACTTCGGCATCGAAGTCAATGCTCCCGACAAGTCGCTCGAATACGACAAGAGCGGCTTCATCGCCACCATCTACCTGCCCCTCCAAGTCACCGGTAAGACGCAGAACCGCACTGCCCTCGGCGTGCTGCACGCCTACGCCGCCATGCACCCCGGTTGCACAATCGACGACCTCCGTGCCGCCTTCCCCAACTCTATCTGCCCTGACTCGGGTGTGAAGGAG
>CAMGBT010000096.1 GCA_946011725.1 uncultured Bacteroidales bacterium | reverse complement strand
ACGTTGATGTTGCCGCCATTGCCGTAGCCACCGCTTGCTGCGAGGCCTTCGAATTTTTCTTGGAAGAGCAGGTTTTGTTCTTCGTCGTAAATCATGAAGCCGGGTTTGTAAGCGCCGCCGGCGGTGTCGCCGTCATGGCAGGGCTGTACAAAGTAAATTTTGCCGTCGTAGTTGATTACGTCGCCACCGGGGTTGCTGCAGTACTTGAATGCGCCGTCAACTTCTGCGGGACGGGCAATTGTTTCTGCTTCGCCATTGTAGAATGTTTCGAAGGGAGCATTGCGGGGAATCAGATAGTAAGCGTTGTAGATAGGATCGGCAGCGAGTTGTTCTTCGATAGTGTTGTAGTAGGGAACAGCAATCGACTGACCTTCAGCTGCGTAAGTCATGGCATCGCCTGCGTATTCGAAGGTGTCTTCAACGTAAGCGCCGTTGGCGATGTGGAGGCCACCGGCTTTGTACATACCGGTGGTAGCTACGTAGAGGATACCGCCTTCTTCGCTCATCATGTCGCCCACGATGCGGCCGATGTTGTCGGTACGAGCGGGAGTGAAGTCGCCTTCAGCGAGGCCTGCGTAGGGAGCTTCTTCGCCGAGGTCGATGATAGCGGAGCCATCAGCGGGAGCGATGTAGAAGTGTTTCGACATAGTGGCGTTGGGCCAGCCCCAGGTGAAGAGCATGTTGCCGGCGTCATCGATACCGAGAGCGGTGCCCACGGTGCCGGACACAACCATAACGGGATTGCCTTCTTCGTCAAACACGGGTTCGCCGGTTTCTTTGTCAGTCTTTTGAGCGTAAGTTACGGGGAGGTCTTCGCGAACCACGGTCATGCCGGTGCCGTCGAAAGCTACGATGCGGTGGTTAGCTTTGTCAACAGCATACAATTTACCATTGATACCTGAGCCGGTGCGCACTTCAGCCGAAGGAGTAACGCCGATTACGTCAGCGCCGTACTTGGTGACGTAGTTGGTGGTGAGGGTGAATGCGGAGGTTTCTACTACTACGGGGAAAGCAACTTTGTAGGAGGCAACGATGATGGTGTTGTCGGCCTTGTTTTGTTGGAATACGTAGATTTCGTAGGTGAAATCATCAACTTTGCGCACGTTGATGTTGCCGCCATTGCCGTAGCCACCGCTTGCTGCGAGGCCTTCGAATTTTTCTTGGAAGAGCAGGTTTTGTTCTTCGTCGTAAATCATGAAGCCGGGTTTGTAAGCGCCGCCGGCGGTGTCGCCGTCATGGCAGGGCTGTACAAAGTAAATTTTGCCGTCGTAGTTGATTACGTCGCCACCGGGGTTGCTGCAGTACTTGAATGCGCCGTCAACTTCTGCGGGACGGGCAATTGTTTCTGCTTCGCCATTGTAGAATGTTTCGAAGGGAGCATTGCGGGGAATCAGATAGTAAGCGTTGTAGATAGGATCGGCAGCGAGTTGTTCTTCGATAGTGTTGTAGTAGGGAACAGCAATCGACTGACCTTCAGCTGCGTAAGTCATGGCATCGCCTGCGTATTCGAAGGTGTCTTCAACGTAAGCGCCGTTGGCGATGTGGAGGCCACCGGCTTTGTACATACCGGTGGTAGCTACGTAGAGGATACCGCCTTCTTCGCTCATCATGTCGCCCACGATGCGGCCGATGTTGTCGGTACGAGCGGGAGTGAAGTCGCCTTCAGCGAGGCCTGCGTAGGGAGCTTCTTCGCCGAGGTCGATGATAGCGGAGCCATCAGCGGGAGCGATGTAGAAGTGTTTCGACATAGTGGCGTTGGGCCAGCCCCAGGTGAAGAGCATGTTGCCGGCGTCATCGATACCGAGAGCGGTGCCCACGGTGCCGGACACAACCATAACGGGATTGCCTTCTTCGTCAAACACGGGTTCGCCGGTTTCTTTGTCAGTCTTTTGAGCGTAAGTTACGGGGAGGTCTTCGCGAACCACGGTCATGCCGGTAGCGTCGAAAGCTACGATGCGGTGGTTAGCTTTGTCTACAGCATACACTTTACCGTTGATACCTGCGCCGGTGCGCACTTCAGCCGAAGGAGTAACGCCGATAACATCAGCTCCATACTTGGCAACGAAGTTTTGGGTAACGGTGAAGGGTTGCTGTGCAAATGCCATTGAGCCGACAGCCAAGGCTGCGCCCAACGCAAAATTGCGTAACGAGTTCTTCATGTTGATTTAGATTTAGTTAGTAATATGTTGATTAATAGTTGTTTAGGAGGATTATTCAGCTCGGACACCTCATGTGAACCGAACGTAAGGAAGCGGCTGATACCGCAGTATTCAAGGTAATGTTTTGCAAATTTAGCTAAATTTTTCAGACCCTCAAATTATTTAACAAATATTAACTAAGTTGCAGCTGTGAAAGTAGCCACTCAAGCCGGCATCGCTATTGCGGTTGAAACGATTCAACGAAGAACGAATCAATGAAAAAAATGGTCCATATTTACGTTTTACGTACAAAAGCATTCGATAATTTCGTACCTGACGAAAGAAATTGTGGTCAAAAGGGCGAGAATGTTGGTAATAATGGATTATCGGCGAACATTTTACAATTTTTTTGGTTAATTTTGCAGTCCGTAAAAAATTTAGATATGCTAAAACGACTTTTACACATTATTATAATAGCGCTGACGTTAGCGCCGACGGCTATGGCTGAGCGGCGCGAGGCTATGCGCTTCGGCGACTTCGAGCAATGGGTCACCCGCCACATCCGCGAGTCGCGCATCATAGGCGGCGCCAACAAGATGGTGTACGAAATCGGTCCGACGGCCACCATCGAGGGCGACAAGGCTTACACCCCCACCGGCGGCTCGCCGTGGGCCACATCCAACGTCATGGCCAAGGTGTGCGGCATCACCAAGACCTCCAACGCCGTCTTCCCCGACGCGCGCGAGGGCGGCGGCCGCTGCTGCAAGATGACCACGGTGATTGAGCAGTGCAAGGCCATCGGCATCATCAACATCAACGTGCTGGTGGCCGGCTCGATTTTCACCGGCCGCATGTTCGAGCCGATTAGTTCCACCTCCGACCCCTATTCGAAGATGGAGATGGGCGTGCCGTTCACCAAGCGCCCCACCGCGTTAGTGTTTGATTACAAGGTATTTATGCCTGCGGGCAACACTCGCACCTACTCCTCGGGCTTCTCCAAGCAACGCACCCTGCAAGGCCACGAGAATGCCGAGGCGTTCATCATCCTGCAGCGCCGCTGGGAGGATGCCGACGGCAACCTGTACGCCAAACGCGTGGGAACAGGCCGCGAGCGCTTCGGCGCATCCACCAACGGCTGGGTCAACGGCCACCACCTCACCGTGCACTATGGCGACATCACCTCGCAGCCGTTCTTCAAGCCTTACATGGGCCTGATTACCGGCGAACACCGCTACTGCGCGCGCAACTCCAAGGGCAAGGTGGTGCCAGTGACCGAAGTGGGCTGGGACGCGCCCGACGCTACCCCCACTCACCTTATAGTGATGTTCTCCGCCGCCTCCGGCGAAGCCTACGTGGGCACCGTGGGCCTCACCCTGTGGATTGACAACGTGCAGCTCGCCTACTAAACAGACGGTTAATTGCTTCGCTGAAGCTCAGAGCCGGTACAAAAAAGTTGACGACAACGCGGCCGACCGAGTAAGAGCTCGATGCAAATCCAAAAAGTCTTCGGAACGAATCTTTTCGGGTGGCTAATCGGGAAATTTGCGTCGGTGGATATTTTTTATTAACTTTGCGGTATGAAATGGATTTTGCTTGCAGTAATGCTTTTTGGGGCGCTTGTCGGGCAGGCTCGCTGGAGCTCCACGGCGCATCATTTCGGGGCTATCGAAGAGGATAGCGGCCGGGTGGAGTGCCGGTTTGTGGTGTATAATGACACGCAGGAGCCGATGGCGATAGTGTCGGCGCGTACCACCTGCGGATGCACGCTGTCGGACTATCCACGCGAGTCGTTCGCGCCCGGCGATTCGGCCGTAGTGGTGGTGACGTTCGACCCGGCCGGCCGCCCCGGACAGTTTACCAAATACATTAACGTAGAAACCACGGGCACGCCATCGAAGACGCGCCTCACCATCACGGGCACGGTTATCGGCAGCGAAGCCACTGTGGCACAGCGCTTTCCGGTGGAGTTCGGCCCGCTGCGGCTGGTCCACGACCCGGTGATGCTCGGCGAGGTGACCGGCGACCGCGTGCGGTCGGTTTATACCGAAGGGTACAACCGCAGCGCATACACGCTGCAAGTGGCTGTGGGTCAAGCGCCTAAGTGGGTGCAAGTGAACGTGGCACCGGCTGCGGTGGCGCCCGGCAACCAAGCGCAAATCATTTTCTACATCGACCCGCAGAAGTGCCCGCTTTACGGTTTGGTGGAGGATTCTATCACGCTGATAGTCAACGGAGTGGAGCGCCCACTCGGGTTCACGCTCAACCGCAAGGAGGACTTCAGCGGCCTGTCGGAGCAGCAACGGGCTGATGCGCCGGTGGCGGTGTTAGGCCAACGCCGCGTGGACCTCGGCAAAATCGACCGCCACGGCGGCATCATTCGCGCCGTGGCCACGATGGAAAACCGCGGCAAGGATAAGCTGATTATCCGCCGCGTATACGCTGACAGTGAGGCAATTACGGCTTCGGTGAAGGCCATCACGCTCAAGCGAGGCAAGTCGGCGGAAATCGTGATTGAAGTGGACCCGAGCCGGCTCAATGGCGCTTTGCTGAATCAGCGCCTGACCATCATCACCAACGACCCGTTCAACCCGGTGCAACACCTGCGCATCGTGGGCACTTTTTAGCTCCACATTCCGAATTGCTCTAAACGAAACAACGAAGTACGAAATAACGAAGAATAAAAAACTTCGTGATTTCGTACTTCGTGATTTCGTTTAAACGGCGCTCACTCGCGCAGGCGCGAGTCGATGATGATGGTCACCGGGCCATCGTTGACCAGCGCCACCTGCATGTCGGCGCCAAAGCGGCCCTGAGCCGTGGGGCGGCCGAGGGCGTCGGCCACCAAGTCGGCATACATTTGGTAAAGGCGGGTGGCGAGTTCGTGGCCGCCGGCGCGGATGTACGACGGGCGATTGCCCTTGCGGGTGGATGCGGTGAGGGTGAACTGACTGACAGCCAGCACGTTGCCACCTACATCAGCCACGGAGCGGTTCATCACGCCGTTCTCGTCGTCGAAGATGCGCAGAGCCACGGTCTTGGCGGCCAACCAGCGGCAATCGTCGTCGGTGTCGCCCTCTTCCACGCCCACCAGCACCATCATGCCATGGCCGATTTGACCGATGACTTCGCCGGCCACAGCCACGGAGGCTTCCTTCACTCGTTGGATTACTATTCTCATAATCAGCAGGTTATTCTTGTGGAGCAACGAACACGTATGCGCCCAAGTCGGGTTGTGAACCACGCGTCAGGCCGTAGCGATCGGTGGCGGCTTGCGGCGCGGTGAGCGCCGGATCGGCCGCGCCGATGGCGGGCGAGTCAGGCCGCAGGCGGTAGTCGAAATAATAGTCGGAGCGGACGGTGTAGTACAGCGGATCCTCGCCCCAAAGGCAGGCGATGAAGTGGTCGTCGTCCTCGCCGTTGCTCTTGAGCAGGCATCGGCGCAGGTAGATGTTGGTGTCGTCGAAGGAGCCGTGCGAGAGGTCGGCACCGTTGCCGTAGATGATGCAGTTGGCGAAGTTGGCGGCAGTGAAAGCGCGTCCGCTTTGGTCATCGCTCTCGGCGTTGAGGTGCCAGAATTGGAGGATGGGGCCGCCCAGGGCCGAGAAGAGGTAGTAGTTGGCGAAGGTGCAGTGGTTGAAGGTGTGGTTGCCGCCGTGGAGGTACACGCACCCATTGGCGGCTTCGGCAAACTCGCAGCCGTAGGCGGCAATGTTGGCGTGATAGGCTTCGAGCACCATGTCTCCGGAATTGCGCATGCGGGTGTTAATCATCGATAGATCAACGGGTTGGTCGCCCAGCGAACCGTCCACGATTACGCCCTGCACGGTGTTGCGCACGTGGCAGAAGTCCATACGGTTGGCACGCGAGGTGGAGGTGAAGAACATGCCGAGCCACTGGCGCGACATGATGTCGAACGACACATCGGTGATGACGTCGCCGGTGCGGTCGCCGGCGAAGGAAATTTCCTTATCTACTTGACCCACAGCCTGTAACGAGCCGCGCACCACCATGTAGGCGCCATCATGGAAGAGGAGCTCGACTCCGGGGTCGATGGTGAGCGTGGCGTTGGGTGCAACTACCAATGAGTCAAACACTTGATAAGGTTTGCCGGCGGTGAGGCGGGCGTTGGCGGTGATGGTGAGCGCGCGCAGGCGGGTCACGTCGCGCCCGGTGGCGCGTACCACCACCTGCTGCTGCACGCCGTTGGTGGTGAAACTGAGGGTGGCGTCGACGTTGACCGGCACCGTTTGGCCGTTGGCGGGGAGGGTGGCGGCCACTAATACGAAGATGGAGTCGTTGCCGCGGATTTCCACGCCTGAGAATTCGGTGCCGGCGAAGCCGTCCACGTTGAGACGGAACAGGTCAGCGTTCTCGCCGGTCATGGCTATATTACTGATTGATATTGACTTACTGCTGTGATTGTAGACCACAAAGCGGTGGGTGGTCGTGGGTTCTTCGGTGAAGACCACGCCCATATTGAGCGTGTCGACCGAGAACGCCAACACCTCCGACGGCGAGGTGGTGAAGTCGTCGTCGATGCACGACGGGAGCGATGCCGCAGCAATCACCGCCGCCAAAATCCAAGTTAAAACCTTTTTCATCAATAATATAACGCACCCATGCCGCAAATATTATTTCGCAGCGCAAAAAAGAAGTCCTCCCCGGGCCGAAGTCCCTCCCCTTAGGAGGGACCCGTGGGGAGGCTTTAGAAGGAGGGGAGGATGCGGGCGGGCGCGGGCGCGACGGCGGTGGCGAGGGGGCGGATGAGGGCCACGGCTTCGTCGTGGGCGGCGGTGTAGAGATGGCGGTCGAGGCCGCGCCAGATGATGGCCAACAGGGCGGCGGTGGTGGCGCTGCGCAGCAGGGCGGTGGCGGTGGCTTGGTCAACGATGCAAGCCGGGGCGCCGTCGTCGAGGTCGGGGCAACAGGCGGCGAGGGTGAGGTCGTCGGCAGTGACGATTCGCCACGGCACGGCGGCGGTGGAGGTCAGGGCGATGGCGGCCGCGAAGGCGTCGCCCGCCATTCGCCGCAGGGCGGGTTCGTCGTCAGTGTGGAGGATGGCGGCGATGGCGCCGTTGGGCCATTGCGCGGCTTCGGCGCGCAGGGCGGAGTTGGCATAGATGCCTTCGATTACTTCGGATGTGGAGAGTGTGATTTTCATAGTGTTACGAATTTGTGGAGGTTATTACGAATGATTTTGCGGGCGGTGCGGGCGGAGATGTAGTGGCGCGGGTGGCCGATTTCGCCGGCACAGAGGGCGAATATAAGGTCGCGGATGGGGCGGGTTGGGTGGCGCTTGAGGGCTTCTTGGAGGTCGTGGTACATGTCGACCCACACCTGCGAGCAGGCGTATTTGGCCACGGGCGGGGTGTCAGTGCTGACAGCGTGGCAGAGGATGTGGCAGGCGCGGTAATAGTCCACATAGTAGGCGGTGGCGGGTTGAGTGAGGACGTGTTCGGCCACAGCGTAGAGCTGTTCC
This sequence comes from uncultured Bacteroidales bacterium, assembly GCA_946011725.1. Classification (GTDB taxonomy): domain Bacteria; phylum Bacteroidota; class Bacteroidia; order Bacteroidales; family Muribaculaceae; genus CAG-873. Next base: position 502 of record CAMGBT010000096.1, on the reverse strand, counting down.
ACGGATTGCGGGGCATGGCCTTCGTCGGCGAGGGCGTTTACGCGTCGGCGGCAGGCGGTGAGGAAGTCACGGTTGCGAGAGCGGACGAAAAGTGTGTTCATCTTTCTGTGTTTTTTATAAATTTAAATTGAGTAAAAGATATTGGAAAATGAGGTGTGTTAATTATAGCTTAGATTAACCAACGATTTCCGATGCAAAGTTACAATATATTTTGCAGTTCTCCAAATTTTTCAACAAAAAAATGCACAAAAAAGAAAAATCGGCTTCGCTAAAGCTCAGAGCCGACACAAAAAAGCCGCCGGGCGGGGGCTCGGCGGGGTTGGTCTGGAGGGGATGGATTAGGCGAAGTCGATGAAGTCTGCGGCGGAGAGGTCGTCGGCGGGGTCGATGGGCTGGTCGTCGATGTCGATGGGGGTGAATGACGTTTTCAAGTCAGAGAGGCTTGGTTAGGCGTGGGGCGACTCTGGTGGATGGGGGGGGGAGGCGCAGTAAAGTAAATCGC
>CAMGBT010000095.1 GCA_946011725.1 uncultured Bacteroidales bacterium | reverse complement strand
TCTTTACTGCAATTGAGATTGTCATTGAGATTGCTTGCGGATTTTAGGTTAATAATATATTTCGTATGGAAACCATACACTTCAATTAGAATTATTTTTGAGATACTGTTTAATAAACTCTTTAATCCAATAAAGGGCATAGCTGATGAATTTATATCCCTTTGTTTCATCGTATTTTATAACGGCGTGGAGTAGACCTTTATTACCCTCATCAACAAGTTTTTCCATCGGATGTTCCTCGGAGGCATATTCCTTTGCTATTGCACGTACAAATCTGCGATTTACAAGCAATAGTTTCTGTTTCTCAGCCTCGCAATCGTCGGGCGTTTGCCGAATGTGCCTGATTAGCGCAATCTCGTCCTCAAGAGTGATGAGCTCTTCTCGTAATACTTCTTCTTTCTCTTTCATATTTCTTATAGTTCTGATTGTGTTCATTCTTCGCTTGCAATTAATGATAATGGCTGCGGGAGTGCTTACAGAAGGCACTATTTCAACATCACCTTTTTCTGCATACATTTGTTCATCTATGCAAGCAACCACCAAGTCAGCATCACGGACAATGCATTTATTACGATATAACTTTGCTTGCATCAGGTCAGTGCTTTCATCAAGGTGGTATTCCTTGACTGATATTGCCAAAGATTTGGCATAACGTTTTACATATCGATTCAACACCGTATTACCCCCGGTGATTAGGATTTCGGAGATGGGTACTTCGCGAAGTTGGCGACTAAAGCAAGTGTACCAATCGTGATAGGAAGTTTCCTGATTGAGTTTACCTAAAATTGCTATTTTCATAAATCAAAAAAAAGTTTGTATATATATTATACGATTGAGATTTTTGGGATTTGTATATTTTTGTTAAAATTCGAGAGCTTCGGGCGTCTTTTGGGTTGTAGAAATATTCTATTTGGTTAAATGACAGTGCTTTGCGCATTAAGAATATTTAACTTTACATTTATTAACAAATCGATTTTTCACCCTATATATGTTAAATAAATTAACAATACAACCAGTATCTTCCATGCACACGTATGCTAATAACACAAAAAAATCGCTGATATTTCTATCAGCGATTTTTGGTGATCCTCTTGTGATCCGGACGCGATTCGAACGCGTGACCGTCTGCTTAGAAGGCAGATGCTCTATCCAGCTGAGCTACCGGACCGATTTTCGAGTGCAAAGTTAGCAGTTTTTGCGCGGTTGTGCAAATTTTTGACTATCTTTGCAGAAAATTTTGTAAAAAAGTGAGTAAATATGAGTGAAATCTTAGCTGAATACCATCTGTTGGGGCCGGTGATTGGCCTCGGCACGTTCTTGATTATCGGATTGTTTCACCCGGTGGTGATCAAATGTGAGTACTATTTCGGCGTGGGCTGCTGGTGGTGGTTCTTGGTGCTGGGGGTGGTGCTGACTGCGTTGTCGGCATGGCTCACTGACCCGCTGTGGTCGTCGCTGGCGGGTGTGGCCGGCTTCTCCTCGTTCTGGACCATCAAGGAGATTTTCGACCAGCGCAAGCGTGTGGAACGCGGCTGGTTCCCGCGCAATCCGCGCCGCGCGAAGCCGTAGGGCCGGCGATTTGGTAATTTTTGCAAAAAAGTGGGGTGGGGCGCTTGTCGGTGAGGAAAAAATTGCTAACTTTGCAGGCGAAAGGCAGAAATACTTTTTTCTAACAAAACTTACCTAACAATCGTAACCGGAGCACACGGAAAACACTTAAGACATGATACTGACGTATTCAATCGTGGCAGTATTCCTTTTGGGATACGCTTGCATAGCTTTAGAGAACGGATTGCGCATTAACAAAGCGCCTATAGCGCTGATTATGTGCGTGTTATGCTGGACGTTATATATGTTTGGCTGTCCGGATTATGTGGCGCAGTATCATGGCGATGAGTTCACTCGCTTCCTGGAAGTGTTCCACATCAACGACCCCGCTGAGGCCGCTCGCCACTTCATCGGCCAGAAGGTGCTGCTCGAGCACTTGGGCGATGCCTGCGAGATTCTATTCTTCCTCATGGGCGCGATGACCATCGTCGAGGTGGTCGACGCCAACGGCGGCTTCAACTTCGTGCGCGCCAAGTTGGCCACCCGCCGCAAGCGGTTGCTGCTGTGGCAGGTGGTGGCCATCACCTTCTTCCTGTCGGCCGTGCTCGACAACCTCACCACCTCCATTGTGATGGTGATGATTCTGCGCAAGCTCGTGCCCGAACGGCGCGACCGCCTCATCTACGCCGCGCTGATAGTGCTCTCGGCCAACGCCGGCGGCGCCTTCTCCCCAATCGGCGACGTCACCACCATCATGCTCTGGATTAAAGGTAACGTCACCTCCGCCGGCATCATCAAGTCGACCTTCCTGCCCTCGTTGGTGTCGATACTGGTGCCCACATTCTTGATGCAATTCCAGCTCCGCGGCCTGCTGGCCCACGAACCCGATAAGAATGAGCTCAACCGCAAGGTGCTTAACCAAGCCGAGCGGTTGGCAGTGTTCATTGTGGGCGTCGGCGGCCTGATGTTTGTGCCCTTCTTCCGCTCGTTCACCGGCCTGCCCCCGTTCATGGGCATTCTGCTGGTGCTCGGCGTGCTCTGGATCCTCACCGAAATCTTCCTCGCACGCGAAAAGAATGTGGAAGAAACCATGAGCGAACGCGTCAGCCGTATCATCCACAAGATCGACATGAGCACCATCATCTTCTTCTTGGGCATCCTCATGGCCGTGGCCACCCTCAGCGAAATCGGCGTGTTGGAATCCTTCGGCCAATGGCTTGAACACACCACCAACGGCAACGCCTACTTGGTGACCGGCATCATCGGCGCCGCCTCGTCCATCGTGGACAACGTGCCCTTGGTGGCAGGCTGTATCGGCATGTACGACGTGGCCACCCCGGCCGCCGTGGCCGCCACCCCCGAGCTGGTGATGTTCGTGCAAGACGGCACATTCTGGGAACTGCTGGCCTACTGCGCCGGCGTGGGCGGCAGCATGCTGATTATCGGCAGCGCCGCCGGCGTGGTGGTGATGGGCTTGGAGAACATCAGCTTCGGCTGGTACCTGCGCCGCGTCACCGTGTACGCCCTGCTGGGCTACCTCGCCGGCATCCTCACCTACGCCCTGCTCTAATCCCCCTCCCGCATTATTCTCCTAATAATTATAAGTATACTATTTTTAATAATTTGCGGAATATGCCGGTTTTTTGGGCATCAGGTGTAAAAATGAGAGGAAATTTTCACGATTTTGGGATAAAAATTTGCATATGTAAAAAATTGTTTTTAAATTTGCGGTGACTTCCACCCACGCCGTCATGTCATCGCGTCTGTTGCGATGGGATTGGGGGCTCGAGAAGTCGGGCGGCACTACGGTGCGCGGGGGTGGGATACTACATACTAAAAGGCGTCATTGATGCTTTGTTTTTGGTCGTTTGAAACTTCCACAATCTCCAAACGTAGGTCAAAAGCAATGTCGGAAATGAATGCTTACGGGTATATAATCCCCGGTGTGTGCGATTGGGACATGCCCCCAACAGCACACATTTGGATAATATATCGGCGTGGGTATTTAATTCTGTCTCGTTCACCTACCGGCTGAGGAAGGCCTCAAACGACGGACGAGCGCAGTGGATACTCACGTTTTTTGTATGCGGACTATCTTGAACCAATCAGCCTTACCGGGTATCTAAGGCATCAACCATCACCTTGCACACGGTGATTGACCTATAATTTTGACGCCATGATTATTCGGTCATACAGACATAGCACACCGGCGCCGCAGCCCGACCCCGCAGCGGACCCTCTGCCGGAAAGGAAGCTTAGCTGTTTGCTGGACACATTACAGAGCGATAGCGAGCAATGGATTGAGAGCGTGCGCGATCTCATCTCCAATGAGCGCGACATGCAGGTGATGATAGCCGATTACCTGCGCCATACCGGTCACTATACGATGGTTGATACCGAGTACCGTGTGCCGCTGCCTGAGTTGCAGGCCCGCGGTGTGCGTCCCGGTTCGCAAGCCTTCCCGTGGGAGAATCAACTTTCGATAGATGTGGTGGTGGAACTCGACGGCCACTTTGCGGCCATCGAGCTCAAGTATGCCACTGCCACAGTCGACTGCCCATTCACCCTCTTCGGCGAACAGATGCTCGACCCCGACAGCCAAATCGTTAAGAATCAGGCGGCATCGAACCTCACCATGTACAATTATTGGAAGGATGTGCGCCGCATCGAGACCCTCGCCGACGTGTTCCCGCGGGTGGACGGCGGCGTGGCCATCCTCATCACCAACAACCGCACCTACTGGAAGGCGCCGCGCCCCGATGCCAACTATGCCAACTTTTCTATGCACGAGGGCAACACCGTGGGCCGCGGCCCCATGACTTGGCCTGCCGGCGTGGCCGAGGCCATCACCAAAAGTCACCCCGACTTCCAACTCACCGACGCTTACACCTGCCGCTGGCACGACACCCACATCGCGGTCAAAGCCGCCAACGGCGACCCCTTCAGATACTGTATCACCACTATTACTAACCCTAAAAACCAATAACGACTATGGGATGTAATCCAAAAACCAAAGCCGAAGCAATGAAAATTATTGCGGATAAGCGAGGCCAAATTGCGCGTTTGCAAGCGCATAAATCAAGTCCAAACTCCACTAAGGCATCGCGGTACAGCTATAGCCTTCAAATCGCAAGCCTGCGTAGCGAAATTGCTGAATTGCGAGCTAAGATGTACTCACTCCCTGCACGCTAACCCGCCTGACTACCAACAACCAAACCAAATATCAACCCTAAAAATCTAAATCCTATGGCAGATCTCCGTATTGACAGCCGTATGAAGGTTAAAACCTTCAAGGCTAACTTCAAAAAAGCTTTCGGCGCATCCCTGCGCGTGTACACCACCGCTAACTGCAAGGCCAAAGCCGACGACGAAGCTACACTCGGCTCGCTGATGACCACCGGCGCTAAGGGTGGCGAACAAACCTTCGGCGGCAACCTCCGCGTGGGCAACTTCGAAAAGAAGGTGACCGAAATGTACGGCATCGGTGTGCAAGTGGCTAACGCCAAAGATACCGAGCTGGCTAATGACAACATCACCCTCGTAGCTGCCGGCAAAGAGTAAGCACCCTAAAGCGGTTATCCTCGCTCGGCGAGCTTCGGCAAGCCGAGCGGGGAACCCGATGCTAACTAACAAACCCTGCCTCCCTCGGTGCGCACCTGCAGCGGCGCGCCGACTCATGGAACCGGGGGGGTAACTAACTGATAATCAAACAATTATGGCAAAGAAATCAGCAATCTCCGGTGAATACATCGTCACCGTGGAAGACAGCGGCTCCATCAAAGTCTGCAAAATTTATGACAACGTGCTTGGCTCGTTGCGCGAAATCGCCGAATCCTCCGGTATGGCTTACGATTCCGGCTGGACCACCCGCCAGTTTGGCGCCAAAGTAATCAAAGAATATGGCGCCGGCAACATGGCCGAAGTGGGCGAATACATCGTGGTGAAAGAATCCTCCGGTTCGATTTCCACCTTCCGCACCTACGCCAACACCATAGGTGCTCTGCGCGAAATTGCCGCACGTGTAGGCTTTGCTTACGATTCCGGCTGGAACACCCGCCAATTCGGTTCAAAGTTAGTTGACTTCCTCAACGGCAAATAATTGTGACAGCTCAAGCTTACACCCTGCCATATCCCGCCGTGAGCGATGGCGTGGTGGAGCTGCGAGCCTACAGCGGTCAGCTCGACATCGTCAGCCAATTCACCCCTTACGATTGGCATCAGATGGCAGCCGACATCGACACCCCACAGCAGTGGGAATCGTTCCTTGAAAACTACAAGCAATACGTTCACTGCTACGTGCTCTACCGCGTCAGCGACCACCGACCCATGGGCTTCGTGTTCCTGATGCAAGAGGACGAGCGAGGCACCTATCTGTCGATTCACGGCGGCGGATGGGAGCGCCAAATCAACCCCGCGGTGCTGTATATGCGCGGCTTCCGGCTGATTGTGGGCGAATTGCTCCGACGAAAATTCCGCATCCTATCGCGGTGCAACGCCTCAAACCGAGCTGCCGAGAAATTTCTCCGCGGCGCCGGTTTCGAGGAAACTGCTCGCAACAACGAATCTATTTACTTCAAAATCAAACCCTTACGCAAAATGGCAGTAAAGAAAACCAAAGACGGCAAGGTGGACAAACGCACCAAAGAAGGTAAAGAAATTGCCGCCCGCATGGCCAAAGCCCGTGCAGCTAAAAATAGTCTCAAAAATCGTCTCAAACGTCTCTTTAGCTAAATAATTATGAAAGTAGAACTCAACGATTTCGCAGCGCTGCTCGCTGCCGCAATCTGGGCCGATGGCGAATACGCCGAAGCCGAAGCCGTGGCTGTAGAAGAAATTGCCGATGCATTCTCCTTCGACACCGCCGAACTCAAATCCGCCGTTGAAGCTGAAATCGAAAAAATCAAAGACTTCGACGAAGAAGCAATGCGCAACTACGTTAACGAAGCCGCTTCCGGCGTAGCTCGCGAAGACGCTCAACCCGTGTTCGAAGCCCTTCTCCAAATCGTAATCGTGGACAACGTGTTCACCCGCGACGAAGCCGAGAACCTGCTGTTCGCAGCCGACGCCCTCGACATCGACACCGAAGACGTGATCCTGCTCATCGCCGACTTGGTACGCTCCGAGCCCGACCTCGAAGTCAAACTCAACTAATTATCACTCAGTAAGTTATGGAAACATTTGCCAAAGTAGTGGCAAAAAGCCGGAATCGCACCGCCTTGGGGGCGCTCCACGCCTACGCCGTGGTTTACCCCGACTGCTGTCTGCAAGAGCTTCGTGCCATCTTCAATAAGGAAGTGTGCCCCGATGCCGGCGTGAAGGAGGTACTGCTGCCGTTGGACCAAGCCATCGGATTCAACGCCCACATGCGCCGTTACTTTGTCAAGCCCGACGAAGTGCTCAAATTGTACAACGGCGAGCGTATCTGCCTGTCGCAAATTTGGTCACAAGCGTCGCTCGACCGCCTCACTGCCCGCATGGCTCAGCTCGGATTCGAACTGGCTGCGCCCGACCGCTCCCAACAGTACGATGCCACCGGCTTCGATGCCGAAATCATGGCAGTGTTTCCATAACTTAACAAATTAACCCCCTGATTATGCCAACCTTAGCAACTGTAGTAGGTAAGACCCAGAATCGCACTGCCCTCGGCATCGTGCACGCCTACGTGGCCCTTCACCCCAAAGCCACCCTTTCCGACCTGCGCAAGGCCTTCCCCAATAACCTCTGCCCCGACTCCGGCGTATCTGAACTCCTTCTTCCTTACAAAGAGGCCGTTGAGATCAACCAAAAGCACGACATGAGCCTCTACTTCACCAAGGACAGCGAAATCATCACCTTGGCAGAAGGAAAAGTGTGCCTGTCGCAAATTTGGTCGAAAACCTCCCTCGATAAGTTCGTAAAGAATGCCGCAGAACTCGGCATCCAAGCCTCCGACCCCGACAAAACCCTCACCTACGATGCCTCCGGATTCAAGATCGAAATCCTCGTGCAGCCGGAACAGCCCAAAAAGAAACTTCCTATGGGTGTGATTTTGGGCGCTCTCTTGGTTGTGGCCGCTGCAGTTATCGCTTGGCTGGCACTCCGTCCCGCTAATGTGGAGGAGGTCGTGGTGGAAAAAGAAGTAATCAAAACCGACACCGTTACCGTCCACGACACCGTGGTGGTGCAGCAAGCCGAAGAAATCGAACGCGAATTTAACGCCGCTCAATTCGAAAAGAACAAATCCGAACTCAACGACCGCGCCAAGCTCGCCCTACACGATTTGGCTAACCTCCTCCGCGCCCACGAAGAGCTGTCCCTGTCGATTGAAGGACACACCTCCTCCGAAGGCACCGATGAACACAATCGTCAACTATCCGAGGCTCGCGCCAAAGCCGCGTACGACTTTCTGGTAGAAGTGGAAGGTATAAATCCCGAACGCCTCTCATACGCCGGCTTCGGCTCCGATAACCCCATCTCCGATAACCTCGAAGAGAACCGCCGTATTGAGTTCCGTCTTGAATAATAGTGATTTAAACCTCACGCCAATGAAAACGTTAGCAACTGTAGTAGGTAAGACCCAGAACCGCACAGCCCTCGGCATCGTGCACGCCTACGTGGCCCTTCACCCCAAAGCCACCCTTTCCGACCTGCGCAAGGCCTTCCCCAATAACCTCTGCCCCGACTCCGGCGT
>CAMGBT010000094.1 GCA_946011725.1 uncultured Bacteroidales bacterium | reverse complement strand
TTATTTTTTTTGCGTATGTCAAAAATAAACCGTAACTTCGCTGTGTCTGACAGCTACAATTCATCTATATAACCTAACAACCTCGGCCTCACGCTCCTTCGGAGGCTCTCCCTCCGAGCCGTTACCGGCCGCCAAAATTTGCGCAACTGAATAATAACCACATACTTAACCCATGAGTTATCTGAAATTCGACAAGAACCTGCTCATCAACCTCGAGCAATCTCTCAGCAAAGAAATGCTGCGAACAAACCGGGCAGGCGCTTATCACTGTACTACTTTAGTGGGGTGCAACACCCGCAAGCAGCACGGCCTTTTGGTGATTCCAATCCCCGAACTGGACAACAAGCCCCACGTGTTGCTCTCCACACTCGATGAAACCGTGATCCAACACGGCGCTCCCTTCAACCTCGGTATTCACAGATATAAAGGCGACGTCTACAGCCCTAACGGCCACAAATACGTGCGCGAATTCGATTGTGAAGAAGTTCCACGCACCACCTACCGCGTCGGTGGCGTCATCCTCACCAAGGAAAAAATCTTCATCTCCCACGAAAATCGAATCCTCATCCGCTACACCCTGGTCGAAGCTCACTCGCCCACAACGCTCCGTTTCCGCCCATTCCTCGCTTTCCGCGAAGTAAACTCCCTCTGCATCGCCAACAGCGCCCTCAACGGCGCAATGCAGCAAGTGGAAAATGGTGCCGCCACCTGCCTATACCCCGGATACCCCACCCTCTACATGCAGTTTAACCACCGCCCGACTTGGGTCGACGAACCCGCTTGGTATCGCGACATCGAATACCTCCGCGACCTCGAAATGGGCGTACCATATTGCGAAGACCTCTGGGTGCCCGGTTACTTCGAGCTCCCCATCCGCAAAGGCGAATCAATCATCTTCTCCGCCGGCATCGAACCCGTCAACCCCCGCAACCTCAAGAAGATGTACACCGCCGAAATCGAATCCCGCACCCCCCGCACATCCTTCTTCAACTGTCTCAAAAACGCCGCCAAACAATTCTACATCAAAGAAGGCGACGACATGTACATCATCTCCGGCTTCCCCTGGGGCACCGTTCTGGCACGCAACACTTTCATGTCGCTCCCCGGCCTGACACTCGCCATCGACCACCGCGCCGATTTCGAAGCAATCATGGCCACCGGCATCCGCGCCCTAAACAACTTCATGGACGACGGCTCCCTCGACCATCGAATCAACGGCATCGACCTCCCCGACATCCTCCTATGGGCCGGTTGGGCCATCCAGCAATACTCCAAAGCATTCGGCAAAGACACCACACGCCAACTCTACGGCGAATTCCTCGCCCGCGCCGTCGAATACATCATGGCCAACCGCCACCCCAACCTACACTTCGACGACATCACCGCCATGCTCTCTGCCGACGGCACCAAGAGCCCAATCTCCTGGATGAACGCCAACCACAACGGCGTGCCCGTCATCCCGCGCTCCGGCCTGCTGGTTGAGTTCAACGCCCTGTGGTACAACCTCTTACGCTTCGCCGCCGACACCCTCGACCGCGAAGACTTCGCCGAAGTAGCCGATAAATTGCGTCAACCCTTCATCGACACATTCCTCAATGACAGCGGTTACCTCTACGACTACGTCGACAACCGCTACGCATCCCCCGAAGTGCGCCCCAACATGGCCGTCGCCATCGGCCTCGACTACTCACCCCTTGACCGCCGCCAGCGCAAATCAGTGCTCGACGTGGTCACCCGCGAGCTCCTCACCCCCAAAGGCCTCCGCACCCTCTCGCCCAAAAGCTACGCATACCGCCCGTTCTACGAAGGCGACCTCTTCCAACGCGAAGAAACCCTCCACATGGGTCCCGCTCGTCCCTGGCTCATGGGCTTCTACGCCGAAGCTTACTTTAAAGTATTCGGCCTCAGCGGCTTAAGCTACATCGACCGCATGCTCATCGGCTTCGAAGACGACATGTCGCAACGTTGCATCGGCTCCCTGTCGCAGCTCTACGACGGGAACCCACCATTCCAAGGCCGCGGCGCCGTATCTCACGCCACAAACGTGGCCGAAGTACTCCGCACCGTCCGACTTACCAAACGATACAACCAATAACCCCACCCCATTTACCACCATATTACTATGAAAGCTCTTATGTTTGGGTGGGAATTTCCACCCCACATCCTCGGAGGACTTGGCACCGCCTCATACGGCCTCACCCAAGGCATGCACCAGTGCGGCAACATGGACATAACCTTCGTAATCCCTCGCCCTCACGGCGACGAAGACAAATCATTCGCCAACATCATCGGCACATCTCAAGTCCCCATCGCCTGGCGCGACGTATCACGCGACTACGTCGAGCAACGCATCGGACGCCTCATCGACCCCGACCTTTACTTCCGCCTGCGCAACAATATCTACGCCGACTTCAACTACATGCGAACCAACGACCTCGGTTGCATCGAGTTCTCCGGCCGATACCCCGATAACCTCCTCGAGGAAATCAACAACTACTCCATCACCGCCGGCGTAATCGCACGAACCATCGACTGCGACATAATCCACTCACACGACTGGCTCACATACCCCGCCGGCATACACGCCAAACAAGTCACCGGCAAACCCCTGGTGATCCACGTCCATGCCACCGACTACGACCGCTCCCGCGGCAACGTAAACCCCACCGTATTCTCCATCGAACGCGACGGCATGCTCCAAGCCGACCACATCATCACCGTCTCAAACCTCACCCGACGCACCGTGATCGAACGCTATGGCATCGACCCCAATAAAGTCACCACCGTCCACAACGCCGTAATACCCCTCTCACAAGAACTCCTCGACGTTCAAGTAGAAAAACCCAAAGAAAAAATCGTCACCTTCCTCGGCCGCATCACAATGCAAAAAGGCCCCGAATACTTCGTCGAAGCCGCCGCAAAAGTACTCAAAAACAACCGCAACGTCCGCTTCGTCATGGCCGGCAGCGGCGACATGATGGACAAAATGATTCGCCTCGCCGCTCAACGCGACATCGCCGACCGCTTCCACTTCCCCGGATTCCAAAAAGGCAAACAAGTATACGAAATGCTCAAAGCATCCGACGTGTACATCATGCCTTCCGTCTCCGAACCTTTCGGCATCTCTCCCCTCGAAGCCATGCAGATGGGCGTACCATCAATCATCTCTAAGCAATCCGGCTGCGCCGAAATCCTCAACAACGTAATCAAAACCGACTACTGGGACATCGACGCAATGGCCGACGCAATCAACGCCATCATCTCATACCCCGCCCTCTACAAACAACTCCGCGAAGACGGCCTCAATGAAGTAGCCCAAATCACTTGGGACAAAGCCGGACAAAAAGTTATCGACATTTACCACAAAGTTCTAAACCGCTAACCCTCAACTGCTATGAAAGCAATTAACTTCATATTCGAAATCCACCAACCATTCCGCCTCAAACGCTACCGCTTCTTCGACATCGGCAACGACCACTACTACTACGACCTCTTCCTCAACGAAGACATCGTTAGCCGTATCGCACACCAAAGCTACATCCCCGCAGCACAAACTCTCCTGCGAATGATCGAAGACTCCAAAGGCAAATTCCGCTGCGCAATCGCCGTCACAGGCGTCGCCCTCGAACAATTCGAACAATACGTGCCCGAATTCATCGACGTCCTCCGTAAACTCGCCGACACCGGCAAAGTTGAATTCCTCGCCACAACATACGCCCACTCACTGGCCGCACTCACCGACCCCGAAGAATTCCAAGCCCAAGTCAAAGAACACTCCCAAAAAATCCACGACCTCTTCGGCCTTACCCCCACCACCTTCCGCAACACCCAGCTCATTTACTCCGACGACATCGCTCCCCAAATCCAAGCACTCGGATTCAAAGGCTGCATAACCGAAGGCGCAAAACACATCCTCGGCTGGAAGTCGCCCAACTACATCTACAACGCTATCTCAGCACCCAAACTCAAACTCCTCCTCAAAAACTCCAAACTCAGCGACGACATCGCATTCCGATTCTCCGACACCTCTTGGAACGAATACCCCCTCACAGCCGATAAATACATCGACTGGATCGCCTCCACCCCCGTCGAAGAACAAATCATCAACCTCTCCATCAACCTCGAAGCATTCGGAGGCCTACACCCCGCATCATCCGGCATCCTCCAATTCCTCGAAGCACTTCCACGTTTCGCCGCCGAACGCGGCATCGACTTCTGGACTCCCGCCGAAGCAATCGCCAAACTCAAACCCGTCGACACACTCAACGTCGTCCACACAATCTCCGACGCCGACGAAGCCCGCGACACATCCGCTTGGCTCGGCAACGACCTCCAAAACGAAGCCATCAACAAACTATACTCCGTCAGCGAACGCGTCCGCCTCTCGCAAGACCGCTCACTCAAACAAGACTGGCTCTACCTCCAAGCATCCGACCACTTCTACTACATGAGCACCAAACACTTCGCCGACGGCGAAGTCCACTCACACTTCTCACCCTACGAGACACCCTTCCAAGCATTCACAAACTACATGAACGTCTTGGCCGACTTCCTCGTCCGCGTCGACGAACAATTCCCCGAATCCGTCGACAACGAAGAACTAAACGCCCTGCTCAAAACCATCCGCAACCAAGCCCGCGAAATCGAAACCCTAACCCGCGAGCGCGACACCTACCGCCAAAACCTCGAACAATACAACATCGAGCACAAACCCAAGGCCGGCCCCGCCGGGGCCCCCCCCCCCCCCCCCCCCCCCCCCCACCCCCCCCCCCCCCCCCCCGCCGCCCCCCCCCCCACCCACAGACAAACAAACCCCACGGCCGCCACGGCCGTCCCCCCAGCCGCTCCCGCCCCCAAAACACGCGCCCCCCGCACCAAAAAAACCAAAGAATAACCCCCAATAAAAAAAGGCAGCCCCGCTGCCTTTTTTTCATCCCCGCCCCGCAGAGCCGCCCACCTTGGGTTCTGTGGCGAGGCGGAAGCCGAGCTGCCGCGCGCCCGCCCCGCCTCGCCTCGGCGCAGCGAAGCGCCCGCCGCGGTGCGGTTCGGTGGCGAGGCGGCAGCCGAGCGGCGCGGTAGCGCCCGGCCCCCGCGCCCGCCTTGAGCCCGCGCCCAGCGCCCCTGCAGCGCCCGCCTTTTTGTATCGGCTCTGAGCTTTAGCGAAGCCCCCAGCCGCCCACCCGCGGGCACTTTTTTTCAAAAAAAAGCAAAAATTCTTTGTCATTCCGAGTTTTTTTCGTAACTTTGCATCGCTTTTTCCGTATCGGGCTCGTATAAGTGCCGCAGGCCGCCCGACGGGTTCATTTATAATCATTTATTATAATGTACGTTATCGTAGAAATTCAGGGTCAGCAGTTCAAAGCTGAAAAGGACCGCTTCCTGTACGTTCACTTCCTCGGTGAAGACCACAAGGAAGGTGACACCGTGGAATTCGACCGCGTTCTGTTGGTCGACAATGATGGCGCTGTTACTGTCGGTGCTCCCACCGTCGAAGGCGCTAAGGTAGTGTGCGAAGTCGCTACTACCCTCGTGAAAGGCGACAAAGTAATCGTATTCAAGAAGAAACGTCGCAAAGGCTATCGCCGCAAAAACGGCCATCGCCAATACTTCACCAAGGATGTTAAGACAGCCATACTCGCTTATCCCCTTCAAATCACACTATAAGGGCACATAAAAAAGGTGTAGGTAGTTCTAAGAACGGCCGTGAATCTGAAAGCAAGCGACTTGGCGTGAAAATCTTCGGTGGCCAATTCGCCAAAGCCGGCAACATCATCAAACGTCAGCGCGGCACTGTTCACCACCCCGGCCTCAACGTGGGCTTGGGCAAAGACCACACAATCTATGCCCTCATCGACGGCATCGTGTGTTTCACCGAAGGTCGAAATGGTCGCAAGTTCATCAATGTGAAGCCCCTCGGCGAAGCATAATTGCTGACCCCTGACCCCGCTAACTCATTCGAGCGGAGTGCCGCGCCGCGGCATTCCGCTCTTTCTTTTAAACCACCATGGCTTTCAATTCGCTCGCTTTCGCCCTGTTCCTGCCAATAGTCTTCCTTATATACTGGCGGGCAAAGCGCAGTAATCTCCAAAACATGGTGCTCCTCGCCGCCAGCTACATCTTCTACGGCTGGTGGGACTGGCGATTCCTCGCCCTCATTGCCCTCACATCCGCATCATCATTCCTCCTCGCCCTGCCCCAACGCCGCCGAAAGCTCTGCCTCATAGCCAACATCACGCTGAATATCAGCATCTTAGGCATATTCAAATATTACAACTTCTTCAGCCAAAGCCTCTGCAACCTCCTCAGCCTGATAGGCTTCAACGCCGACTGTCCGCTGCTCGACGTGCTCCTGCCCGTGGGCATTTCATTCTACACCTTCCAAGCCATCAGCTACTCCGTCGACGTCTACCGCCGCACCATCGCCCCCTGCCGCAATCCGCTCCACTTCGCCGTGTTCATCGCCTTCTTTCCCCAACTGGTGGCCGGCCCCATCGAGCGCGCAGCCTCAATGCTGCCCCAATTCGCCGCCGAACGCCGCTTTTCCTACCCCCAAGCTGTCGAAGGCGCACGCCGCATCCTCTGGGGCCTGTTCAAAAAGTGCGTCGTAGCCGACGGCGTGGCATTCTGGGTCGACATCGCCTTCATCCAATCCGCCGAATACGCCTCATCCATAGCCGATTACGCCATGTTCGTAATCGGCATCCTCGGCTTCACCCTCCAACTCTACGGCGACTTCTCCGGCTACTGCGACATCGCCCGAGGCTCAGCCCAACTCCTCGGCTTCCGCCTCTCCGACAACTTCCTCACCCCTTACTTCTCGCGCAACGCCGTCGAATTCTGGCGCCGATGGCACCGCACCCTCATGCTGTGGTTCACCAACTACATCTACATCCCCCTCGGCGGCTCACGTCGCGGCAACCGCTACATCCACGTCTTCGCCGTATTCCTCCTCTCAGGCCTCTGGCACGGCGCCACCACCACTTTCCTCATCTGGGGCATCCTCTGCTTCATTTGGTACGCCCTCTCCCTCGCCGCCCACTGCCAAAAGTACGACCCCGAACGCCACCCCATCGGCTCACGCCGACACCTCCACCTGATGGCATTCACCACCCTCTGCTGGTCATTCACCCTCTTCGCCTTCCGCGCCAACAGCACCGCCAATTTCCTCCACGCCGTCCAAAACTGCGCCATACCATTCGCCATCGCCGCCGCCATCATCATCGCCGCCGCATGGCTCCTGGCCCGAATACCCATCCGCGGCCGCACACTACTGATAATCAGCTGCATAACCCTCCTCACACTGCTGGCCATCTCACCCCTCGCACCTTCGCTCGGCGTCCTCATCCTCTCCCGCTGGGGATTCGTCATGGGCACCGCAATGCTCATCATCGAATGGCGCGGTCGCCACGACTCTTTCGCCCTCCAACGCATGCCACGCCGCCGCTGGCTCCGACGCGCCTGCGATATTCTGCTCTTTTACACCGTATTAACCTCCTTCTTCGCCGGCGAAGAAGCTTTTATCTACTTCCAATTCTGATGAACCGCTCCTACATCCAATTCTTCCTCCGCGCCTTCGGGTGGTTCACCATCCTGATGGCCCCTATCCTCGCGGCCTACATCATCATCGACCCATTCCACTGCCAGCGCTACCACCAAGAACCGCCACAACTCGACATCGAATACAGCCGCGGCTTCACCGCAATCTACTGCTTCGACCACTTCAACGACTCCTTACACTACGACTCCTTCATCATCGGCAGCTCCGTCGCCGGCTGCTACGACATCCTCCACTGGCAAAAATACCTCCCCGCCGGCTCACAACCAATCCACATCAACAACTCCTGCCAAACCACCCACCAGCTACTCCTCAACTGCCAATACATCGCCGCCAAAGCCCCCATGCGCAACGTCCTCATCGCTCTCACACCACAAACATACAACTTCCTCCCAACCAACGGCCTATGCTACACCACCCCCACCCAAATCCAGCCCACTCTCATCGGCAAAGCCGATAGCTGGTTCCGACAATTCTGCTTCGCATTCGACCGCCGCTCCATCGTCTCATTCCTCTGCGTCAAATACCTCCACACCAAACCGCCCAAAGAGAACACCCTCGCCTGGCTCGACCCACCCTTCGACCTCGAACCACAACGCAACATCTTCCACTGCCAACAGACTGAAGACGAAATCCGCCGCCAAGGCCGCGAATTCATCGCCGCACACCCCTTGGGGGGGGGGGGGGGGGGGGGGGGGGGGGGGGGGGCGGGGGGGGGGAGGGGGGGGGGGGGGGGGGGGGGGGGGGGGGGGGGGGGGGGGGGG
>CAMGBT010000093.1 GCA_946011725.1 uncultured Bacteroidales bacterium | reverse complement strand
CTGTGCTACTCGCGGTGAACTTTTGACACACTTTCTTTTGCAGATTTAACAACCGTTTTTTTACATTGATCCGTGTTATTGTAGTTTTTCCGCAAAACATTTTGGTATTATCGTAGGTTTTAGTCAAAAACATTTTGGTAAATGCCAAAAAATTGGCTATATTTGCAGATGAAATCAAAAATAATTAAGGACTCGGGAGCATTTACTTCCCGGAATAATCTCTAACTAAATGAAACATAAATTATTGATGATGGCAATGCTGTGGTGCGGCTTGGTGGCTGCAGCGCAGACCGCAACGGCGCAGACCGGTGTGGTGGCCCATCGCGGATTGTGGCAAGCGCCCGCTTCGGCGCAAAACAGTATCACGGCCTTGGCCTTGGCCGACCGCGCCGAATGCTACGGCTCGGAATTTGACGTGTGGCTCACGGCCGACAGCGCCTTGGTGGTCAATCACGACGCGTCCTTCGGCGGCTTGCCCATGGAGACGTCCACCTTGGCCGCGTTGCAGCAACTGTCCCTGCCCAACGGCGAGCGCATGCCCTCGTTGGAAAACTACCTCACCGCTGCCGCTTCCACCTCCACCCGCCTCATCCTCGAGCTCAAGCACCACTCCACCGCCGAGCGCGAAACCGCCGCCGTGCAGCGCATCGTGGCCATGGCCGAACGCTTCGGCCTCTCCGACCGCATGGAGTACATCTCCTTTTCGCTCCACGCCTGCCGCGAGTTCGTGCGCTTGGCCCCCGCCGGCACCCCGGTAATGTACCTCCACGGCGACCTGTCACCCGCCGAGCTCCACGCCATGGGCATCACCGGCATCGACTACCACCACTCGGTGTTCCGCGCCCATCCCGAATGGGTGGAGCAAGCCCACGCCTTAGGCATGACCGTCAACGCATGGACCGTGAACGACGCCCCCACCATGCAGTATCTCATCGCCCTGCACGTCGACCTCATCACCACCAACGCCCCCGCCCTGCTCCAATCCCTCCTCCAAAAGTAAAGTTCCACCCTACGTAACGACAATTCCCTACCATTTTTTACGATGCCGGCCGGAGATCCACCACCTCCGGCCGGCATCGTAAAAAATCGTTACTTCGTAATTCGTTGCTTCGTTTAACCCCGCCGCCCGGATGGCGGCCGGGCGGTTACAGGATGCTGTGGACCAGGGCCAGCAGCTCGGCCAGCAGCGCTTTGGTGGGGGCGTTGGCCGCCGGGATGCCGTCGACGGTGATGTCGGGGGCGGCGGCCAGCAGTTGGGACAGCAGGGTGGCGGCGCCATCGGTGGCGGAGGCGGCGCCGAAGCGTTGCATCAGGTGGCCTATGAGCGCTAAGGCCATGGAGGCGTGCAGTTGCACATCCGGCGAGGGTTGGATGGTGTCCACCGCCTCGATGAGCGCTAAGGCGGTGTGCACCGTGAGCGGCAGCAGGGCGGGGTGGGCCGCCGCGTCGGCGGTGATCTCGGCCACGTCGGCGGTAACTATCACCATCAGAGCGCATTCCAACGCCTCGCGCGATAGGTTCATGGCGCGCAAGCTGAACACGTGGGCCGCGGCCATGCGCACCATATCCGTGGCCGCTTGGGCGCGGTCGGGAGTGTGGAACGCGAGCCGCAGGTCGTTGTCGTACATAGCCAATGCCTCGCCCGAGAGGCGGGCGGCCGTGTCCACGTCGTCGCTACTCATCAACTCGGTCACCCGCGCCAAAGTGGCCGTTAAGGGAAATTCTTCGGTTGCTTTCATATTCAGGGGCTGAAAATCGTTGCAAAGGTAACGATTTCTCGGCGTTTTAGCAAATTTTATTTGGTGGAATGGAATAAAATTCGTAACTTTGCGGCCGAAAAGCGTAATCTCTGGCAGGACATGCAGCCTGCGTATATTGCGCATAGTTTTAACATTTTAAATTATACATTTACAATGGATTTAATTAAAGTAGCCGAAGAAGCTTTTGCCTGTGGCAAGCAGCACCCCGCCTTCGGCCCCGGCGACACAATCACAGTGGCCTATCGCATTAAGGAAGGCAACAAGGAACGTATTCAGCAATACCGCGGTGTGGTTATCCGCATCTCGGGCGAAGGCTCCAAGAAGCGTTTCACTGTTCGCAAGATGAGCGACAACATCGGTGTAGAACGTATCTTCCCCATCGAATCGCCTTTCATCGACTCTATCACCGTGAACAAATACGGTAAAGTGCGTCGCGCCAAACTCTACTACCTCCGCGCTCTCACCGGCAAGAAAGCTCGCATCAAAGAGCGTCGCGTAGTGAAATAATTCGCCAACCCACTATGACAAATCAGCCGCCACGACTGCCCTTGGTGCCGTCAGGCGGCTTTTTTGCCATACGGATTGCCGTAGCGCCGCAGCTCGCTTTTTGACGTAATGTTTTTGACGTATTTTTTCAACGTAAGACGTAAACGTAGAACGTAGGTTTTTTAAACGTAACGTTTTTATTTCATTCGTTGATTCGTTATTTCGTTTAAACAAATTCGTTTAAAAATAAATTCGTTATTCGTTATTTCGTTTAAAACGATGCGTGCGAACCGGCTGTAGCTCTCCAGCGTTATACCTTCAGCCAACTGATTTATACAACCCTTCAAAACTACATAACAACTATGGACCTTTTCGAAAGACTGACCGCTAAGGCCAAAGCCAACCGCCAGCGAATCGTGCTCCCCGAAGGCACTGAATCGCGCACCCTCACCGCCGCCGACCATATCATCGCCGACGATATCGCCGACCTCATCCTCATCGGCGACCCCACCGAAATCAGCCGCATGGCTTCGGACATGGGGCTGAAGAACATCTCCCGTGCCACCATCGTCAACCCCCACGATAAAGCCGTCATCGACAAGTACGCCCCGCTGCTCTACGAGCTCCGCCGCTACAAAGGCATGACCGAAGAGCAAGCCCGCCTCACCACCGCCAACCCCCTCTACCTCGGCTGCTTGATGGTGAAAGCCGGCGACGCCGACGGCGAAGTGGCCGGTGCACAAAACACCACCGGCAACGTGCTCCGCGCCGCTTTCCAAGTAATCAAAACCCGTCCGGGCATCAAGGTGGTGTCGGGCGCGTTCCTGATGCTGCTACCCGAACACCTGCCCTTCGGCGAGAACGGCGTGATGGTGTTTGCCGACTGCGCCGTGGTGCCTGACCCCACCGCCGAAGAGCTCGCACAAATAGCAGTGTGCGCCGCCGAAACCGCCCGCTCGCTGGCCGACATCGAGCCACGCGTGGCCATGCTGTCGTTCTCCACCAAAGGTTCCGCCAAGCACGAACGCGTGGACAAGGTGGTGGAAGCCACCGCTTTGGCGCACAAAATCGATCCCACCCTCATCGTGGACGGCGAGCTGCAAGCCGACGCTGCCATCGTACCCTCCGTCGCCCACAAGAAAGCGCCCGAAAGCATCATCAACGGTTGCGCCAACGTGTTGGTGTTCCCCTCGCTCGAGGTGGGCAACATCGCCTACAAGCTCTGCCAACGCCTCGGCGGCGTGCAGGCCGTCGGCCCCATCCTCCAAGGCCTCGCCGCTCCCGTGAGCGACCTCTCGCGCGGCTGCTTCCCCGAAGATATCTACAAGACCATCATCATGACTTGCTGCCAAGCCATCGGTGCAAAGAAATAATCCCCAAATAATAACCAAAATAATCATTCCCTCCCATGAAAATCTTAGTGCTCAACTGCGGTAGCAGTTCCGTGAAGTACAAACTCATCGACACAGCCGACGGCCACACCATGGCAGAAGGCGGCGTGGAAAAAATCGGTCTGCCCGACGGTTTCCTCAAATTCAAACGTGCCGACGGCTCCAAGGACACCATCGATCTGGGCCTTGCCGACCACCAAGCATCCATCCGCGCCATCCTCAACCTGCTGACCGACGCCAAAGAAGGGTGCATCGCCTCGTTCGACGAAATCGATGCCGTTGGCCACCGCGTGGTACACGGTGCTGAAAAATTCACCGAAAGCGTGCTCATCAACGACGAAGTCATCGCCAAAGTACGCGACTGCTACGACCTCGCTCCGCTGCACAACCCCGCCAACATCGTGGGCATCGAAGCCATCACCGCGCTGATGCCCCACACCCCGCAAGTGGGCGTGTTCGACACCGCCTTCCACCAAACCATGCCCGCCAGCTCATATATGTACGCCCTCCCCTATAAATACTATAAGGAAGACGGAGTGCGCCGCTACGGCTTCCACGGCACCAGCCACCGCTACGTAAGCGGTCGCGTGGCCGAATTCTTAGGCCGCGACGTCAACGACCTGCGCATCATCACCTGCCACATCGGCAACGGCGCATCGATCACCGCCGTAGACCACGGTCGCAGCGTCGACACCTCCATGGGCCTCACCCCCACCGAAGGCCTGATGATGGGCACCCGCTGCGGCGACGTAGACCCCGGCGTGCTCACCTACCTCATGCTCAAGCACAACCTCAGAGCCGACGACATCCAACGCATCATCAACAAAGAAAGCGGCATGGCCGGCGTCACCGAAATCTCCAGCGACATGCGCGAAATCGAAGCCGCCGTAAATGCCGGCAACGAACGCGCCATCCTCGGCCTCGAGATGTACGAAAAACGCATCATCAAATACATCGGCGCATACGCTGCTGAAATGGGCGGCGTAGACGTGATCGTCTTCACCGGCGGCGTGGGCGAAAACCAAGCCGGATTGCGTGCCGACGTGTGCCGTCCCCTCGCCTTCATGGGTGTGGAAATCGACGAGCAACTCAACGCCGGCATCCGTGGCGTGGAAGTGGACCTCTCCACCGCAGCCTCCAAGGTGAAAGTGTGCGTCATCCCCACCGACGAAGAGCTGATGATTGCCCGCGACACCGAAGCCATCGTGGCCAAACAATAATCACCACCCACACAGTGCAGAGCGGAATCCCCTCCATGCGTGGGATTCCGCTCTTCCCCCCTCTCCCCCCGAGCAAGAGCTCGGAGCCGTGTGCAAAAAGGCTCCGCACTGCCCGCCGCGCTCGGTAGCCCCCGGTAGCGGCGCGGAAGCGCCCAGCGGGCCCCGCCGCCTTCTAATATTTTCACCCTCAACAAGCAACACTCACCGCTATGAAAGCCAAAGCCTACCTCATCTACGCATGCGCAGCCGCCGTGCTGTCCACATTGCTCTTTGTGGGACGCAACCACATCAGTTCCTTCACCATCATCTGCATCATCGCCGCAGTGTTCACCCTCGCCGGAGCCACCACCCTGATAGCCATCGCCCGCGTGCGTAAAGCCAATAACCGATTGGCGCGCGCCATCACCACCACCAGCGCCATCGCCGCCGTGGTGAGCGCCGCCCTGCTGATGCTGTTCCACACCGAGGTAGCCGCAGCCATGCCCGCGGTGATGGGCACCGCCGTGGCCGTGGCCGCCGTGTGGCAAGCCGTGGTAATCCTCCGCCCCACCCTCAGCGCCGTGCCCCATAGCAAATGGTTGCTCATCGCACCCGCCGCGTTGATAGCCATAGCCATGTACCTGTGGTTGCTCCCCGCCGAAAGCGACCCGCAAATGATCACCGCCGGCGCCGTGGCCGCCGCCGTCATTGCCGTGGCCACCGCCATCGAAGCTTTCCTCAGCCGCAAACCCACGCAATCGGCCCAAAACACCTCTTTGACCCCCTTGGAGGAATAATTTTGGCCCAAAATTGCAAAAAAATGCAATAAATCAGCGATTTATTATTGTTAATTCAAAAAAAATTCCGATATTTGCACTGCAATTCCGATTACGGCCCCTCACGAGGTCGGAAATCGTATTGTTGATAATGAATTTAACATATCCAATCAATAAAACTAATCCCAACATGACTAAGGCAGACATCGTCAACGAAATCTCCAAAACCACCGGCATTGAGAAAGCCCTCGTCCTGGAGACCGTAGAAAAATTCATGCAAGTGGTAAAAGAATCCCTTGCTGAAGGTGAAAATGTATACCTGCGCGGTTTCGGCAGCTTCATCATCAAAACCCGCTCCGAAAAGACCGCTCGTAACATCTCGAAAAACACTACCCTCATCATCCCTGAACACAAAATTCCCGCGTTCAAGCCCGCCAAAGTGTTCATGGAAGAAGTACGCTAATTCGACCCTGACAGTCATTCAATAAATATCACCCTATATTATTAACTTCTAAATTTACGTCAAATGCCCAGCGGAAAAAAACGTAAAGGCCACAAAATGGCTACTCACAAGCGCAAAAAACGTCTTCGCAAGAACCGTCATAAGAAGAAATAAGCCGGTCGGCTAACCAAGCCGGCGGCCGTACCAGCTTCAATGTGCTCGCTCGCCTTCGGCATCCTTCGCCCTCCGCTCCATTGCGCAGCGACTGCGTGCACATAGCATCGGTTCGAAGCCATAAAAAGGACTAACTTGGGTGAGCAGCCGCCTCCTTCACCGGAGGCGCGTATTACGCACCCAATGTTATCCTTTTTATTTTGTTATTAACCCCTTAAAGCATCCGTCGAAACCCACCCACATCAATGAAAAGTGAACTTATCGTAGACGTGCAGCAGTCGGAAGTGTCTATCGCCCTTCTGGAGGATTCCCGTTTGGTATCCCTTCAGAAAGAAGCGCGCAACATTTCCTACGCCGTGGGCGACATCTACTTAGCCAAAGTCAAAAAACTGATGCCCGGCCTGAACGCCGCATTCGTCAACGTTGGCTACGACAAGGATGCATTCCTCCACTATTTAGATCTTGGCCCCCACTACGCCACCTACGCCGCGTATGTCCAGCAACTCTTAGCCGAGGGCGCCACACGCGTCCCCGCCATCGAAAAAGTCGACATCAAACCCGATATCGACAAAAACGGCTCCATCAACGAAGCTCTCACCCAAGGACTGCCCCTGCTGGTGCAAATCGTCAAAGAGCCCATCTCTTCCAAAGGCCCGCGCCTCACCACCGAAATCACATTCACCGGCCGATTCATGGTCCTGATTCCATTCAGCGACAAAATCTCCATCTCCCAGAAAATCAAATCGCCGGTGGAAAAAATGCGCCTGCGCCAACTCATCGAGAGCATCAAGCCCCGAAATTTCGGCGTCATCGTGCGCACCTCTGCCGAAGGTAAAGGCGCCGCCGAACTCATCAACGAACTCAAAACCTTGGTCACCTGCTGGAACAACACCGTGCAACGCGCTCAAACCGCCACCGCACCCTCGCTCATCTTCGAAGAAGAAAGCCGCATCGTGGGCATGCTGCGCGACGTGTTCAACCCCGAGTTCGAAGCCATCCACGTGAACGACGCACACGTATTCGAGCAAATCGAAAAATACGTGAGCCTCATCGCCCCCGAAGCCCGCAACATCGTCAAACTCTACCACGACGACCAGCCAATCTTCGACCACTTCGGAATCACCCGACAAATCAAGTCGGCTTTCGGCAAAACCGTCTCATTCCGCTCCGGCGCCTACATCATCATCGAAAGCACCGAAGCACTACACGTAATCGACGTTAACTCCGGCAACCGCACCAAAGCCACCAACGACCAAGAAAGCAACGCCCTGGAAGTAAACCTCCGCGCCGCCGAAGAAATCGCCCGCCAGCTCCGTCTGCGCGACATGGGCGGCATCATCGTCGTCGACTTCATCGACATGAACAAAGGCGAACACCGCCAGCAACTCTTCGAACACATGCGCGAACTCATGGCCAACGACCGCGCGCGCCACAACATCCTGCCCCTGAGCAAATTCGGCCTGATGCAAATCACCCGCCAGCGCGTGCGCCCCGCCCTCACCATCGTCACCGAAGAGCACTGCCCATCATGCTTCGGCCGCGGCGAAGTACAGCCATCGCTGCTATTCACCGACACCCTGTTCGAAAAGCTCGACTACTTAGTCAACACCCTCGGCCAGCGCAACTTCATCATGTACGTGCACCCCTTCGTCGACGCTTACCTCAAACGCGGTTTCTTCTCCACAATCTACGGTTCCTGGCGCCGCAAACTCGGCCGCTGCTTCAAAATCGTAGCCGACGAATCCCTCGCCTACCTCCAATACCGCGTGCTCGATTCAAACCGCAACGAAATCGACCTCCGCGCCGAAAAAGACGTCAACGCATCCTCCGCCGAAAAGCGCCGCGCGCGCACCGCTGAAGCCACCGACGCCGAGGCCGCCGACACCCCCGAAACCCCTACCCCGCGGCCACCCGCCGCCCCCGGCGAAGGCCAAAGCCGCAGCGCCAAAGCCCGCCGCCGCAAACGCCTCCGTCGCGAAGCCGAAGCCGCCGCAGCAGCAGCCGCCGGCAACGCTCCCGCCGACGCCCCAAGATCTGAATCAGAAGAATGACATCCCCCGCGGATAGTCACCCCCCAGCACAGCGCTCCGCCCCACCGGCGGAGCGCTCCTTTTCCCACCGCCCGCCGAGCCACACGACCCACAGCGGGCGCGGGGGCGGGGCGCTTCCGCGCAGCTCGGCTTCCGCCTCGCCACCGAACCGCACCG
>CAMGBT010000092.1 GCA_946011725.1 uncultured Bacteroidales bacterium | reverse complement strand
ACAAGATGACAACGAGGCTGTTCGCTGGTATCGCAAAGCGGCCGACCAAGGCGATGCAGATGCGCAACACCACCTCGGCTGGTGCTACGAGTATGGCCGGGGAGTGCCACAGAGCAAGTCTGAGGCTTTGAGGTGGTATCGCAAAGCGGCTGCGCAAGGGTATTCACCTTCGGAGGCCGCTGTGCAGAGCCTTGAACGCGAAGGATATAGGTAGGCGTTGAGCCGCCGGCGGCGAATGCGGTGCCTCCTCCCCCGCAGCTGCCGCCCGGCCTGCAGGCGCTCTGCAAAGACGATCCCTCACGATTTTGTACGATGCCATCCGGTTGCGGGGGACCCCGGATGGCCCCGTCGTAGCGCGAAATTTGATTCTATGGGCCTGCGGTTGGTCAACAGCGAAGCTGTTGTGCATACCCCTCAACCCCACATTGGCGAAGCCTATGTGGGGGATAAAGTACTCTATATCAACCATGTACCGCGGAGCGGTTCCAATTACCGAGCATCAACCGGCGGACGTTTTGGAGAAAGTGTATCAAAAGACATAGTTTAATATTTAAATCAGCGGTTGGGCCATCCGGGTATGCCGCAGCAAGCCGCGGCACTACAGCTAATCGATTGATTATGACTGAAATAACTCCTGTCATATGCTTTTTTGCGCGCTTTCGGCAGGCTGTGTTCGTATTTAATAGTTACAATTAATCAAAAAAAATCGCTAAGTAATTGTTTTTAAATTACTTAGCGATTGGAAGGTGGTCCCACTTGGGCTTGAACCAAGGACCCACTGATTATGAGTCAGTTGCTCTGACCGACTGAGCTATAGGACCATTTGCGGATGCAAAGTTAGTGTTTTTTTTTGACTTGTGCAAGTGTGACGGGCTTTTTTTTCTGCCGTTCTGCGGTTTCCGTCGCTATTCAAATGGCAAATGCCGATATATCAGCTGCTTAGCTGCTATATCGACATTTGATATGAGGGTAGGGGTTATTTGCTCAGGGCGGCGAGGGTGGCGCGATTGGCCTCGAGTTTTTGGAGGATGTCGCTGAGTTTCTTGCGTTCGGTTTCTACCACGGCGGCAGGGGCGTTGGCGGTGAAGCGTTCGTTGGCAAGTTTCTTTTCGACGGAGGTCTTGAAGCCTTCGAGGTAGGCGATTTCCTTGGTGAGGCGAGCCACTTCGGCGTCAACGTCGATGGCGGATGCTAAGGGCACGTTGAATTCGAGGGTGCCGACCATGAAGGAGGCTGCGGCTACGTCTTTCTCGGCGTCTTGGTCTACTTCGCTGATATTGGCCAACTTGCTAACGATGGCGATGATGTCGGCGGGAATTTGGCCGAGGACGTTGAGCTTGAGCGCTTCCTTGGCGGGGATGTTCTTCTTGGCGCGAACGGCGCGGACGCCGGAGATGATTTCCTTGGCCAACTCGAAGCGAGCGAGGAGTTGCGCATCGGCGGCTTTAGCTTCGGGCATGGCGGCGAACATAATGGTGTCGCCGTCTTGGCGCGGTGCCAGGTGCTGCCACAACTCTTCGGTGATGAAGGGCATGAAGGGATGGAGCAGACGCAGCAGACGGTCGAAGTAGTCAATGGTGGCGTCGAGGGTGGGGCGGTCGATGGGCGAACCGTAAGCGGGTTTGACCATTTCGAGGTACCACGATGAGAACTCGTCCCAGAATAGGCGATATACGGCCATGAGCGCTTCGTTGATGCGGAATTTGTCGAAGAGGTCGTTGATTTCGTCGATGGTGGCGCTGAGGCGAGCGTCGAACCACTCGATGGCTTGGCGGTTGATATCGCTTTGGGCGGCTGCTTCGTCCACGGCCCAGCCTTTGATCAGGCGGAATGCGTTCCAAATCTTGTTGCAGAAGTTGCGGCCTTGCACACAGAGTTGGTCATCGAACATGATGTCGTTGCCGGCAGGGGCGGAGAGCATCATACCCATGCGCACGCCGTCGGCGCCATAGGTGGCGATGAGGTCGAGCGGGTCGGGGGAGTTACCCAGTTGCTTGGACATTTTGCGGCCGAGTTTGTCGCGCACGATGCCGGTGAAGTATACGTTCTTGAACGGCTCCTTGCCCACGTATTCGTAGCCGGCCATGATCATACGGGCTACCCAGAAGAAGATGATGTCGGGACCGGTGACCAAAGTGGCGGTGGGATAGTAATAATTGATTTCGGGGTTGCCGGGATTGTTGATGCCGTCGAACAGGGTGATGGGCCAAAGCCAGGAGGAGAACCAAGTGTCGAGCGCGCCTTCGTCTTGACGCAGGTCGGCGGCGGTGAATGCTTCGCAACCGGGGAGCGCCTGCACCTTGGCCAGGGCGGCTTCGGCCGACTCAGCAACCACGAATTTCTCCTCGCCGGAGGCCGGTTCGGTGTAGTAATAAGCCGGGATACGGTGGCCCCACCAGAGCTGGCGGCTGATGCACCAGTCTTGGATGCCTTCGAGCCAACCGCGGTAAGTGGTCTTGTACTTTTCGGGCACGAAGCGGATGATGTCGTCCATCACCGGAGCAAGCGAAATCTCGGCAAAGTGCTTCATGTTGACGAACCATTGCAACGAGAGGCGCGGCTCCACAGCCACCTTTGTGCGTTCGGAGAAGCCGACCTTGTTGTCGTAGTCTTCCACTTTTTCGAGCAGGCCGGCGGCTTCGAGGTCGAGGGCGATTTGCTTGCGGCAATCGAAGCGGTCCATGCCCACGTACATGCCGGCGGCTTCGCTCACGGTGCCGTCTTCGTTGAAGATGTCGATGGTGTCGAGGTTGTGCTTCTTGCCCAGCATGTTGTCGTTCTTATCGTGGGCGGGGGTTACCTTCAGACAGCCAGTGCCGAAGTCGATTTCCACGTAGCGGTCCTCTATAACGGGGACAACGCGGCCAACCAAGGGCACGATTACCTTCTTGCCCTTGAGCCAAGTGTTCTTGGGGTCCTTGGGGTTGATGCACATTGCTGTATCGCCCATAATGGTTTCAGGGCGAGTGGTGGCCACTACGGCGTAGCGACGGCCTTGTGCATCACGGTGTACAACTTCCTCCTCGGCGCCGGTCTCGCCGGTGAAGTCATCGTCGGCAAGGTAGTAGCGCAGATAGTACAGCTTCGACTTCTCGTCGACGAAGTACACCTCGTCATCGCTGATGGCGGTGCGGTTTTCCGGGTCCCAATTGACCATACGCAGACCGCGGTAAATGAGGCCCTTATCGTAGAGGTCGCAGAACACTTTCACCACAGCCTTGCTGCGGCTTTCGTCCATGGTGAAGGCGGTGCGATCCCAGTCGCACGATGCGCCGAGCTTGCGCAATTGCTGCAAGATTATGCCGCCATGGGTTTTAGTCCAATCCCAGGCGTGTTCGAGGAATTGTTCGCGGGTGAGGTCGGTCTTCTTGATGCCTTGGTCGGCGAGCTTCTTGATCACCTTGGTTTCGGTGGCGATGGAAGCGTGGTCAGTGCCCGGCACCCACAGAGCGTTGAAGCCCTGCATGCGAGCGCGGCGCACTAAAATATCTTGGATGGTGTTGTTGAGCATGTGACCCATGTGCAACACACCGGTAACATTTGGCGGGGGAATAACGATGGTGTAAGGTTGGCGATGGTCAGGTTCGGAGTGGAACATTTTGTGGTCCACCCAGTACGCATACCATTTATCTTCTACCTCAGCGGGGTTGTAAACCGTGGCTAATTCTTTCATTGTATTGTGATTAATTTTGAAAACAAGTGCAAATTTACAAAAATGTCGCGACATAACAGCAAAATTTGGCCCAAAAAACCAAATTTTGTTTGAATAATGAAAAATAGTTGCTAAATTTGCGTGTGAATTTAACTTATTTGTTTTTTATGGCCTTTTATTTAAAACCAATTTATGACCTGTTCAATTACCGGTTTGTGATTCCGGCTTATCAGCGCGGGTATCGCTGGGAAGACCGGCAGATGCGCGACTTGTTGCGCGATCTCAAAGACTTCTTGCAACGTCCACCTTCGGACGATGATTACTATTGCTTGCAACCTATTGTGGTACAGAAGGTGAAGGAGAAAGACAATGAATACGTGCTTATCGATGGTCAGCAACGGTTGACCTCTATTTATATGTTGCTTTCTTACTTGGATAAGAACCGCACCAAACCGCGTAAGAAATATTCATTCAGCTTCGAACGCCGCAAAGTGCAGGAGGATTTTCTCAGCAATGCTCTCTTTGCCGATAGCGAGGACACCTCGTATATGATAAACATCGACACATTTTATATGCGTCGCGCTTACGATTTCATCCATAATTGGTTTGAGCAGGAGCTAAGCGATAACGAATACGACACTTTGCCAAGTCAATTCCGTGGCTTGTTCTCCGCTCCGGCAGCCGGCCAAAGTGCACCCTGCGTGAAAATTATCTGGTACGAGCTGCCCGGCGACAATCCTATGGAGGCATTCGAGCGGTTGAACTACCGCCGTATCAGTCTCACCGGCACCGAATTAGTAAAAGCGATGCTTTTGGCATCCAATTCCGCCGATGCAATCGATAAAGATTCTCACAACCGCGCTCACGCTTGGGATGCGATGGAGAAGGAGTTGCAAGATCCGATGTTTTGGTCGATGTTATCAACAGACACCACCCGATTGGCCCACATCGATTTCGTGCTCGATATCGTTGCCGACCAAATCAACATCGATGCGCCGAAGGTCTACAAATGTAGCCGTAAACTCGATGAAGAAAAGTATAACTACCACGTCATCGACAACTACTTCCGGCGCCTTGCAACTATAAAGGCACGACGAGCTATTGTAGAGGATGTGTGGACTCGCATTGAGAACACCTACAATAAGATTCGCAATTGGTACGACAACCCACGTTGGTACCATCTCATCGGTCTGTGGCGTCGCCTTGCTCCATCAGCCAATATCGTGAGCGAATTACAGCAACTCGAGCAACAGGCTGCGGGTAATGGTAAAGACGAGTTCACTCGATTACTTCGCCGCAAAGTAGGCAACCTAATCGCCGTGGATTTCCGTAGCGACGAAGAGAAGTCCGCTAACAAGCATTCGCTGGAAGCCGTCGAACTGAATTATGAAAAACATCCAAAAGAATTGCTTCGCATATTGTTAGCTGTCAATGTGGTAACCGCTGAGCAAATAAGCACCGACGTGCGCTTCCCATTCTATCTCTACGACCTCTACAACGAGACCAGCCTCGAACACATCCACCCGCAAAGCGCTTCCACCGATATGACTGCCAAGCAAATTAGCGACAGCACCCTTTTACGAATCAAGCAAATCAAAGCGGATGAAAAGCTACAAAGTAGTGAAGTGTTGGCTGCTTGCCAAAACCTACTCGATGAATTTGTTAATGAAGAATGGCAAAACGACAGCAGCCATTGCAGCGAGAAACTCTGGCAAAAAATCCAAGACTACCTCGAAATAATCGATAAGCCCTTCCGCGCAATTGCGCAAATCAATGAAACAGAGCTGCACAGCATCGCCAACATGGCTTTGGTAGATACAACCACCAATAGCGCGTTGTCGAACAATTTGCTCGACGAAAAGCGCCGCATTCTTCAGCAACGTAATCAACGCCGTATCAGCGAGGACTTTGGCAAAACGCGCATCGACAAACTCAAAGCACACGACGACGCTATGTATCTGATGCCGGCCACCGAGCGTGCGTTCTCCAAGTTCTACACGCCGGGAAGCCCCGGCGACATGCGCTTCTGGCTCAAAGCCGACCGCGAAGCCTATCTCAATGCCATCATCGAAATCTATAACACTTTAACTATGGAGTAATTATGGCTGAAAAATCAAACGAATTCTTAGGTAAATACACTATAGAGATTCCGATCATTCAACGCGACTACGTGCAAGGAGCCGACCTGTGGAAAAGCAAGCGCGATGCCTTCGTGGACCGGCTTCTCAATGCGCTCAGCAGTGGCGAGCGAATTATTCTTGACTTTATTTACGGCACTACGTCCGAAAGTAATAATTTCTTCATTCCCTTGGATGGTCAGCAGCGCTTGACCACACTCAACCTTTTGGGCTGGGTGCTGATTCAGCACGAACTCTCCTCCGCCGGCGTAACTGATGAATACCGCGCCAAGCTCAACGATTGGCGCAAAATATTGAACCTCAAGTACGAAACTCGCACATCATCCACCGAGTTTTGCAACCGCCTCTTTATGCAAGATGTGCCTTTCAGTATGAAGCCCTCAGACGCCGTAAAAAACTGCATCTGGTATGCTGAACGTTGGGATTACGACCCGACAATCGTGGCCATGTTACAAATGATTGATGCCATTGCCACAAAACTATCTACGCAAGATAATCAATTCAATGTACGCGAAATGGCCGTGCGCTTCTTCACCGCCTCGCCCATCGAATTCGAGGTGCAGGACATCAGCAAAACCACCGGTATCGATGACCTATACATCAAAATCAATGCTCGCGGCAAGCAACTTACTAACTTTGAACACTTCAAGGTGAAGTTCATCAGCCTTCTCGCAGAAAAGCATCCCAACCGACTGTATAACGGGCAGACTTACAAGGACTACTTCGAGCAACGAATCGAAAAAGAATGGTGCGACCTGCTGTGGGATTATGCTATCGCCGACTATAA
Organism: uncultured Bacteroidales bacterium; assembly: GCA_946011725.1. Lineage (GTDB taxonomy): Bacteria > Bacteroidota > Bacteroidia > Bacteroidales > Muribaculaceae > CAG-873. The sequence goes on along the minus strand of CAMGBT010000092.1, from coordinate 2,007 downwards.
CGACAAGACCGACAAATATCCGCGCATCGACGAGTTCTTTATGCGACTGTTTAACACAGTTACTGACTACATTTGGCAATCTCAAAAACGGAGCGATTGTAAGGGTACAGAAATCGAACAAGTAATATCGGTATATGAAAATCCAATTGCTGTTGAGCTGCTTTTCCGAGTGCTTGATTCCATGGTCATAATCGCCAACGCCCAAAAGGGTCAATCACCTATGGTTGCCATCGATTCGTTCTTCAACTCGCTGTTATACACCACCTTGGAGCCAAAGGATGACCGAATCAAGACCGAGGCTCGTGTGAATATTTTCGCCGAAAATAAAGAGCACATCAACCTATTCAAGACCTTGATAAGTGAAGGCAATGTGAATATTCGCCGCGTGTTGCTCTTTTTGGGTATCGTGGAATACGTGTCCCACTATGGTACTAACCACGATCAGCTGCAGGAGTTCGTGCGCGTCTGGTGGGCATTTATCATGCTGACCAAGCGCCAACGCCTTGCCAAAGGCTATGCAGTAGGTGCAAACATCAACCTCAAGGACGATGCGAATGAGTTCCGCAAAGCGCTGGATCATCTTTTGGAAAATAGTGATGTGCACCAATACACCGGCCTCACCGCCGTGGACCACGTCATAAATAAAGACTTCTATAAAGTGCCCGGCCGCTACGAAGCCGACGTGCTCCCGCTGCTCAATCACCCGTGGCTCCTCTACGACATCCACATGCTCCGCGATGTCCTTTCCGATTCTCAAATTAATTCCGGCGATGTGTACGTCAGCTTCATCAGCAATTTCGTAGACCATGACAACTCATATCGCGTCAAAAAAATGATTGAAGGCGGTTACCATGGCACAAAAGTGAATAACAACTCTATCACCTACGGCATCATCAGCAATTGGAGCTACATCTTCACAGACGTTAGTGATTCCACTGCCGCGGCTATTTGCAACGTGATGCGCAACGCATCGTCGCAGCCAATCGCCGGTGCAAATAAAGAGTTGACACAATTTGTGCACGATTATTGCGACTATTTGCACGAGTTCGCCAAAGAGTTTGCGGCCTTCATCATCGATGGCCCATACCGCGTGTTCAGCGTGGAGAAGAGTAGGGCATTCTCCAAGAAAGGCTACCGCACCGAGCCATACGCCTTCGTGGTGGCTAAGATCGCCGGCGCCAACTCCTTCTACTTCTACCAGCCCAGTTGCAAAAGAAAAGCTGCCTCCGGCCAAGAACTTTCACTGACAATCCACTGCACCGACTCCGACCACTACGGCCTGTGCATAACCGATTATAACCTTGAACTGAAGTGCCAACAGGGCGGCTGCTTTATGCGTCAGTACGAGAGTGAAGAAGCGCCCAAGCCGTTTCCGGCGGCATTTACCGCACGTTTCGGCACTAACATGGCCAATCTTACCGACACCGCCCGTGTGTTTACGGTACAGCAAAATGTGTTCACTTTGCCCGATGAGCAAGACCCGGTTCAGGTTGCCGTCCGCCTGCTATGGGCGGTGCTCGATACGCTCTAATCCAACGTCCTAACCATAATTTCCCGCATTCTGTACAAATTTCGTAGGATTTTGTACAGAAATGCGGGAAAAATTTTGTGGATTCGGATTTTGTTGCTAACTTTGCGGCGATGATGGCTACGTGCCATTGTACCTTTTTCAATTTTTAAAGTTGATTAGCATGATTACCACTTCTCTTTCACAGTTCAGCGTGATGGGCTCGCCACCTGGGCGAGTCGCGAAAGTGGTGTGCTAATCTGGCATTCCAATTTACAACACTTTTGAACCGCCCACAGGGTGTGCTGTATCCCTATCGCACCCACGTGGCTGGGTAGTTCTTTGACATTTTTGAATGTGTGTAGCGCAGCGGAGGCAGCCGAAGGCGGCGCGCCCCTCTGTGCAAAATCTTTTTTATTAACTTTAAAAATTGAATAATTGTGGATCTTGTTTCTCTGTGTACTTCCCGCAGTGAGTCAGACGTTCCTGTTGGTCGTTGG
>CAMGBT010000091.1 GCA_946011725.1 uncultured Bacteroidales bacterium | reverse complement strand
CGACCCCCTCGCCGCAAAGTACCCCCACCTCAACCCCTACACCTACTGCACCTCCAACCCTATCGCTAACATCGACCCCACCGGCACGGATTTCTTTGTTTTATCTGATGACGGACATTTAGAATATCGCATTGAAAATAAAGAGACGGGTTGTTTAATTATCTTAAACTATTATAGCGATTCATTTCCTATATTACCCCCCCCCTTATGGAAGCATCAATTATATGAATTATACAAATAAGTATTCAATACCATTGGACGTTTATACAACCAATGGAGATAACTTGGGTTCTAAACTTTATAACTGCTCTTTATGCGTAAGATAGTTTGTTTGATTCTTTGTGTGGTTGTAGCTTGTATGGCGCTATGGTCGCAGTTTAGGGTAGAACACCGGGAGGTTACGGTTGTGTCGTATCCGTTTGAGTTACCGCAGAAATATCAATATTTGATAGAACGCACTGTGGCATTCTATTTGAAAATGGGTATCGCAAGTATGGAGGAGATTAGGAATCCGCTTGTAACAATGAGCATCTCGGAATCAGGTGGTCGCAGGATTATATATTTAAGCGAACACCGGAAAGAAATGATACATTACGCTCGCTACTATAGCAAATTCGGCAAATACACTGTATATTCAAATGATTCGATCTGGGAAGAATACCGCTGCGATGGCCGCGTTGATACCCTACATTACGCGTACCAATATCCTATGATCTACGATCCACCGGAGTGGGAAGTGGTCGAGACAGATTCAACTTTCGAAGTGCTGTTTAGCCCGGTGGAATTGCCCTCTGACACCATACCCTTTGACAGTAGCGTCCTCAACTAACATAGAGTACCTCAATAAAACCGGTCGCGGCAGCTATCGTGTGATATTTCATCATAGTCGTTGGTTTAGGCCAGTTGTAATGTTTTTTTAATAGGGATGAAATATTTTTGAAACAATTTTTGGCGTACTTTGTAGCATCATATTATAGATACAATCAAAGTATGGACATTTTGTTTTTAGCCATCATCGCCTTCCTGTTTTTGCTGGCGATTTTTGACCTCACCGTGGGTGTAAGTAATGATGCGGTGAACTTCCTTAACTCCTCGTTAGGGACTAAGGTAGCACCGTTCAAGCATGTGATTTTAGTAGCAGCGATAGGCGTGTTTATCGGTGCAGCCATGAGTAATGGTATGATGGATATTGCTCGGCATGGTATCTTCCGGCCGGAGCAATTTTCGTTTTATGACTTGATCTGCATTTTCATGGCGGTGATGGTTACGGACATCATCCTATTGGACGTGTTCAACTCGCTTGGTATGCCCACTTCTACCACCGTGTCGATGGTGTTCGAGCTGTTGGGTGCCACCTTCGTTCTGGCCGTGGTTAAGGTGTCGGCATCGGCCGGTGCGTTAGGCTTCGACGACTTGCTCAACACCGAAAAGGCGCTGTCGGTGATCATCGGTATCTTCCTTTCGGTGGCCATAGCGTTTGTGTTCGGCACGATAGTGCAGTTCATCACGCGTGCGATTTTCAGCTTTAATTACCGCAAGAATTTGAAGTGGAAAATCGGCTTGTTCGGCGGCATATGTGCCACAGCCATCGTATACTTTCTTCTGATCAAGGGTGCCAAAGACCTCACCTTCATGACCCCGGAGGTGAAGGCGTGGATCAAAGACCACACCGGCACCATCATCCTGTGCTGCTTAGCCGGATTCACCGTGGTGATGCAGCTGCTCCACATCCTGCGGGTGAACGTGCTGAAAGTGGTAGTGCTGATGGGCACGTTTGCCTTGGCGATGGCCTTCGCGGGCAACGACTTGGTGAACTTCATCGGTGTGCCGTTGAGCGGCCTGTCGTCGTACCAAGACTACATGGCCTCGGGCGCTACGGACCCCACCGCCCACATGATGGATGCACTCAATGGCCCGGCCAACACCCCGATTTACTTCCTCATTGCAGCGGGTGTGATTATGGTGGTGTCGTTGGCTACCAGTAAGAAAGCGCAGAACGTGTCGAAGACTCAAATCGGCCTGAGCGCGCAGACCGGCGGCGATGAGCTGTTCGGCTCATCGCGCATCGCCCGCCACTTGGTACGGTGGTTCTTGAACGTATCCACCACCGTGCGCTCGCATATCCCCGAGAAGGTGCGCAAGAACATGGATGCGCGCTTCAATATCGATGACAGCATCATCGCGCCCGGAGCGTCGTTCGACTTGGTGCGCGGTGCGGTCAACTTGGTGTTGGCCGGAGCGCTGATAGCCTTGGGCACGTCGCTGAAGCTGCCGCTGTCCACCACCTTTGTCACCTTCATGGTGGCCATGGGTACCTCGCTGTCCGACCGCGCATGGGGCCGTGAGAGCGCCGTGTTCCGCATCACCGGCGTAATCTCGGTGATTGGCGGATGGTTCCTCACCGCAGCAGCCGCCTTCATCGGCGCAGGCGTGGTGGTGTCGATAATGTACTGGGGTGGCCACTGGGCCATGATTATCTTGGCCGCGATAACCGTGGTGATGATCATCCGCAGCAATCTGCGCTTCAAAGAGAAGAGCGCCGATAGCGTGGAAGACACTCTGTTCCAAGCCATTGTCACCGCGCCCGAGCCCAAGGGCGTGTGGCCCCTGCTGCTGAAATACATCGACATGCGCCAATCGCAATTCCTCACCGTTGTAGTCGAGAAGTATGACGAAGTAGCGGATTCGTTCCTGCACGACAACCCCGGACCGCTGCAACGTGCCGACTCGCTGTTAGCCCGCCAAAAGAGCCTGCTCAAGAGCGACCGACGCCGCCAAACACTCGGTCTGCGCCGCGTGCCCTACCCCTTGGTGATTGAGAAGACCGTGTGGTTCCACTTGAGCAACGACTGCTGCATGTGGCTGCTCTACAACCTGCGCCGCATCACCGAGGTGGCCAAGGAACACGTGGAGAACAACTTTCCCGTGCTGCCCGAAGCCTACCATGCCGATTACCTGAAGATCCGCAACGAGGTGTCGCAACTGCTGCACGACATCGCCGCGCTCACCCAATCGTCCGAAGGCGAGCCGGTGGGTGTGGACAATGACCGCGTGACCGAACTGCGCCGCCGTGCCGACGGCATCAAGGACCTCATCTCCGACAGCTACCATGCCCTGCACAAATCGCTGCAAGAGGTGCCGCAAAGCGACCTCTCGGTGCTGTACGTCTATATCAACATCCTGCAAGAGACTCAAGAACTCGTGTCGACAGCGCGCAAGTACCTGCGCGCCTTCGCCAAGTTGCGCAACTCCGACTTCACCTCGCGTCCACGCCGCATCGACGAATAACAACGACCCAACCAACGATAATAAAGAGTGGCTGCCTCGCGGTGGCCGCTCTTCTTGTTTATGTTATTTGTATTTCAACCAATTTTTTGTAAATTTGCAGTCCGGAAGTAATTGCCGGCCAACCCACCGAACCACTAAATACCTGATAATATGAAGAATGCCGAACTGATTGAAGCTCTGAAAGCGGCTGAAGGCAAGCCGCTGGAATCCACTGCCGAAGCGCTCAACCTCTACATGGACATCTGCTGCGGATGTGTGCTCGAAGCCGAAGAAGTGCTGCGCCAACAAAGCGGCCGTTGGGAGATAGCCGCGTTGGCTCGCACATGCCTGAAGTATGCCACCTTCTTGGAAGGGTTTGATCATACGCTCAACCAACTGTACAGCGTGCTCAACCGTCTGGCGCGCTGCATCTACGACCACCCGCGGCTGAAGTTGTCAGTGCTGCGACTGCTGCGCACTGTGCTGCGCCGCATTGAAGCGCAAACCGGCCACGAGTTAGGGTTGACCGAGGACGTGTCGCGCGAATTGCGCTTTATCGAGCGTAATATCGAATTTGCCGACCGCGGCGAGCTCGACCAAATCCGCGAGGAAGGCCATCTGCGCCACGACCCGGTGGAATGGACCGCCCGCTATGAAGAGGTAATCGACGAGGTGGACCGCCTCACCGAGGAAGCCTTGGCCGACACCCCCCGCGGCATGGGCTTCTGCCACGCGTTCTGGCACACGCAAGCCGACATCCTGCGCCAACGCTTCGGCATCGAGTGGCGCTCGCCGGCAGCAATGAATCCCAGAGTGATGTTCGACTAACCCAATGCGATAACACGGCTCTTTCATTTAAGCTTCGGAAACCGCAAATCGCGGCTAAACGAATAAAACGAATCAACGAATTTACGAAAAATATTAAAAATTCGTTATTTCGTTAATTCGTTTCTTCGTTTAACCTCACCACTGCGCCTTAAATGAAAGAGCCGTGATGCAATAGCTAAAAAAAAACATTGCGGGCGGTGATGGCCTGCAATGCTTCGGTCGGGGTGACAGGATTCGAACCTGCGACCACCTGGTCCCAAACCAGGTGCGCTACCGGACTGCGCTACGCCCCGAATGCGACTGCAAAGTTAGCAATTTTTTTCGACATAGCAACCATTTTGACCAAATTTTTCATTTTTAACAGCATCCATAGCGGTTTATTGCGGGATTTTCGCTAACTTTGCATATTATTTAAATTAAAACTGAAAGATGCAAGAGCAAAATACTACACAATCACCCCAGCCTTCGGGCAAAAAGTCTGCGCCGAAAGGCGACAACCGCAAAATGATGCTTTGGATAATCATAGCGTTAGCCGCTGCCGTGGTGGGCTTGGGCGCGTGGTTCATCATCTCGTCCACCTCGCAAAAGCGGGCGTTGGAGGAGGCCATTGCTCTGAAAGAGCAGGCCGAATTGGATGCCAGCGAGCGCGAGTTGCAGAATGCTTACGATGAGCTGAACAACCAGTTTGCCGACATCGAGAATGGTCGCAACCTGATTTTGGACGACTCGGTGAAGCGCGATTTGCAAATCAAGTATGAGAACGCCCGCTTGCAGGTGGAACGTCTGCAGCAAGAGCTTCGCAATCAGCAGAATATGTCGGCTGCGGAAATCAAGCGCTTGAAAGACGAAATCGCCACACTGCGCGATTTGCTCCGCCATTATGTGGAAGAAATCAACCGACTGCAGCTGGAGAACGACAGTCTGCGCACCGAGAATCAGCAGATTCGCGACACCAACCGCCAGCTGTCGAGCCAAGTGCAGGAAACCTCGCGCCAAAATCAGCAACTCAGCGAGCGCATGACCTTGGCCGAACGCTTGAATGTGACAGGCTTGAGCCTCACCGCGCTCAACAAGAAGGGCAAAAACGAGAAGAAGGTGGCCAAGGCTAAGCAACTTCGCGTAATTTTCACTATACCACAAAACAATTCCACTCCGGTGGGCGCCAAGACCATCTACCTGCGCATCACTTCGCCCTCGGGACAGCTGTTAGGCAATGCCGGCACATTCAGCTTCGAAGGTGCCTCCGTGCCCTACACCGCCAAGACGGTGATTGAGTACGCCGGCGAAGAGATTGCGGGCATCACTATGTATTGGGACGTGAACACGGCGCTGACCGCGGGGTCGTACACCGTGGAACTGTTTGCCGACAACTTCCGTTTGACCAGTCGCTCGTTTGAATTGAAATAATGAGCATCGAAAGCCTGATATCCGACTTGGCGTTTCTGCTGCTGTTAGGGGCCGTTGTGACGGTTCTGTTCAAGTGGTTGCGCCAGCCGGTGGTGTTAGGCTATATCGTGGCCGGCTTTTTGGCCGGCCCGAATTTCACCTACCTGCCATCGGTGTCCACGGCCGAGAACATCGAGTTCTGGGCGCAGTTGGGCATCGTGGTGCTGCTGTTTTCGCTCGGCTTGGAGTTCAGCTTCAAGAAGTTAGTACGCAGCGGCTCGGCGGCGGTGGTCACCGCGCTGATCATTGTGGCCGGCATGATGTTGGCCGGCTTCGTGGTGGGGCATTTGATGGGGTTCAACTTCATCAACTGCCTGTTCTTGGGCGGCATGCTGTCGATGTCGTCCACCACCATCATAATCAAGGCATTCACCGACATGGGCCTGCGGCAGCAGAAGTTTGCCTCGCTGGTGTTGGCGGTGCTGATTGTGGAGGACATGTTTGCGGTGTTGATGATGGTGATACTGTCGTCGATAGCGCTGAACAACTCGGTGGAAGGCACCGAGCTGCTAATGAGCGTGGCCAAGCTGGCTTTCTTCCTGATTATCTGGTTCTTAGTGGGCGTGTACGTGCTACCGTCGGCGCTTAACCGCTGCCGTCGCTTCCTCAATAGCGAGACGCTGCTGGTGGTGTCGATGGGTTTGTGCTTGGGCATGGCCGTATTCTCGGTGTACTGCGGCTTCTCGTTGGCCTTGGGGGCCTTTGTGATGGGCTCCGTATTGGCCGGCACCAGCTATGCCGAGAGCATCGAACACGTCACCGCACCGGTTAAGGACCTGTTCGGAGCGGTGTTCTTCATCTCCGTAGGCATGATGGTGCAGCCTGCTATTTTGGCCGAGTATTGGGTGCCGATTGTGGTGCTGTCGGCGGTGGTCATCGTTGGTATGATCGTGTTCGGCAGCTTCGGCATGATAGTCACCGGGCAAGGCCTGCGCACGGCCATCCGCTCCGGCTTCTCGCTGACTCAAATCGGCGAGTTCGCCTTCATCATCGCCACGTTAGGTATGAGTCTTGGTGTTTTAGAATCGCACATCTATCCGATAGTGGTGGCGGTGTCGGTAATCACCACCTTCACTACACCTTATTTTATAAAGCTGTCGTCGCCGGTGGCCGATTGGGTGGAAGGGCATCTGCCGCAGCGGGTTGCGCTGGCCATTGAGCGCTATCAGAGCGAAGGACAGCGCGAGCGCGCCGAAGGGCACCCGTGGATGGCATTGCTGCGCCGCCATTTGTGGCGCTCGGTCATCTACTCGGTGGTGCTGATTGCGGTGTCGATCGTGATGCTCAACTTTGTGGGGCCGTGGCTGCACCGGGTGTTCCGCACGTGGGGCGATATGCTGCAGGTGGCTGTGACGCTGATGGCCATGGCGCCGTTCTTGTTAGCGCTGATTGTGCCGGTGAAGCAACCCAAGGAAGCGGTCAACGTGTCGACCAACATACCGCGCATCGTGATGATGGTGTTCCGCATCATCATTGCCGCGGGCTTCGTGGCCCACAGCGTGGGCGTGGTTTACTCGCCGCTGGCCGGTATCGGCACCTCGCTGGTGATTGTGCTCACCATCATCGGCTTCTTCTACCGCCGCCTGAGCAAGCACATCAAGCGCATCGAAGACCGCTTTTTCAATAACCTTAACGAGCGCGAACTGCGGCGCTCGGGCAAACATAACGTGGTGGTGAGCGATTTGCACACCGCTTACATGACCGTGGGCAACGCCTGCCGCTTTGCCGGCGAGCGCCTGGAGCAGAGCGACTTGCGCAAGGCCTACGGGGTGAACGTAATCTCCATCCAACGTCAAAACATCACCATCCCCATCCCCGACGGGCGTCAGCGCATCTACCCGGGCGATGTGCTCGGGGTGATAGGCACCGACGCGCAGTTGGCGCAGCTGCTGCCGCAGGTGGAAGCCGAAGCCGACGCTGACACTCGCGGGCAGAGCGCCGAAGTGGAGTTGCGCTCCATCATGCTGTCGTTCAACTCGCCCTTGGTGGGGCAAACGCCCGCATCGGCCTCATTGCGCACCCGCTACAAGGTGCTACTGGTGGCCGTGAGCCGCGATGGTGAGTTTATCGACACCGCTCCCGATTTGACATTCACCCCCGGCGACATTGTGTGGTTCGCCGGCACCAATTCCGATATAGCAAAACTCAAATAACGATATTATGGCACAACAAGATTCAGGTGACACTCGCTACAAGCTGCGCGGCGTATCGGCCTCCAAAGAGGACGTGCACGCAGCCATCAAGAATGTGGACAAAGGCCTCTACCCCAAGGCCTTCTGCAAAATCATTCCCGACATATTGGCGGGCGACCCGCAGTACTGCAACATCATGCACGCCGACGGCGCCGGCACCAAGTCGTCGTTAGCCTACCTCTATTGGCGCGAAACGGGCGACCTGTCGGTGTTCAAAGGCATTGCGCAGGATGCGCTGATTATGAACATCGACGACCTGCTGTGCGTGGGTGCCACCGACAACATCTTGGTGTCGTCGACCATCGGCCGCAATAAGCGCCTGATTCCGGGCGAGGTGATCTCGGCCATCATCAACAGCACCGAAGAGCTGCTGGCCGAACTTCGCAGTCACGGCATCTCTGCATGGAGCACCGGCGGCGAAACGGCCGACGTGGGCGATTTAGTGCGCACCATCATCGTGGACTCCACCGTCACTTGCCGCATGCCCCGCGCCGAAGTGGTGGACAACGGCCACATAGCCTCCGGCGACGTGATCGTGGGCCTGTGCTCTTACGGCCAAGCCACTTACGAAAGCCAATACAACGGCGGCATGGGTAGCAACGGCCTCACCTCCGCTCGCCACGACGTATTCCACAAATACCTGCTCGAACGCTACCCCGAAAGCTGCGATGTGGAGATTCCCGCCGAACTGATTTACAGCGGCCACTGCCGATTGACCGACGCCGTGGACGACTCGCCCATCGATGCCGGCAAGTTGGTGCTCTCCCCCACCCGCACCTACGCGCCCGTGGTCAAGGCTATCCTCAAGGAGCTTCGCCCGCAAATCCACGGCATGATTCACTGCTCCGGCGGCGCGCAAACCAAGATTATGAACTTCGTGGAGCGCAAAAATCAGATAAAAGACAACAACTTAGCACCATGCCCGCAATTCACCCACATACATCA
>CAMGBT010000090.1 GCA_946011725.1 uncultured Bacteroidales bacterium | reverse complement strand
GGAAGAAGTGCTCGGCACATTCACCCAGCTGCCCATCAAGTTGGCATGGGCCATCACCATCCACAAGAGCCAGGGCTCCACCTTCGCCAACGTGGTAATCGACCTGGGCCGCGGCGCATTCACCGGCGGCCAAACGTACGTGGCGTTGAGCCGCTGCACCTCGCTCGACGGAATCATCCTCACACGCGCGCTCCAACTCTCCGACGTGTTCGTCAACCCCGCCGTCAAGCAGTTTGCTCAGCGCTTCAACGACCAAGCGCTGGTGCAACGCGCCTACGAAGAAGAGCGCGCCGACCAACTCTACGGTCAGGCAGCCGCCGACTTCGCCGCCGGACGCTTCCTCCAAGCCGTGGATCACTTCGCATCAGCCATCGCCATCCGCAACGACCTGCAACAACCCTCGGTGCGCCGCATGCTCTCGCGCAAGCTCACCGACTTAGCCGCCGCCCGCATCGAAGTGGCCAAACTGACTGCGCAGGTGGAAGGAATGCGCCGACAGCTCCAAGTGCTCTCCGACGAATACTACCGCCTGGGCATGCAATGCCTCGACGACGGATACGACACCGCCCCCGCCATCGCCAACTTCGAAAAAGCCCTCCAACTAAACCCCGACAACGAAGCCGCCGCCGAAGCCCTGTCCAAGCTATAGCGGCCCGCCCGTGCGGTAACAACGTTTTCTTACGAATTTTTTACGACTCCATCTCGACGCACAGCCCATAGGCCCTGCCGCCCGGCGATTGAAATCGGCAAAAGATGATTTTTTCGGCTTGATTGTTTGCGGTTTGAGGATTTTTTTATAACTTTGCATCGATTTGTGATATAAACTAATCAGTACCATAAAAACTTAATTACCAAGTTATGAAACCATACGTTTTAGGCATCGACATAGGCGGCACCAACACCGTCTTCGGTATAGTGGACACCCGCGGCGCTGTAATCGCCAGCAACTCCATCAAAACCGCCAAACACAGCAAAATTGAGGATTATATCGACGAACTCTACACCGAAGCATCCCGCTTAATCGAAGCAAATGATGCCACCGACAAAATCCACGGTATCGGCATCGGCGCGCCCAACGCCAACTACTACACCGGCACCATCGACGACGGCGTCAACCTCCCTTGGCCGTCGCCCATACCCTTAGCTCGCTTAGTCAGCGAAAAATTCGGCATCCCCGTGGCCATCACCAACGACGCTAACGCCGCCGCCATCGGCGAAATGACCTACGGCGCCGCCCGCGGTCTGAAAGACTTCATCATGATCACCTTAGGCACCGGCGTAGGCTCCGGTATCGTTATCAACGGCCAAGTGGTTTACGGCCACGACGGCTTCGCCGGCGAACTCGGCCACATGATTGTGAAGCGCAACAACGGCCGCCTCTGCGGCTGCGGTCGCACCGGTTGCCTCGAAGCATACTGCTCCGCCACCGGCGTGGCTCGTTCCGCTCGCGAGTTTCTGGAAGTGCGCACCGAACCCTCGTTGCTGCGCAATATCCCCATCGACCAAATCACCTCGAAGGACGTGTACGATGCCGCCGTACAAGGCGACAAGATTGCCAAAGACATCTTCGAATTCACCGGCACCATCCTCGGCGAAGCCTTCTGCGACATGATGGTGTTCTCTTCACCCTCCGCCTTCATCCTCTTCGGCGGCCTCGCCAAGTCAGGCGACCTGCTGATGAAACCGCTGCGCGCCGCCATGGACCGCAACATGATGGGCATCTTCCGCGGCAAAGCGCGCGTACTGCTGAGCGAGCTGAAAGAAGCCGACGCAGCCGTGCTGGGCGCCAGCGCCCTCGGCTGGGAAGCCAAACCGCTGCCCACCCCCGAAGCCTAACCCCACCCACCCATACACAGCCGAAGGCGGCCCCATAACCGGGGCCGCCTTCGCTGCATACAAGCCACCCGCCAAAGCGGCCGCTCCGCGGAGGCTCGGAGCAAAGAGAGCGGAGCCGCTCTTGGGGGCCTGCGCGTGTGTTGGTGTCAGGAAGTGATTTGCGGATTACTACCTTGGTGGCTTGGGTGCCGATGAGCACGAGGCCGGCACCGGCGGGCAGGTTGGTGATGCGGGCTTGGCCGGCGGTGAAGGTGGCTTCACCGGCAAGGCGACCGTCGACGGTGTAGAAGTAAGCGGGTACGCCGTCGGCAGCGGTGGCGGTGATGGTGACGGTGCGGCCGTCGACGGTGACGGTGGCTTCGCTCAGGTCAACGTTGGCGTCGATTTGCGAGGCTTTGGTCACGTCGAAGGGGTTGGTGACGAGGTAGAGGTAAGGGAATACCTCGTTCTTGAGCACGCCTACCACGTTTTTGAAGTCGGCGTTGAAAGCGGTGACGCCGTTTTCGAGGTAGTATTCATCGTCGTTGCCGTAGAGTTCTTCGCCGGAGAGGTTGCCGTAGTCGTCGTAGGTGGGTTCACCGAGGAACCAGTGGAATTCGGTGGGTGTGTCGAACACTACTGCTTCAGAGCTGAGGTCCACGCGGCCGTCCACGGGGTTGGCGTCGATGTTTTCTTGGTTAGCATAGATGTATGAGATGAGCTTCTCGGAGGGGTATGGGAGAGTGGAGAAGCGCATGCGGTTGTGGTCGATGAGCAGCTGTACGAGGTTGGGCAGCACGGAGAAGTCGACCTGCGAGAGGTGGTTGTAGTTGAGTGCGAGCTGGGAGATGTTGGGTGCGCCGGTGAAGTCGATTGAGGTGAGTTCGTTGTCGGCGAGCGAGAGCATCCACAGGCTGGGGTTGTCGAAGGTTACTTCGGTGATGAAGTTTTCGGCGAGGTTGCACACTTGGAGCTGTTTGTTTTTGGAGAGGTCGACGGAGGTGAGGTTGTTGTTGATCATCGAGAGGGCCACCAGTTCGGGGAATTGGGTGCCGTCGAACGAGGTGAATGAGTTGCCGCTGAGATCGAGTTCGAAGATTTTGTGTTGAGCGGGGAAGATGATTGACTCTGCGCCGGCATCCTTGATTGTGAGGGTGCTGACGTTGGTGAGGCCGCTGAGGTCGATGTCGGTGAGGGTGGCGTTAGAGATCGAGAAGATGGAGAGCTGTTCGGTGGGTTCGTAAGTGTAGCACTTCACGTTGACACCTTCAGACGTTTCAGCGGTGAAGAGAGTGTAGGTGCTCTTGAGCATGTACTGTTCGTACACGTCTTGACCTGTCCAGTCTACATAGAGAGCCACGCCGGTGCCGGGCGAAGCGAGCGACAGAGTGACGGTTTGACCGCCCACGGGGGTGGTGAACGAAGCTACCAAGTTGGTGGGCTTTTCATCGGCCATCATCAGGGTGGTGCGGAATGCTTTTTCACCGGCGAACTGGGGCAGTGCGGGGTGAGTCATTTCGCAGTATACATTACCGACGGTGGTGTCGAGGAAGCGGGTGAGGCCGCCTTCGCAGGTGTATTGATCGGCAGTGAGTTCGGTGCCGTCTTCTTTCTTCCAGGTGAATACGGTGGATTGGCCATCGATTACGCGGTTTTGAGCGGTGAGGTTAAAGCCGGGACCGCGAGTGGGAATCTGCAGGTCGCGTTGGGGAGCGTAGATGTAGCCGTTGTCATCGCGGGTGCAGGTGTAGAGCGGCAGGGTTTCGATGGTGAAGTTGTTGCCCGAGAGGTTGAGAGTGTAGAGGTTGTTTTCGAGCGGCAGGTTAATCGAGGTGAGGTTGTTGTTGCTCACGTTGATGTAAGTAGCCAAGGTCATGTAGGATACGTTGACAAACTCGAGCTGGTTGCCGGAGATGTCGAAATAGCCCATGTTGTCGAAGTCTTTCTCTTTGAATTCGGTGAGGCGGTTGTTCGACAAATCGAGTTCGTTAATAGCGAGTGTGGGGTTGAGTGTAATGTCTGAGATTTGGTTGTTGGCCAGGCGGATAACGCTGAGCACGCTCTTGGTGTACATTTCGTTGACGCCGGAGAGGTCGAGCTTGGAGAGCTTGTTGCCGGAGAGGTCGAGGAAATGCAGGCAGCGGTTGCGCGAGAGGTCGATTGAGGAGAGGTTACAGTTGGAAGCGCCGAGGATTTGGAGCTCGGTGGCTTTGGTAACGTCGAGGGCGTACATGGGCACGTTCACGGCTTCGAAAGCGGTGAGCACGTCGTCGCCTTCGGTGTAAACGACTACTTTGCCGTAGCCGGCGCGAGTGCCGGTGCACACGGTTGAGCCTTCGGTTTGGGTGATGGTGAAGGGCACGAGGTTACCGTCGCCGAAGTCCACGTAAACGGTGCGTGGGTTTTCGGCGGAGGAGCCGGCCACTCGCAGTGAGAGGGAAATTTCCTTACCGGAGGAAACGGAAGTGGTGAACGACACACGAGCGGAGGGTTTGGTCATGTTTTCGGAGGTCTTGACCATGAAGCGTTCGGTGCAGTAGTCACCATCGGGGAATGCGCTGTTGGAGAAAGCGAAGAACACGGAGTCGGCGCATTCCTTGTGCAGGGTGATGCGGCCGTTGTCGTAGGTGTAGTAGTCGGATGAGAGCTCGGTGGCAGCGTCGTTGATGTAGTCGTAGGAGTACATGCGCACGGCTGTGGAGGTGCCTTCGCGCAGGAGCTTGTCGGAGAGATCAAAGGTGGTGCCTTCGGCGAAAGAGCGGGCGCCGAGGTTGAGGTTGCGCGGACGATAGTCGTAGTCGCTCCATTGGCGATCGCCGGGGAAGGGCAGAGTGGCGTAGCTGAAGTCGTTACCGGAGAGTTTGAAGGTAACGAGGTACTGGTTGTTGGAGATGTCGATGCTCGACAGGTGGTTGTTTTGGAGCAACACGTACTGCAGCGCGGGGTTGTGGGTGATGTCAATCTCGCGCAGATTGTTATTCGAAGCGGTGAAGTAGATCAGGTCGGGGTTGTGAGTGATGTCGAGTTCGTTGAGTTTGACATCATTGTTCACAGTCCCGGAGAAGTGGGAGGTGTAGAGCTGCTGGAGCTTGGTGTTCTTGGTGACGTCGATAGAGGTGATGCGAGTGTCTTCGATGTTGAGGATGAGGAGCTCGGGGTTTTGGGTCACGTCGAGCTCGGACACTTGCGAGAGGTCACAGGCCAGGCGCATCAGCTTGGGGCAGCCCGAAGGAGTCAGTTTTTTGAGCGAACGGCAAGCGTAGCCATCGAAAGTTAGCAACTCGGGGAAGTTGCTGATGTCGAAGTTGGGGTCGATATAGTCAATCATCGACACTTCGAGAATCTGAAGTGCGGGGTGATTGGCGCCGATGGTGAGGGGAGTGTTGGCGGTGAAGGGGTTGTCGCTGAGGTAGAGTGCAGCGAGTTTATTGAGCTTGCTGAGGTCAATGGCCTTGAGCGCGTTGTGTTGCAGGTCAAGGATTTGGATGTTGGGGCACTTGGAGAGGTCCACGGTTTCCACATAACCGCCCACGCACTGGAAGTAGTCGATGAGCGAGGGGTCGTCGGCGTAGATTTTCACCAAGCCGTTGGCGGATGCCTGACAGGTGATGTATGTGCCGGTGAAGCCTTGGGTGTCGGGGTCGTAGGCCACAGGCTGGGTTTCGTATTCCACGGTGCCGTAGCCGCAGTCCACGTCGACGTATGACGGCGTGGTAGTGCCTAACAGTATGGTGAACGTACCGGTGACGTTCTGCTCGTACATTGAGCTGGTGAGGGTGATGGTGGGCTCATCGGCGGCGCTTGCCATCATAGGCAAGGCAAGCGCAGCAGCGGCCACCATCGATTTGAATAGCTTATTCATTTGAGGATTATTATGTTAGATAGTTATGATTATTTTACGATGATGCGGCGCGAGAGGTTGCCGTTGACGTTGACCACGTACACGCCTGCGGCGAGGTGGGAGAGGTTGAGGTTGAGTTGGTCGCCGGAAGCGCGGTCGAAGGCGACTTGCTGACCGGCCACGTTATACACGCGAGCTTCCACCGAGCGAGCATTACCTACGAAGAGTTCGAAGGAGCGGTGGTCGGCGGTGGCGATCATCAGCGGGCTTTGGGAGTCGATGGTTACGTCGGTGACACCGGCGCGGCGGATGGCTTCTTTGAGGCCGGCGTAAGCGTTGAACTTACCTGCGCCCCATTGGGTGGGGTTACCGGCTTGGACGTCTTCGTCGACGTCGCAGGTGGCGATAGCGATGTCGCGACACTCTTCAGCGGTGAGGTCGGGGTTGGCTTCGAGCCACAGGGCGATGGAGCCGGCGGCATATGGGGTGGACATGGAGGTGCCCATAGCGTTTTGCCAGTAGTTGCGGCGGTCGGATTCAGCTAACACGGCTGAGATGGCGTTTTCGCCCACGCCCATGGAGGCGTTCTCCACGTAGTAGCTGTTGGTGGACGACACGATGGTGGCGCCTGGAGCGCAGAAGTGAGGCAGCGAGCGGCCTTCGACCACGCCGTATGACGAGAAGCCCGACACCTTGCCGGGGGTGAAGGCGCCTTGGTAGTTGTACACGTAGCCGTCGATCGAGGGATAGGAGTCGGAAACGTTATACGAACCGACTACGATAACGTTTTCGCCGCAAGCCATGTCGGAGATGGTTTGGTCGGTGGAACCGTCGTCCCAACCGTCTTGGTTGTAGTCGTCGATGCAGCCGTAGAAACCGTTGTCGTAGCATTCGATCACCTGACCGGGTTGGCCGGTGACGATGAAGCCGAGGATGTAGTGGCCGTCGGCGTTGGTCGACTCGTTGTTAACGGTGTAGTAGTCCATGGTAGCCTTGTAGAGGTTAGTGGTGGGGTCGATGGTCCAGCCCACACCGCAGTAGCCCTTGAACGCGGTGGCGAAGTTGTTCGACACGATGTCGGTTTCGGACTCCTGATTGGTGGGATCGCAGTAGTAAACGGCAGCGTCCTGCGCTTGACCTTCCACAATGGGCATGCGCTCCGACACTTTGCCGCGGTTCATGTTGTACACCACGGCTTGGAGCTGGAAGGGCTCGGCGGAGTAGAAGTAGGTTTGGCCGTAGCGGGTGTTGGTCAAGTAAGTGGGCAGGATGAAGCTCTTGCACTCGGTGTCGTCTTCGCCGAGAGTCTTGATGAGCGACAGGGGGATGTCGCCTTCGTTGCCTGCGCAGATCACGATGGTAGCCTCCTGAGCGGCGAGGTCGAGGAATTGGTTGAAGATGGCTTTGGACGAGTGGATGCCGGTGTTGGAGCCGAGCGACAGGGAGATGACGCAGGGCTGCTGCTTGTAGTAGCGGTAGTCGAGGATGCGGTCAACGCCTTCGGCAATGAGCATGTCGTAGGTGTCGCCCACGGCGGCGGCGATGTCAGCGCCGGTGGCCACGCCGTAGTAGGGGTTGTCGATCTCCTGCACGGGGGCTTCGCGGTCGTTGATGGCTACACCGGCTTGAATCTTGCCTTTGTAGCCGCCGGCGAGGATGCCGGCAGTGTGCGAGGCGTGGAAGCCTTCGGCATTATCAGTGGTGAAGCGCCAGATGTTGTCGCGGTCGTATTCGGTGCCGTTCCAGCCGTCGGGGCTGGAGTTGTCGATGTAGATGTGGCCGAGGTAGCCGAAGCGCGAGGTGCCGTCGTCGTTGCGGAAGTTCACGTGGTTGGCGTCGAGGCCGCTGTCGTAGATACCGCAGATTACACCCTCGCCGGTGTATGGGTGGTCGAGTTCGAGACCTTGGTGGCAAGCGTCAACGCCGGAAGCCGGACGAGCGTTGCTCATTTGGATATTACGCACGCGCGAGAGTTCGAGACGTTGCACCGACGCCGAGGCGGCTACTTCCTCCACGATGTCGGTGGGGATCGACACCAAAGCGATGTCGCCGCGCACACGCGACACGTGCACGCCCATGGCTTCGAGGTCCTCGGCCGATGCGCCGTCGGCCAACTTGATAAAGGCTAATGAACAGTGGGCGCTGCCGCTGCGGGCGGGCGCTGCTTTCAGAGGAGATATTGCGGAACGCAAACCTTGCTGCTCGGCGCGCTGATGGCGCAGGAGCATTACGTCGTCGAGGGCGAGCTGGCCCATCGCCGACAGAGCGAAGCCACCGAGGAGAGTGGCGGTAAGTAGTAGTTTTTTCATACAATATTATAATGTAATTTAGTTAGCTTGGATAAGGAAGGCGGAACTTCACGATGTTAGACTTAGCAGAATTTACGATTTAATCACTTAGGTGGACTAAATCGGATGCAAATTTACAGGTTTTTTGCCCATTAACCAAATAAATTCACATAAAAAAGCTGAATAAAATGTTAAAATCATCATCCGCAGTAAAAAAATGCCACAAACATGCTGTACAACATAAAAAAAACCGCGCCACCCACAGAAAAAATTCTGCATCAATAATTTGGTAGTTAGTAGAGAAATCACTACCTTTGCAAAGTCAAACAAAGACAATATGAGAAAGTATAAAGTAACTGAAGTTATCAAACTACTGAAGGAGGATGGCTGGATTGAAATGTATACCAAAGGAGACCATCGTCAATTCAAACATCCAACCAAGAAGGGCAAAGTAACTGTAAGAGGTAAACCGAGTGAAACGTTAAACCAGTTCTTACTGAATAGTATTTGGAAGCAGGCTGGTTGGCGATAAGTTCTCAAGATCCATCGTTATTAATTATTTAAATCGGATTCAACAATGGCAGACCATAAATTGAAAGTAAATGTAAGCTGGAGCGGCAAGAATTTCTGCTGCGCATGGAGCGATGATGCCGCCGGTACTGTGGTAGCTACGGCAAAGACTTTGGAGAAGCTCAAAGAGGACTTTGCAGAGTCGCTGAAGCTCCACATCGAGGGATGTGTGGCCGATGGCGATGTCCTTCCTCAGTACCTCGTTGACGGTGACTATCAGCTGGAATATGTGTTGGACATCGTGGCGTTGCTACGTGATGCAGAGACGTATACCACGATGGCTGCTCTGAGCCGTGCGTGCGGCATAAATCCTAAACAGCTGTCGCACTACATCACCGGGCAGAAGCGACCGCGCAAGGAGCAACGTCAGCGCATTGTCAGCGGTTTGCACCTCATCGGCTCGCGCATATTAGCTTTGTGCTGATCCGCGCTGCATAGCAACCGGCGAATTGGGCTAATTAGGCTAAAGAACCTAATTGGCCTAATTCTTTGTGGGGTGGCAATCGGGTAGGAGCGTAGGGATTGTTTCCCTACGCGACCTCCCACACCACCGTACATGCCGTTCGGCATACGGCGGTTCCTATTTTG
>CAMGBT010000089.1 GCA_946011725.1 uncultured Bacteroidales bacterium | reverse complement strand
AAGGCGGTCAACCCCACCAACGTGATGGGCTGCTCCAAGCGCATCTGCGAAATCTACTGCCAAGCGCTCAACCAAGCCATCCAAAACGGCCAAATCAAGGGCCACACGCAGTTCGTCACCACCCGATTCGGCAACGTCCTTGGCTCCAACGGCTCGGTCATCCCGCTGTTCAAAGAGCAAATCAAACGCGGCGGCCCCATCACCGTCACCCACCCCGACATCATACGCTACTTCATGCTCATCCCCGAAGCTTGCAAGCTCGTGCTCGAAGCCGGCACCATGGGCAAAGGCGGCGAAATATTCGTCTTCGACATGGGCAAACCGGTCAAAATCATCGACTTAGCGAAGCGCATGATTAAGCTCTCCGGCGCCCAAAACATCGACATCAAGTTCACCGGCCTGCGCGACGGCGAAAAGCTCTTCGAAGAAGTCCTTACCGCCGACGAAAACACTCTCCCCACCGTCCACCCCAAAATAATGGTGGCAAAAGTGCGCCCCTGCGACTACGATACAGCCCTCCGCAACGAGCAACGCCTCTTCGACGCTTCCCAATCATTCGACGACATGCAAATCGTCCGAATCATGAAAGAAATTGTGCCGGAATACAAATCCAATTCCAGCAAATACGAAATCCTCGACAAATAAAGAAATGCTAAGTAATATGCTTCGCATTGAGTATTGATATATAATGTATAAGCACGGCTTTAAACGATTGATTGATTTTGCGGTGGCGCTGGTGGCGCTGGTGGTGCTGGCGCTGCCATTGGCCGCCATCGCCGTGTGGCTGCACTTCGCCAACCGTGGCGCCGGCGCATTCTTTACCCAAGAACGTCCTGGTCTCCATGGCAAAATATTTAAAGTGCTCAAGTTCAAGACCATGACTGACGAGCGCGACGCCGACGGTAACCTCCTGCCGGATGCCGACCGCCTCACGCCCGTGGGTCGGTTGGTGCGCTCCACCTCCATCGACGAACTCCCCCAACTGTGGAACGTGTTGCGCGGCGACATGTCGCTCATCGGCCCCCGCCCCCTGCTGGTGCAATACCTCCCCCTCTACTCCGCCGAACAAGCGCGCCGCCACGACGTCCGCCCCGGCATCACCGGCTGGGCCCAAGTCAATGGCCGCAACGCCATCTCATGGCAACGTAAATTCGAGCTGGACGTGTGGTACGTCGACCACTGCACCTTCGCTACCGACCTCCGCATCCTCCTGCTCACCATCAAAAAAGTCCTCACCCGCGCCGACATCAACCAAGCCGGCCAAGCCACAATGGAGCCGTTTAACGGTCATAACTGATATATGAAAGATATTGCAATTTTTGGAGCAGGAGGCTTCGGACGAGAGGTCGCCTGTATAATAAAGAGAATCAATAAGATCACGCCCACTTGGAACTTCATTGGCTTCTTTGATGATAATGAAGCCTTAAAAGGTACTCGCAATGAGTATGGCGAGGTTCTTGGCGGAATGTCTGAACTCAATGCTTGGGATAAGGAATTGTGCATCGCTATTGGCATTGGTTCTCCCAAAGCGGTGTTTGCGGTAATCCAAAAGATTACCAATGACAACATTGATTTTCCAAATTTAATTGACCCGACAGTGGTCATCAACGATTCCGACAATTATTCGTTGGGTAAAGGTAATATATTCGCAGCGAATTGCATTATCAGCATCGCAGTGAGTGTTGGTGACTTCAACACTTTCAACAACAATACAGTCCTCGGACATGATGACGTAATTGGCAGCTTTAACAGCTTTATGCCCAATGTAAATGTTAGCGGCGGTGTCAAAATTGGTGACCGCAACTTCTTTGGCGTTAAAAGCACAGTGCTTCAATATCTAAAAATTGGCGATGACACCACTATCGGCGGTAACGCGTTAGTGATTCGCAACACAAAGGACGGATACCTGTATATGGGAAATCCGGCAAAGAAAATCGAATTATAACATAATAACAAAGACTTTCGTATGGAAATGAAAGATTTTATCGAGCACTTCGTCGAACAATTCGACGAAACTCCAAGCGTTGAGGTAAGTCCTCAAACTCATCACCACGAGATGGACGAATGGTCTTCCATGATCGCCCTTTCCGTTATGGCCATGATTGACGAAGAATACGACGTGCAAATCAAAGCCGACGAAATGCGCAACTCCAAAACCGTGCAAGATTTGTACGATATTGTGCAATCTTACTTGAACAAGTAAATCATGCTTCAACTCGAAGGTAAACATATTCTCGTAACCGGAGCTTCATCGGGCATGGGCAGAGTTTTCTGTCAAATGATTGCCAAAGAAGGTGCTCGCGTTAGCCTATTGGCTCGTAATGAGGACCGCCTAAAAGAGACATTGGCACTGATGGGAGGTGAAGGTCACAAGTATTATATCTGTGATCTTACTGACGAAGAGCAGCTTAAAGCAACTGTCAGCACTTTAGAAGCACTGGATGGAGTCGTATTCTGCGCAGGCATTAATGATTTTGTGCCATTGAAATTTGTGAAGCAGGAAAAATTGGAACGAATCTTCCAAACGAACTACTTCTCGCAGGTTATCCTTACCCAAATGCTTGTTAAGAAGAAACTTATAAAGCGAAATGCTTCGTTGGTGTACATTTCTTCACTTAGCTCAAAATTAGGCGTTGCAGGCACTTTGCTTTATGCTTCTTCCAAAGCGGCCTTGAATAGCGCTGTTCGGGTAATTGCAACGGAAATGGCTCCATTGGGCATTCGTGCAAATGCTATTTGCCCGGGGATAGTGCAAACTGAAATGTTAGGTAGCACTAATATCGACGAGGAATCGTTCACCAAGCAAGCGGTTGATTATCCGCTTGGATTGGGAACTCCCGAAGATGTTGGTAATGCAGTATTGTATCATCTGAGTGACGGCAGCCGATGGCTTACAGGCAACTGTATGGTTATCGATGGCGGTTACTCTCTAAAATAATGTATCTATGGCAATAATTAAGTTCCATAATGTCGGTATTACTGCTATGAGTGCTTGCGTGCCAAGCAAAGTAGTTAGTAATCGCGACTTAGGTTATCTTATTCCCGAAGATGAAATAGAAAAGACCATAAACAACATTGGCATAGAGGAACGCCGAATAGCAGATGATGATGTCTGCGCATCCGACCTCTGCTATAAGGCAGCAAAACAACTCATGGAAGATAACAACATCGACCCTGCCTCTATTGATGTACTGTTGTTTATGAGCCAAACCGCTGACTATCGAATTCCGGCAACAGCTCCGTTGCTCCAGCATCGTCTTTGTTTGAGCAAGAACACTTGTTGCATCGACCTATCTCTCGGTTGCTCAGGATTCGTATTTGCGCTCTCAACTGCTTTTGCCTACGCAAGTATGGAAGGTGTTAACCGCGTTCTTTTGCTTGATGGTGAGACTTTTTCAAAAATCTGCAATAAACGCGACAAGGTTGATTGGCCCCTCTATGGGGATGGTGCAACTGCCACTCTTATTGAGAAAGGTGACTTTGAAGAAAGTACTTTTATCTTAAAAAGCGATGGGAGCGGTGCTAATGCAGTAATCATTCCTAATGGCGGTATGCGAAACCCCACTACAGCTGATTCACTTATCGAAACTGCCCGCGAAGAAGGCAACATCCGCAATGATCTTGAAATCTACATGGATGGTATGGAGGTGTTTAATTTTGCCATGAGTGTTGTGCCAAAAGGCGTGAAAGAAATCGCAAAAGAAACAGGCACAACATTGGATGACATCGATTGGCTTGTATTCCATCAAGCAAACAAGTTTATGACTGACTTCTTCGCTAAGCGCTTGAAGTTCAACATGGAAAAAGTGCCCTACTGCATTCATAAATATGGCAACACGAGTTCCACTTCCGTACCGCTCACCATCGTTAGCGAACTGAAGGACAAACTTAAAAAAGGCGACCAAGTTGTAATGTGTGGCTTTGGTGCCGGCCTGTCTTGGGGTACCGCTCGAGTCGTGTTTGGCGACTGCAAAATTTCACCTGTAATTGAATACTAAGCGTATGCTGAGCACAATGAAGTTTCACCATATTGGTGTTGCTGTCAAAAATATATCGGCAACTGCAGCGATTTATGTCGCTGCCGGTTATCAGCAGTCTGAAACAGTATTTGATCCGGAACAAAATGTCAATATCTGTTGGCTCACAAAAGAAGGTATGCCCGTGGTGGAACTTCTCGAGCCGGTAGATGAAACATCTCCGGTCAATAACACTTTGAAAAAGAATGGAGTTACGCCATATCATACTTGCTACATCGTGGATGACATTGACCGAGCCGTTGCCGAGCTCAAGAAAATGAAGTATGTTGTGGTTAGCAAACCTGTGGAAGCCGTTGCGATTCATCGTTGCAAAGTATGCTTCCTATATAATAAGAATGTAGGTCTTATCGAGCTTGTTGAGGCTCCTGCTAATATCTGATTTATGGAACGATTCGTTTTTCGAAATAACACCATCGAACGTTTCTTAGGAAAGGATTGTTCATTCTCGGGATATGATGACATCTCCAACGTTCCGCAAGATGTGGATGGATATGTGTGGTGGTATCAAGTTCCTATCAAGTTTGACCAATCACTTCTTGCCGATGAAATTCGCGGTTATGCACAGAAGTTGCAATTGGTATTAAGCCAAATAGATAGTAAGAAGTCGTTCATTGCTCTTACAATGGATATTCTTTTCTCTGTACCTTTTACTGATAATGACTATCGTTTGCAGGCCGCAGTTGCGGAATACAACAATGCGCTATATGCCGCCGAGGAAAAGTACAATAATGTAAAAGTAATTGACATCACCGAGTTTACAAGGCAATATTCAGCATCAGACCTGTTTGATTGGAAGTTCTACTTCATAAGCCAAATGGGTATGAACCCTAAGTTGAATAAGGCATTCAAAGCTTGGTGGGAGCAAAAAATCAATTCTATCAATTTAAAACGCAAGAAGTGCCTTGTGCTTGACTTAGATAACACTCTTTGGGGTGGTATTCTCGGCGAAGATGGCATTGAGGGCATTCAAATTGGGGGTGACTATCCGGGAAAGGCTTTCTTATACTGGCAAGAAGCCTTGCTTGAACTTTCCAAAAGTGGCGTTATTCTTACTGTTTGCTCGAAAAACAACGAGCAAGATGTGCTGACAGCTTGGGAGGATAATCCTTTTATGATTCTGAAAAAAGAGCACTTTGCTGCCTATCGAATCAACTGGACCGACAAAGCAACCAATATCAAAGACTTAGCAACGGAACTGAATCTTGGACTTGACAGCTTTGTGTTCGTGGATGACAATCCTACCGAGCGCGAACTAATCAAGCAGCTTTTGCCTATGGTCGCCGTGCCGGACTTCCCTTCGCAACCTTACGAGTTGATGGTTTTCTTCAAACAACTTGTAAATGACTATTTCAAGGTGTATTCGATTACAGACGAAGACAAAAAGAAAACTGAACAGTACAAACAAAATGCCGCACGTGCGCAAGCGCAGGCTTCATTTGCCGACTTCGATTCTTTCCTTGAATCTCTTAATTTGCAGATTGTTGTAGAACCTGCAAATGAGTTCAATATTCCCCGCATTGCTCAGATGACGCAGAAAACTAATCAGTTCAATCTCACCACACGCAGATACGCTGATTCTGATTTGCGTGGGTTTATTGAGGCCGGATGGAAGATTTGGTGCATTAGCGTTGCTGACAAGTTTGGTGACAATGGCATAACCGGTGCAATTATCGTAACAAATGAGGGCGAAATAGACAGCTTGCTGTTGAGTTGTCGCATTCTGGGCAAGGGAATTGAAATCGCTTTTGTAAAGACCATTCTCTCTTTGCTCGTTAATGAAGGCATTGAGAAAGTAACGGCCAAGTACTTGCCAACAGCTAAGAATGCGCAAGTAAAGGACTTCTATGAGAAGGTCGGATTTACCTGCACACTCGTTAATGCTGATGGCAGCAAACTCTACACATTATCTTTAAAAGAAGCAGACACTGTAAACAAAGAGTATTATCATATAACTGTAAAATAACAAATATGGAAGAGAAAATCTTGGAAGTACTGAAGAACACCTTCGAACTTTCCGAAGTAGACACTAGTTGTTCTCAATCCACCTGTGAGGAATGGGATTCTATGGGACAGCTGAACCTTGTCGCCGAGCTTGAAGATGCTTTTGACGTATCTCTGGAACCGGAAGAGATTGGAACAATGAAGTCATTCGACGACATTGTCCGCATCTTGAAAGAAAAGGGCGTCGAATAAATAATCTTTATCACACACGTGAATATTTAGTAAAATTGGCGTGTATTCATCTAATTTTCAGGAAATTATGGAACGGAAAAGGATATTGCTTTGCTTGGCGCACATGAGCGCCGACGGAGCGGAACAGCGCTTCGTCAAGGAGGCGTTCGACTCTAACTGGGTGGTGCCCCTCGGCCCTAATGTTAACGGCTTCGAGAAAGATCTCGAAGAGTTCGTGAACACGCCGGACGGCTCGACCGAGCAACCGGCCACACCAACCGACCAAGCCTCTGCAGCCTGCACGCGACCCGCGAAGGTTGTAGCGCTGTCGGCGGGCACGGCGGCGGTGCACTTGGCGCTGCTGGCCTGCGGCGTGGGACCGGGCGATGAGGTGTTGGTGCAGTCGTTCACCTTCTGCGCCTCGTCGCACCCCATCACCTACCTTGGCGCCACGCCGGTATTCGTTGACAGTGAGCCGCTTACGTGGAACATGGACCCCGATCTGCTGGAGCATGCCATCCGCGACCGCATCGCCGTCACCGGTCGCAAGCCCAAGGCCATCGTGCCGGTGGCTCTCTACGGCATGCCCTACGACTGCGACCGCATCCTCGAAATCGCCAACCGCTACGACATCCCCGTGGTGGAAGACGCCGCCGAAGGCTTCGGCTCGCGCTTCCGCGGCCGCGTGCTGGGCACCTTCGGCCGTTTCGGCGTCCTCTCCTTCAACGGCAACAAGATGATCACCACCAGCGGCGGCGGCGCCCTGATTTGTAATGCGGGTGAAGAAGACGCGCAAAAAATCATGTGGTACGCCACTCAAGCGCGCGAGGCTTATCCCTACTACCAGCACGAGGCCATCGGCTATAACTACCGCATGAGCAACATCTGCGCCGGTATCGGGCGCGGACAAATGACCATCGTCAACGACCACATCGCCCACCACCGCCACGTGCAGCAGCTCTACGAACAGTTGCTCGCACCCATCGAAGGCATCACCGTCCACTCCCAACCCGCCGACGGGCGGTTCGACTCCAACTACTGGCTGTGCACCATCACCATCGACCCCGAGCTGCGCATCGTCGGTCAGGAAAACGCCTACCGCCACGTGATTACCGGTGCCGTGGGCGGCGCCGCCGGCGTGATCCACGCCGTGGACTGTCCCACCACCGACTGCCAGCCCAACGACAACGTCGAAGCCCTGCGCGTAGCCCTCGACAAGGCCAACATCGAAGCACGCCCGCTGTGGAAACCCATGCACCGCCAACCGGTCTACCGCCAGGCCCCGGCCTACACCAACGGCGTGAGCGAATCCCTCTTCCACCGCGGCCTGTGCCTACCCGCCGGCCCCTACGTCACCGACGACGACGTCCGCTACATCGCCGCCACCATCGCCGCCGCCATAGTGAAGAGGTGAGAGGGGCGAAAGACGAACACGAATCTCGCGAATCTTCACGAATCTTTTCTTTCGTGTGATTCGGCAGATTCGTGTTCAGCGTTTGCCGCAGCGTGGCGAGCTCGTATCGGATTTTGCGAACACGAATCGCTCGAATTGCACGAATCTTTTCTTTCGTGTGATTCGGGCGATTCGTGTTCGGCGTTCTTGGGGGAGGGGGCTTTCATTTTTTTCGTGGGAACGGGGCAAACGAAAATTCTAAAAAACCGTTCGACGTTTACGTTCTTACGTTGAAAAAATATCGTTCTACGCCAAAAGGTTGGGGTGTTATTTAGTTAAATTGTGCTAATTTTTTTGAGTGGAGATTTGGTGGTGTGGGGAATGTGATGTAAATTTGAACAAATTTTTGAGAATTGCTATGAATTTTAACCTTTTTGATATCGTAAGTTGGCGGTCGGGGCTTCGGGCTTTGGCCGTTGTGTTGAGTGTGGCTTTTGGTTGCGGTTGCGGCTTTGCCGTTGAGAAGTCCTTCCGCATTGAGTTTCAGTGTGTGCCAACAACCGAGACTGATTATGCCCCGGTGTCCGTTGTCAATATTATAAAGCTAAAACTGGAAACATTCATAAGCAGTGGTTATGAGTACGTATCGTCATTTTCGGATTTCAACAATATTTGTCGCGACAGAACAGGCATCGGATGGGGTATTGGAAATTTAGATAAGGTGAATTCGCAAAGCCGTGGCGGATATTTTACTACGAATTTTGCCGAGGCTGCGCAGGTTAACGCTACCCGCGTTGAGATCAGCATTACCGCCACAAAAGCTGCCTCAACATGTGAGTGTTACATTACGTTAAATAACGATAACTCACTTGCTTACGAGGATTACGTATATGTGAAAGCCGGCGAAAGCCATACTTTTAGCTTCGATTTGAAAGGCACCCTGTTGGAAAGTTTGAAATTGAGGAACTACGACTCGGTTGCTTCAGATTATGAGCCTTACTATCTCACCGCTATGGAGGTGTTTTATGAGGAGGAGGACGCCACCGACCCGGAGATGCAGTTCGGCGAGGGCTCGTTTGCGGAATCCGGTACGGAATCCGGTACGGATTTCGAATGCGGCGAGGGGCGGTTGCACTTCGACCATATAGTGAGTATTGTGGACGGTGCAGCCATGTTCAACGCTGATAACCGCCTGACTGTCAGCGCGCCCGAGGGGTATTTCCTCGCCGGAGTGGAATTCAAAGGCGCATCGGCCGATGGCTCTATCACGGCCTCATCCGGCATCGTAACCGCGGGCAAATGGCTTCCGGCTGAGAGCGACATCGCCCTCCACGCCCTAGTGTTCCCCCCCCCCCAAGCCGACACGACCGCCTGGGCAGGCGGGGACGGTGGAACTCACCGCCGACAACGAGGACATCCACATGACCGTGGAGGCCCTCCTCACCGCCCGCATCGGCGACGCGGGCAAGCGGCTCCACACCGCCCGCAGCCGCAACGACCAG
>CAMGBT010000088.1 GCA_946011725.1 uncultured Bacteroidales bacterium | reverse complement strand
GGGTTTTCGCGATGGATGACCGTTCCGTTGGCTTGGTGAGTGGCCAGCACCAGCACTTCGGCTATCTGCACGTGCTTGGGAGCGGAGGCGGCGTAGAAGGCCACGTCGGCGATGTCGTCGCCGGTGAGGGGCTTTATTCCGGCGTACACCGAGTCGGCGCGTTGGTCATCGCCGCGGAAACGCACGTTGCTGAAATGCGTTTCCACCAGTCCGGGTTTGACGTTGGTGACGCGCACGGCGGTGTCGGCCACATCGATGCGCAGGCCGTCGGTGATGGCCTTGACGGCTGCTTTGGTGGCGCAGTACACGTTGCCACCGGCATAGGCGGCATCGCCGGCCACGCTGCCGATGTTGATGACGTGGCCGCTATTGCGAGCGACCATGGCGGGCACCACCAGACGGGTCATGGTGAGCAAGCCCTTGATGTTGGTGTCGATCATCGTGGCCCACTCGTCGATGTTGCCCTCGTACTCCTTGTCCAGACCGAGGGCCAGGCCGGCATTGTTGATGAGCACATCGATGGCTGCCCAGCGGTCGGGTAGGGCGGTGATGGCTTCGCAGGCGGCGTCGGTGTCGCGCACATCGAAGCACAGCGGCAACACCTCAGTGCCATTGGCCGAAAGTTCCGTGGCTAACTCGTTGAGAAGGTTGGCACGGCGACCGGTGATGATCAAGTCGTAGCCGCCGGCAGAGAAACGGCGCGCACATGCTTGGCCTATGCCGCTGGTGGCGCCGGTGATTAATGCTATGGGTTTCATATCTATATTTGTATGAGTCTACGTGAAAAATTACTCGCAAAGTTAGTGAATTTTTCCGTAAAAGCGAGGCGTGAGAGCGAAAAAACGCCTTTGAGAGGTAAAAAATCGCTCGAAAAGCGGCGGAAATTTGCACAATTGAAAAAGAATTGCTAACTTTGCACCTCGAATCGCGAATAAATCAAAACTATATAGTTATTATGAAAAGAACATTCCAACCCCACAACCGCAAGCGCGTGAACAAACACGGCTTCCGCGCTCGCATGGCATCGGCCGACGGTCGCAAAGTACTGGCCCGTCGCCGCGCTAAAGGTCGTGCTCGTCTCACCGTGTCCAGCTCCATCGCCGGCAAGTAATCCCAAGCACTGACCCGCAGTAACAGCACCTCGATGCCGCCAAGGCCGGGGTGCTGTTGCGTTTATTCCTGTCTATGGACTTATTATGGAAAAAATACGCACATACTTTTTAAGGTTGCGACCATGGGGCTTTCCCGCGGTGGCTGTGATTATCTTCTCGGTGATGTCGATGTGGCTGTGCTACTCGAGATGGAAGGCTTGCCCGATTATCTGCTTTGCCGACGGCCTATGCTTGGTGCTACCGTGGCTGCTATTGCCGCCGCGTCGGCGCGGCTGGTGGTGGATATTGCCGGCGCTCTACACCGTAACCATAGTGGCTAACTTGTGCTACGGCTTTTTCTTTATGGCTGCAATCCCGGTGGAGCTGTTTTTCAGTAATGCGTGGATGAACGACTACGTGCTGTTTCGCGGCATAACGAAGGTGAACGCTATGTCGCTGATGGCTCTCTGGGGACTGATTTTTGCGGTGATTGCGTGGCTGTTTCTGCGGAGACATCAACCGACTTACACTTTGAAGCGGAATGTTGTGACTATCGCTGTGGCCGCCGGCGCTATTGTGGCCCTGCACTTGGTGCAGGCTCTGCGACTGCATCACTATCAAAGCGATAAGCCGCTGAGCGAGTGCGTGTGCGATGTGTTTAGCATTCATAGTTCATATAAAGAGGATATCCTCCGTCACGGGTATGTGATTGCGTATACCGGCCATTTCTGCGAGATGCTTTTTGGCGACCGCTCGCTCACCGCTGCCGACTTCGAGCAATTGCGCCGGGTGGAAACCTCTCAGCGCGGACAGCTGCCGGCGGAGTTGGCCGCCGCTTTCGCGGCCAACCGTCACAAGAATTTGATTTGCATCGTGGTGGAATCGCTCGATATGCAAGCGCTGAATAGCACCGTGGGCGGAGTGCGCATCACCCCTACGTTGGATTCGATTGCTGCCGACACCACCGTGATAGCGCTCACCCATCTGCGGCAGCAAGTCGGATTAGGACAATCCTCCGATGGACAGATTATGGCCTTCGGCGGATTGATGCGCTGCCCACAGTGCCCGATTGCGTATGCCAACTGCGTCGCTTCGCTCCCATCGATATTCCATGCGCTCAACTACGAGCACAACTTTGCCGTCATTGGCGAATTTCGAGTGGTATGGAATGCCGGTCGCTATTTGCCGGCGCTCGGGCTCACCACCATTCACGATGATATATGCAGCCTCAGTGGCGGGTTAGACGACGAAGCAATGTTCAGCGAAGCGATTCAGCATATCAATGCCTCGCCCCGACCATTCTGCACTATGGTGAGCACTGTGGCAATGCACGAACCTTACGTTGCGGAGTATTCACCCATCACCGCTATCAGTCGTAGCGGCGAGGTAAACACGGAATTAGGGTACTACCTTGAGCGCACGCACAAATTCGACAAATGCTTGGCTGACTTCCTGCAGCAGCTCAAGCAGACAGGTATCTATCAGCAGTCGGTGGTGGTGATTGTGGCCGACCACAATTCCAAACTGCATTGGGACACATACATCCCCGCATTCATCCTTAACTCGGGGATACCCCACCGCTTCACCGCCGATCGCGCCCTAACGCAGCTCGACCTCTACCCCACGCTGCTCGATGTGATGGGACTTGGCAACATCGATTACTGGCGCGGCATGGGCCTGAGCGCAGTGCGCCCCGGCCTCGCACCCCTCACCGAGGCAGAACTGCAGCAACGCTCCATCCTGACCGAACACTTGCTACGCGCCGACTACTTCCGCCAATAGCCCCGCCCGCGGGCCGGGGTGGTTATCCCCAGGTAATCGTCTTTATCGACTGCGGTGTGGCCGCGTCCCTACTGATTCTGACCTGTTAACGCGCTATACGCCCGGATGGCAATCGTAAAAAATCGTAGGTAATCGTCTCCGCCGCCCGGATGGCCCATTATTGATGCCGGCGGGTGGCGCGTTTTTGGGTGTGAGGGTGGTGGCGGTTTGGAGATTTTTTTGTAAATTTGCGGCATGAAGACACTATTGATTATCGGGATGCTGATGCTGGCGGCGGGGCTGCCGGCTCAGGCGCGGTCGCTCAACGCGGCGGCGCGGTTGGCTGTGGCCACGGAAGCACCGATGGCTTCGCGTGCGGTGAAGTATTATTCGATGATTCTTGATGTGAGCGATGAGGCGGTGCTGGAAGAGATGGAGCGGCACGGGACGCAGGTATTGTACCGGCGCGACAACTTAGTGCTGGCCTTTGTCAGCGCCGAGGCGATGGAATGGCTCGATGGGGCACAGGGCGTGCGCCGGGCGGAGCTGTTGCCGCGGCTGAATTGCACGTTGCTCAATGCGCGTGCCGCCACCAATGTGGACGCGGTGCATCAGGGCTACGGCACGGCGGGTGCGCTCACCGGCCGCGGCGTGGTGACCGGATTTGCCGACCGCGGCTTCGACCCCAACCACGCTGCCTTCGATTCGCGCGTGGCCTTGGTAACCAATTATGTTGACACCATTGCGCAGATCGACCGCCTCTCCACCCCCGAGCAGATAGCCGGGTGGAGCACCGACTATGTGAAAGACTACCATGCCACCCACGTGGCCGGCATCATGGCCGGCGGCGTGGCCGGTGGCGACTATCGCGGCGTGGCTCCTGAAGCCACCATCGTGGCCACCACTTCCATACTCCACGACGCGGGCATCTTGGCCGGCGTGGAGGATGTGATAGCTTACGCTCGCGAGCACAGCATGCCGGCAGTGGTGAACCTGTCGCTGAGTTCGAACATCGGGCCGCACGATGGTACGGACCTCTACTGTCAGTACCTCGACCGCTGCGCTGAGGATGCGGTGATTGTGGTAGCCGCAGGCAATAGCGGCGAGGGGCAACTCAATATCAGTCACACCTTTAGCGGCGACAACGACTCCATCGCCACGCGTGTGCTCGACAAGATTGACTGGACCGGCATGACCATCTACGGCGATGCCGATTTGTGGAGCGCCAACGAGTGCGGCTGCCGCGTGCGGTTGCGGGTGTACGACGTGGTTGACCGCTGCTACGTGTACGCTTCGCCTTGGGTGGGCGAAGGCGGCGACACTGATGCTCTCATAGTGAAATCAAACGACACCCCCGAACTGGCACCATACTTCCGCGGCGTGTTCGGCATCGTGGCCGACCGCTCGCCTTATACCGGCCGAGCTGAAGTGCTCGTGCAGTACAATCTTAAGTGTACAACCTCCTACACCAACAGCTGGGCGCGCTATTGCGTGGTGCTCGAAGCGCGCGGCGAGGAGGGCGTGAGCGTGGACCTTACGGCCGATGACCAGCTCACCTTCTTCACCACACTCACCAGCACCATAGCCTCGACCAAGGCCGACTCGCACCTGTCGGTAGGGTCGAGTTCCTGCGGTCGCAATGTGGTGATAGCCGGATCATCCACCACCGCTGATGTCGTGCCGTTTCTCAATGGCGGTTCGCAGCAGATGGACATCGTCACCGTCGGCACCGTCAGTCAGTTCTCCTCCTACGGCACCTTGCGCGATGGGCGCACGTTGCCCCACGTATGCGCCCCCGGCGCGTTCATCATATCGGCCATGAGCACCCCGTGCTTGCAGCACGAGGATAATTACCGCTCCTTTCTGAGTGCTGAATCACCCACCGCGCCGGGCAACTACTACATAGCCACGTGTGGCACCTCCATGGCCGCGCCGCATATAGCCGGCGTGTTCGCCCTGTGGCTGCAGGCCGACCCCACGCTCACCCCGGCCGAGCTGCGCGAGATAGCCTGCCAAACAGCCGCGTACAACGGCGTGGACCCCATGGACCCGCGTGTGGGCTGCGGCGTGATAGATGCCACAGCCGGATTGCAGATGGTGATTGACCGCGCCGGATTGGCCGTCAATCCCCAAGCGTTGCGGCCGACGCTGCGCCGCGAGGGCGGTCGCCTCATAGTGGGTGGCGTTGAGCCGCTGTCAGTGCGTGTGTACGACATGATGGGACGCACTGTCAGCCCAGATGCCTTGCCCGACGCTCCGGTGGTGGTGCAGGTAACCACCGAAGCCGAAACTTTTACGGTAAAGCTGTAAATACTACGCAATGTTTATCTAATATATATTATATATGTGGCGTGTCAAACTAATGGGGCCGATGTCCGATGATTATCCATCATTAGCAAGCCGCAACCGCGTTCCGCCGATGTTTTTTAGCCAAATACTCACTTTTTTTTGCACAAGACAAAAAAAATGAGTAACTTTGCGCCGAATTATGTACATACCTCACTTTATTGGAATAAATCGCATACAATGAGAAAAATTTCATACGTGCTGTCATTAGCGCTGATGACGCTTTTAGCAAGTTGTTCTGCCCATGAAAAAGTGCCCTACGTAGTTGATGCCGAGACCCTACCGGCCGAGGCACTTGCTCAACTCAACCCCCTCTCCGAGCCCATCCTAACGCCCGGTGACCTGCTCAACATCGAGGTTACCTCGTCGAATATGGCCGACGTGGTGCCTTTCAACAAGGGTTACTACATCACCGAGCAAGGCCAAATCCAACGCACCCAAAGTCAAACCAATATGTCGAACCAAGCCGACGCTTCCACCGACTATTATCTGGTCAATTCCGACGGCACCATCGACTTCCCCATCATCGGCCGCATCCAAGCCGCCGGTGTCACCAAATTGGAACTCGCTCAGTACATCACCGATGCCATCTTCCCCAAGTATGTGCGCGAGCAACCCAAAGTGGAAGTGCGTTTGATGAACTTCCGCGTGGTGGTGTGCGGCGCAGTCAAGAGCCCCGGTATCTACCAGTCGCGCAACGAGCGTATGAACTTCTTTGAAGCCCTCGCCCTCGCCGGCGACCTCGACATCCGCGGCGACCGCGAAAACATCCTGCTGTATCGCACCAATGCAGATGGCACCCGCGAGCTCCACCGCCTCAATATCCACGAGAAAGACTTCCTGCTGTCACCCTACTTCGTGCTTCAACAGAACGACGTAATCTACGTTACCCCCAACAAATCTCTGGCCAACACCGCTTGGCAGCTCAACCCCGGCGTAAGCGCCACCATCACCATGATCGGCGGTGTGTCGTCGCTCGCCTCCCTTGTAATCGGCATCATTAACCTTACCAAAGACTAATACCTCATTATCACTATGGCCGACAATAACATCCTTAACGACCAAGAGCAAACGAAAGTCGCAGACGATTCGTTTGATACCGCCGGTTTCCTGCTTGACTATGCTTCTCACTGGCGATGGGTTATCGCATCGGTGGTTGTGTGCTTGGTAGCTGCTTACTTCTACATCTCCACCATCGTGCCGGTGTACCAAGTCAACGCCTCCATCTACCTCAACAACTCCGAATCGCAGTCGAAGGACGCCTTCTCGCTCGACCCCAACTCGCCCCTGATTGCTATGAAAAGCTACATCGACGAAACCGAGCTCGAAGTGCTGAAATCCCGCAACAACGTAATCGAAATCGTCAACTCCCTCGGCATGGCCTACTCCTATTGGAGGGAAGGCACATTACGCGACGAACCCATCTACGAACAATACGCCGTCTCGGCCAGCCTCGACTCAATCTCGCTGTCGGTGCTCTCTTCGCCGATTACCGTCACCGTCGATAACGGCTCCGAAAAAGAAAAGTTCGACATCGAAGTCTCCACCTCCTTCCAAGGTGTGTCGGAGGTGCAGTCGTTCGACGATGCTTCACTCCCCATCGACATCGAACTCTCCCACGGCACTCTCACCCTCGCTCGCGTATCCCAAGTGCCCGAATTAGTCGGCACTGAGAAGATCATCATCCGTAACCCCCGCGAGGTGGCAGGCATGCTCTCCGCAGGCCTCGACATCCAGTTCGCCGAGAAATCACCCACCATCGTTCGCATCGCTTACAGCACCACAACCCCCAAGCAAGGCGTTGACGTGATTAACACGCTTGTTGATTTCTACAACCGCCAAATCATCGAAGACAAGAACCGCTCGGCCGTGCAAACCGAAGCGTTCATCCTCGACCGTCTGGTGATGATTAACGACGAACTGCGCGACGTGGAACAACGTCTCCAAGACTACCGTCAAGCCCACAACATTGCCAACTTCGACCAACAGGTGTCGACCAACATTGCCACTCAAACATCCACCGAAAATCAGTTGGCACAAATCGAAGCCGAGTTGCAGATGATGTCCACCATCGAGTCGATCATCCGTCAAGCCGACGTCTACACCAACGTGCCCTCGGTTACCTCCGAAACCGCGCTCACTTCCATCATCGAAGCATACAACAAGCGCGTGAACCAGCTTAACCGTATGCTCGAAACCTCTACCCCCGACAACCCCTTGGTGGCTCAGCTCCAAGAAGAGCTCACCCGCGATAAAGCTCGCATCCTGCAGAACATCGCCGCCGTGCGCCAGAGCCTCGAAGCTCGTCGCCGTTCCGTGGCATCCATCGAGAACCGCTCCGCTGCACAACTCTCCAGCGTAGCCCCCATCGACAAGGGCCTGCAAGAAATCTTCCGCGAACAGCAGGTGAAAGTGAACATCTACACCTTCTTGCTCCAAAAACGCGAAGAAATCGCCCTTCAAAAAACCTTGGCCACTCCTACCGCTCGCCTCATCGACAACCCCTTGGTGAACGGTGCGCCCATCAGCCCCCGCAAAGCTATCAACTACTTCATAGCCTTACTGCTCGGCCTCGGTTTGCCCGCCGCTTGGATCTTCGTGCGCCGCTTTTTCTTCCCCACTTTCAAGGACCAAGAAGAGCTGCAACGCCTCACCCAAGTGCCCGTAATCTGCGAAATCTGTCTCGATTATAACAAGGATAACCGCGCTATCGTGGTCGGCGAAGACGTTTCCACCTCAATCGCCGAACTCTTCCGCCTGTTGCGCAACAACATCCGCTTCACCAAGAACGGCGCCGCCAAAAAGGTGATCCTCGTCACATCTTCGATCTCCGGCGAAGGCAAAACCTTCGTGGCATCCAACTTGGCCGTGACCTACGCGCTCGCCAATAAGCGCGTGCTGGTGGCCGGTATGGACATTCGCCGCCCGATGCTGGCCCACACCTTTGGCTTCGATAACCACAAGGGTGCCACCACATTCCTCTCCGGCCAAACCCACGACCTCGAAGACGTAATCTACCAAAGTAAGGAATCGCCCAACCTTTACGTGCTGCCCGCCGGCCCCGTGCCGCCCAACCCCAACGAGCTGCTGCTGTCGGACAACATGAAGGAAATGATGGCCCAAATGCGCGCCAAGTTCGACGTGGTCATCCTCGACACAGCACCCATCGGACTGATTTCCGACTCGTTCCTGATTGTGCCTTACACCGATGTTCAGCTCTACGTGGCTCGCGCTTCTTACTCCTCGAAGAATGCGCTGAAGACCCTCCACGAGGCCGTTCGCCTCAACCGCCTGCCCGATGCATACATCGTGCTCAACGGCGTGAACATGGCCACCGGTCGCTACAACTACCGCAAATACGGCCACTACAACACCGGCGGCTCACACTCCTACGGCTACGGCTACACCTCCGACACCCTCAAGACCGTGACACCCCCGACCGCTAAATAACAACGTTCATTATCATCCAATACTGAAGGCCGCCACTCAATCAGCGGCCTTCAATATTTCAGCCTCTCGACTATGAAAAAAATCACCAACCCGTGGGTTGACGTACCCGGCTACAACTGCATCGGCTGCTGCCCGACTCACCCCTTCGGATTCCACCTCGAATTCTTTGAAGACGGAGACGACATCGTCAGCTTCTGGACACCCGACCGCAACTTCCAAGGCTGGATCGACACCCTCCACGGCGGCGTCCAAGCCCTGTTGCTCGACGAAATCTGCGGCTGGACCGTAGCTCACAAAATCCAGACAGCCGGCGTCACCTCCCGCATGGAGACCCACTACCTACACCCCATCACCACCACCGA
The DNA here is from genome assembly GCA_946011725.1 of uncultured Bacteroidales bacterium. Lineage (GTDB taxonomy): Bacteria > Bacteroidota > Bacteroidia > Bacteroidales > Muribaculaceae > CAG-873. The sequence goes on along the minus strand of CAMGBT010000088.1, from coordinate 233 downwards.
AGGCGCCATCACCATCCGCGCCCACATCACAGCCCGGCGCCGCAACATCATCACCCTCGAAGCCACCCTCACCAACGCCGCCGCCCAGCTCTGCACCCGCGCCACCGTCACCTACTTCGCCCTCCCCACCGCCACCGCCGCCGCCATGCAATACCGCCCCACCCCCCCTAACGACAAACCACCCCCCCCCCGAGCAAGAGCTCGGCGCCGGGGGCAAAAAGGCGCCGCGCGCC
>CAMGBT010000087.1 GCA_946011725.1 uncultured Bacteroidales bacterium | reverse complement strand
TTTTCATTGGTTGCGGAAGGAGGTTAGGTTGGAGAGAATGAGGGCGAAGAGGCGGCGGGAGTTTGCGTGGCCTACGAAGGAGTTGTGGGGTGAGATGGCGGCGTTGGGAAGCTGCCACAGGGGTGAAGAGATCGGCAGTGGTTCGGTGGTGAAGACGTCGAGGGCTGCGAAGATGTCGGGGCGGCGGTGCAGGGCTTCGGCGAGTGTCGGCTCGTCGATTATTGCGCCGCGGGCGATGTTGACGAGCATAGCGTTGGGGCGAAGTCGGGCGAGGATGTCGGCATTGATGAGGCCTTCGGTCTGCGGGGTGAGCGGGGCGGTGAGGATGATGATGTCGAATTCGGCTACGGTTGTTGCCAACGAGTCAATGAGCCGTATTTCGGCGAAGTGTGGTTGGGGGTTGGTGTGGATGTCGTAGCCCACGATTTCGCAGCCGAAGGGCTCCAATCGTTTAGCCACCTCGGAGCCGACATTGCCTGCGCCCACGATTGCCACTTTGGCATCGGTCAACTCGCGGATGGTGCGAATTTTTACCCACTGACTTTCAAGTTGATTCTGTCGGAACTCAGCGGCTTGTTTGTAGCGCTCCAATATGCGGAACACGGCCCACTCGGCCATAGGGGCGCTGTACACCCCGCGCGCGTTGTGTAAAATGATGCCGCGGCGGCGGATGGTGTCGACCGGCACGCGGTCCAACCCGGCGCTGGTGAGCTGAATGAACTGCAGTCGTGTGAACTCATCGATGGAGTGGTGGAGGAAAAGTCCGTTGCATACGGTGGCATCCACCTCGCCTGCCGGCAGCGGCAGCGACTCGCTTTCCTGCTGCAGAAAGTGAATGGTGTAGCCCAATTCGGCCAACAGCGACAGTTGGCTGTCGCTGTAGTGGAAGCATCCGGTAAGAAGCAGATTCATTTCGACTGGATGATTGATTGCACGCTGCCTTTTACAGCGCGTTGATTATCAGTGAAATAGGTGGCTGCCGCTTGCGCCTCCGCTTCCAAGCGGCGGATGTCGGCGATGCCGTTGGCAAAGATTCGGCGCACGGCTTCGGGGTCGGTGACCTTGTCCGTATTGCAGAAACTGCGGCTGACAATTACCATCGAACTGCCCAAGCGGTAGTGTTCCTTCAGGACCATGGAGCCCGGCATAGCGCCGCCGTCGAGGGTGGCGATGCCGCCGAAGCCGAACGGCAAGCCTTTGGCCTTGATTTTGGCGGCCAAACGTTCCACAGTGCCATCGGCCAATAGTTCGAACATAAATTTCATACCCAAGGCCAAGTGGAGGTCGTTTAGCCCGATGTGAATCATGTCGATGCCGGGCACTTCCAAGATTTCATCGAGCAACAATGCGGCTTGAGGTGTTTCAACAAGTAAGCACGTTTGTGCACGACCATTTACCATCGCAATGAACTGTCGCACCTCGGCCACAGTCTTGAAGAATGGCAACATCACGATGTCGGCGCCGGAGGCGATAGCGCGGTCGATCTCCGTTTCCGACGACATGTAGTCGGGCAGCTCCGGGTGAATCGGATTAACCCGCACCAATACCTTGGCCTTGCTGACCGAGGCTCGGATGCGAGCCACATCCTCGATGGTGTGGTGATTCTTCACAGTGTCCAAGCCTGCTTGGCGCTCATCCTTGCCGATGAATTCCATATCGACGAAAATCCAATCCACACCGGTCTCCTCGGCGATGCGAGCCACCCACGGCTTATTGGTGATATACATTAATTTAAGCATACTACTTGCCGGTTTTAGCTACGTTTTCATTATTTGCATTGGTGGCCACTTTGAAAATGGTCATGAAGAATATCTTGCAATCCAAGGCGAACGACACGTGCTGAGCATACCACACATTCAGCTCAATACGCTCCGGCCAAGGCACTTCCTTGCGGCCATTGACCTGCGCCCAACCCGTCACGCCGGGCAATACGTCGAACATATGGCGTTGGTGCTCGGTGTACTGCTCAAAAGGCCACGGGTGATAAGTCAGCGCCGGTCGCGGCCCAATCAGCGCCATATCGCCGCAGAGGATGTTGACCAACTGCGGCAACTCATCGATGCTGGTGGCGCGAAGGAATCGCCCGATTCGGGTGATTCGCTTGTCGCCCTTGAAAGAATAAACGCCCGAGCCTTGCTGCTCGGCGCCAACACACATCGAGCGAAATTTCCAAATTCGGAAGGGCACGCCGAAGCGTCCCAAGCGTTCTTGTTTGAAAATAACTGGACCGCGGCTGTCCAATTTGATAAGCAGAGCCACGATGAGCAGCGGCACAAGGAGCACCGCCAATGCCGTCAGAGCGATGCAGAAGTCGGCTAAGCGTTTAACTTTCAAGTACATAATTAAGGAAGTATTTGGTTGAGAGTAAATACGAGTATCAATTCAATTATCTCAATTTTTTACTTGGCGAAATAGATCTCGCGAAGTTGTTTTTCCACATTAAAGTCCATATAGAGTTGGGCATCAATGAATGCTTGCTCGCTCATTGCATGGTATAGCTGTTTATCAGTTGCCAGCTTGATGATGGCTTGAGCGAAGGAATGGGAAATCTCAGCATCGGAATTGCCGTGAGCTAAAAAGCCATTGACACCATCGTTAATAAACTCAGAATGCCCGCGATTTACGCTTCCAACTACAGGCTTGTGGCAATTCATTGCTTCAATTAGGTTGATACCCAAGCCTTCGCGTAAGCTTGCCGATACTGCAATGTTGGAGAGATTAACGAATACTTCGAGGTCGGTACGATAACCAATTAGTGTAGCATATTTATCAACTCCGAGCCGCTTTATTTGGTGCTCAAGATTGTCGCGTTCATTGCCATTTCCGGCGATAAGTAATCGGAAATGGGGTATTGATTTAACGATTTCGGGCAAAGCATCTATTACGAGTCGTTGACGCTTATTTTTATTAAGTTCACCTGTGCAAATGCACACGAAGTCGTCTTCGGTTATACCATATTCACGCCGATAATCATTGAGAACCGATTGATCAATTGCCGAATACTTTTTTGAGTTAATGCCAACACTATGAATCTGATAGATTCGTTTGCATATATGTTTGCTCAGAGCCATCTCATAGTCAGCTTTTGATATGGTGATGAGCTTGTCGGTGCATAGCCTGCCAAAAATCTTTTCAATCGGATAAAAAACGAGCCATGATGCCAGCGAAGCACCTTTGTAGAAATGGAATCCATGGGCGGCATAAATTATTTCTGTGCCTGATTTGCGGGCATTTCTTGCGGCTAATCTGGTTACGATACCGCCCATTGGGGTATTGCAGTGAATGTAGTCGTAATGCTCGCTATCAATAATTCTTTTTAGAATCTTATACGCTTTAAGATTGTCCATACTCTTTGGAGAACGAGAGAAAGGTACATCGAAAACCTTATCGACGAAATCCAATTTCAGGCCATTCTTGAGGTGAAGATTGTTGTTGGCCGCTACGTGCACTTCATAACCATTTTCATGGAGCATCTTTACCAGCGGCCTATGAAATTGGCAGATGTGGCTCTGCACGGTAGCTGTGAGAAGTACTTTCTTCATAACAAACTTAAAAATTTTGGCTGGGTACGCAATGTTAGATTCGCAATATCATCTTCAAATATGTGAAGATGGCAGTTACAGCGATTGTGACAATTGCCCAACTCCAAAATGGGATGTATCCCCATTGCGAAATCATAAATACCAATACCTTCATGTGAACCAGATATATAATGTAATTAGCTGATATACAACACTTTGGCAAAATGGGGGGAGTAACCCTTTCTAACCTAAAAATTGCATACACTACAAAAGCGGTTATCATACAGTTTATGATACCATGAGCAATTGTATTCTCGTGAATCAGAGCAAAAAACACACCATACACTGTGGCAAGACTGCCAAGCATCAATATACTATATGGCATCCCAAATACTCTTTTTTCTTTTAAAAGTGAAGAGTACAAACCAATAGTGAATAATGGTATAGAAATGTAGGGGAACTTACATTGTATTGCCAGCCATACCGCTAGAAGTGTGCCTATCAACATCAGTGAATGTGCAAGCAGTAATTTGTTCTTTGCCCTGAGCAACGAAAAGGCTATGAATAGTCCATACATACCGAAGAGTATTTTTATGAACCAAAGCACACAATCTTGAAATCCCCAGACTAAATCATAGAAAGCGTTCCAAAGATTAAACGTAGATTCCGGTGCTACAAGCCAGTACTGTAAAGGTATCCAGAATGCAGAAACCAAAAGTACCGGTAAATAAATCTTCATGAACCTTTTCTGGATAAACTGTTTAAGCCCAAGGTGTTGCTTTTTCTCGCTTTCCATTAATCCGTATCCAGAGAAAAAGAAGAATAGAGCCACACCAATGTATCCACCTTGACACCAAAAACGCAAGAATGCACTATCATTCCATTGGTTGTTAATGCAAATTACTGTGGAATAGTGTGATACAGCCACTAATACGGCAGCTCCGACTTTAGCCCAATCGCACCAGTTTTTGCTTAGTTTGAAAGCTCTCATTTGGTCTTGTCTATTAAAAAGTGAAATACTTTTTTTATGAATGTATGGAAAGAAGTTGGGACATAGTACTTTACCCAAAAGCTTTTTGGTGCAGTATCTTTGCAAGCAGCAGCAAGGCCCTTGCCTTGATCAATGAACACTTGTGTAAATCTTTCGCGTTTTATGAGTAGTGCTTCGTTGGGATGACCCATAAAGCCTGCATTGTTTATAGTGGCCTTGGTATGTTCAATTTCACACAAAAGGAAATCCGGCAATGATTCCAAAGCGTCAATTCCTTTTTGTGTTTTAGCAAGTATTACGGATACACATTTTGGATTCCAATAGGTGTCTGAATCCTTAATTCCCCAGAAGTCTCCTACCTTTATGTCGCACATTGTTGTGCTTTGCTTATTTTACGGCTTCGCAGAGAGCATAAACTTGCAATACAGAACCGTAATTTTTGATGTGAGTGCGGTTAACGATAGCCACTTTCTTCATAATTCAAGCTTTTTTATAACGGCGGATTTTGCCGTCGCGCATTAAGTTTCGCAGGGCTTCCGACAGCTCCGACAAAAACTTCGGGCATAACATAAAGAGTCTAAAATAGATGCGATGCTTTAGCCCGAATTCGGGGAAAAGCAATAAGTCACAGTAATTCTGCTTGAATTGTTGCATCATCGTGTCAAGCTGCTCAGGCGTGGCATTAGGAGTGCGATATGACAAAATGATGGCCTTGTTCCATTTGGTTAAATTCCATAGTGCACAACCTTCCTCGTTATGTTCTTTGAAAAAAACAGCTTTTTCAGCGAAAGCGCCAAAGTAACTGAGGTTAAGAATGCGAGATTTTGCTGCGCAGATGCCCTGTTGGTTAAAGGTATAATAGTAAAGTTTGTTTTGAGTTGAAACAAATCGTTTTGCACGGTAGCATATCTTCCACGATGTCCATTCATCTTCATTAATAAACCCAACAGGCATTTTTATTCCATCCAATACTTCCTTTCGGTATACTTTCCCCCACATAATTATATCGAATAGGCCTGTTGCCATTGCTTCAGATCCGCTTTTGCAGATAGCCTCGTATGTAATTGTAATTTGCGGAAAAACTGTCTCGTTGCCTCTGGTCCACTTGCATTGAACGATGTCGGCGTCATACTGCCGTTGAAGGTGCATCATTATCTTCAAGTAATCAGTGTGCCAGAAATCATCACTATCTAAGAATGCAACAAAGTCGCCGGTCATTATGTCCAACCCGGCATTTCTTGCATCGGATAAGCCTCCATTTGGTTTGTGTATCACTTTGATGCGGCTATCGCCTTGCGCATATTCGTCGCAAATAGCGCCACTGCTGTCGGGGCTCCCGTCATCCACTAAGATTAGCTCCCAATCCGTATATGATTGGTTTAACACGCTTTCTATACAAGTTGGAAGATATTGTTCCACTTTATAGCATGGCACAATGATACTTACTTTATGACTCATATTCGTTATTGTTTGCTTTGTTGGATTACTGATTCGAAGAGGTGCCGGATTTGGGATTGGATGGCGGCGCGGCTGTGGTTTTGTTTGCCGCAGGTGTATGCTTTGCGAGCATATTCTTGGATTAAGGCGGGGTTAGCAGCTAATCTGTGTAAGAGGGGGAGGAGGTCGGCGTAGTTGTCCACGCAGAATGCTGCGTCGTTTTTTTTGAGGTATTGGTATCCGGCATGGCGATTCCAGCAGAGGGCGAGGATGGCGCAACCGGTGGTCATCAGGTCGATTATTTTGGTTGAGAAAGAAACGCGAGTGAGTAATCGGTTTTGCTTGTCAAGGCTTTCTACGTGGAGGGCGATGTCGGCCTTGGCATATTCTTCGACCAACTGCGCCGGTGTGACGGCTCCTCGCAGGTAGATGTATCGCTCCTCGCTCAAGGCGTTCTTTTGTGCCGAGGTCAATTTTTCGGCAGTGAAGACGTGTAGCTCCATCTTCACACCGTCTTGGTTGATAACCTTAAGTGCATCGCCGATGGCGGCTAACGATTTCCAACGATTGCAGTAGATTCTTCCGGCGTACATCAAGCGTATAGGGGTGTTGACTTCGCGAAGTGTGAATTGGTCGGGGAAGTCGCCGCATTTGTATAGAGTGGAGGCGGGTACGCCATACCGGCGAGTATAGTCTTGTGCTTGTTCTTCGGAGAATGTCCAATAATGGCGGTAGAATCCCGGCACGTGCTTATTGAAGAGGCAATGCATGGCCCATCGGTGCAGCCAAAACAGTGGCGACCAGTCATACTGTTGGAAAGAGGCTTCATCGTCGGCTGTAAAGGCTATGAATGGTGCCATCGTCATAGTGCGCACCAGGCGTTCGAGGCGAATTTGCTTTGGTGATGCTTTTCGGGGACAGTACACTACATCGGGATTGAAGTCGGCTACGAATTTTGATAGTGCATCAGTGTCATATCTGCCAAAAGTCCAGATGGCATCTTGCAACGCCACAATCGGTATGCGGCACCAGCGAGTGAGATTTTTCATAAAGCCATAAATACCTTTTCGCTGTGCATTTGATTTGGCCGATTCGATAATTTTGGCCGGTTTATGTATTTCTTTGCCTGCCTTTGCACCACCTACAATGGATTTAGCCATTTGGCTATCTGTGATTTGGAAGTATCGCTCGCAAACGTTATTGATAGGCAGGCCGGGCGATGTGTAGATTTGGGCAAATTCGGCATCGAACCCTGTGAACCAATTGGTTAACACGCCGTTGCCATACACATAGTCATTCCATTCTTCGGATGTAATTAGTAGGATGCGCATATTTCGAACTTCGCTAACGGAGTCATTCTTGCAGGGATTGGATTAGGGAGAGGTATTTTTGGGCTTGGGTGGGGAGATTGAATAGGTGGGTGGCGCGGGTGATGCAGCGTTGGGAGAGGGCGGCGCGGGCGACGGGGTCGGCGTGGGCGATGGTGGAGAGGGCGGCGTCGATTTGGTCGGGGTGGTCGCGGTGGATGATGTAGCCGCATTCGGTGCCGGCCACTTCGGGGTTGGCGGTGGCGTTGTGGGCGATGACGGGTGTGCCGCAGGCGAGTGCTTCGGCGGAGACTTTGCCGAAGGTTTCTTGGGGTGAGCACACCAGCAGGCAGTTGGCCAAGGAGTAGTATTGGGCGAGTTGGTCGACGTTGGCGGTGGCACCCACCATCCACAGGTTGGGGGGCAGGGTGGGGCGTTCGGCGATGGAGCCTACGAGGATGACTCGGATTTGGGGGTGGCGGCGGGCCAGGTCGATGAAGTATTGGATGCCTTTGTGGCTGCCCCAGCCTTGTGCCACGCCGAGGACCACGAACTCGTCGGTGAGGCCGAGGTGGTCTTTGAGGTCATCAACGGGGCGAGGACGGAATTTGTTGAGGTCAATCCAGTTGTAGATGGGTGTGAACGAGCGGGCGTTAGCGAAGATGGGGGATTGGGCGGCTTCGTTGGTAATCCACTTCGACACGCCTACCACGGCCAGCCGGGGGATGGCGGCGAACAGCCGTTGCTTCAGGCGGAACATGTGGCGCGAGGAGTCGACAAACCAGCTGGCGTTGTCGGTGCGGAGGTATTGGCACCGGTGGCATTCGGTGCGCCACTTTTGGCAGTCCTGGGCGGTGTAATACGTGCAGTGGCCGGTGAAGAACCAGCAGTCGTGCATCACGGCTATGACGGGCACGTCTTCGCGGGCCAAGTATGTGAGCAGCTGCGGCATGTCTACGTAGTTTGCGTGGAAATTACCAATGATTACGGCGTCGGGACGGATTTGGCGCAGTTGCTCCACCATTCGGGCTGTGGCGGCGGAGGAGAAGCAGGCTTGGCGGCCGGTGATACGCGAGAGTAGGGCATGGAGTTTGTGGTCGAAGCGCGAGCCAACGAGGTGTACATTGTCGGCTTCGTTGCTTTCGTTGGAGCAGAACACGTGCGACTCGTGGCCATGCTGCTTGAGGAATGCGTGCAACTCGGCCGTGGTGCGCCCGGTGCTGCTAAAATGATTCACCGCATTAATCTGAACAATCTTCATAACGTAAGAGTGTAAGGATTGGGGAAAATTGTTTTGTCGGTTATTGGTTGCGATGCTTGAAGAAGCTTTTGAGGAGGGCTTTTTCTTCGCCGTTGAGGCAGAATAGCCAGTAGGTGAGGAAAATGATGCCGCAGAGAATGCATCCTTTGGCAATGAAGAGTGGCCAATTGTGGGCTTCGAACATTTGGCTGAGCACAATTCCGAGCGCAGTTACGGCCACAATCGGAAGGCTGAGCTTGAGGAATGTTTGGCGGAAGAATTGGGCGATGTCGATGTTAAGCTGCTTTCGGAAGATTATGTTCATGCCAATGGTGCGAAGCAGGTAAGCCACGCAAATGGAGATGGACACGCCCACGGCGCCAAACATCTTGGCCAGCGGGAAGGCGATGGCGATGTTGGCCGCGGCCATTATCATAAATACGTAGGCTTGGTATTTCACTTTGTTGGCCAATATCACGCTTGATAGGCCGATTTCCTGCGAGAGGTGAACCACCGAAGGGAACACGATGAGCAGGATGCACCAATACGACTGCAGGAACTGCTCGCCCACCCAGATGCGGATGAAGTCTTGCCCCACGCAAATCAGGCCGATGAAGATGGTGCTGATGATTAGAATCTGAATTCGGCCCACCTTAATCATCAGGGGCAGCACGTTGCCGTCTTCTTTGACCATAATTCGGGAGATTTTGGGGTAGAACAGGCCGTTGAGTGCGCTGGCGAATGAGTAGGTGTAGCCC
>CAMGBT010000086.1 GCA_946011725.1 uncultured Bacteroidales bacterium | reverse complement strand
CAAACCCTCTCTGACACCATGCCACGACGGCGCGGCGCACATAGTCGATGGCCGTGCACAGCAGGTAGATCGCCGCGGTGATCAGCACGCACAGCGCCGCGTACTCAGCCAGCGTGGTGGTGTGCCACAGGCGGTTCATCAACGGGCGCAAGTATTCAATCCAAATGATTGGGTGCTTGTGGATTAGGTACACCGCAAACGCGCCCGCCGCCAAACGGTTGACCATCGGCGAGTGGAAGCGCCACGTGCCGAACACGATGAACAGGGCCACCGATTCCGCCACCACCAGCGGCGAATTGTAAGCAAAAGTGAACGTCGACCGGCAGAACAGCCCCATGAACGTCACCGCCATCACCATCCACACGTACACCGCTGCGGCCCACAGCCGCAAGCGGGCGGCATCGCGCCGGAAATCCACGTAGCGATGCATGTAACCGCCTATCAGATACATCATTACCAGCTGCACGACGGTGTAACCCGTGGGGTTAAACCGTCCGCCGTGCCACCACCCGCAGTAGCAGTTGAACGCCACAAACGCCACAAGCGTCCACGTCATCTGCCGCCGCGAAAGCGCATCCAGTCCCGCATTAAGCAGCGGCGCCAACAGGCACAACCCGAAATACGCCGGCACATACCATAAGTCGGTGTGACTCAGCACCATCCACGCCTCGCCCCACCGCGCCCACGCCCACGGCTCCCCGCCCGCGAGCGCCTTGTGCAGCATCATCACCGTAGTGATTCCCACCGAGTAAAACGCACACACGCCCAAGAACCGCCCCACCGAGCGCCACGTCAACCGAATCCCGAAATACCCCGAAATCATGGTAAAGCAATTCACCCCCACAATCGCTGCCGCCTCCACCGCCAGCCGCCACCAATCGCGCCCGGTAGCCGCCCACGGCCCCACCGCCTGCGGCAGCCCCACCGACGCCCCATCTAAATGCAGCACCACCACCATACACATCGCCACCACCCGCAGCCCCTCAAAATTACTCTCCCTCTCCTTCATACAGCATCACTGCACCAAACTTTGGCGCTCCTTAAAATCCTCAAAGACCTGATAAAGCATATAGTTACGTGTTAGACGGTTTCAGGAAGATTGTCAGGGTCAATCTCCGGAACTGTGAAAATACTTTGCTGTCCCTTATAAGGGATAGGCTTCTTGAACATCTTAGCATCGCGCAGCTTCCACTTCCATTCAGCGCCATGCCCTTCTTCAGCCCAAACGCTATCAGAGTATTGGGTGAAGTCGTAGACATCAACGTAGCCGATAATAGCACCTTTTGGGAGGGGCGGCAACGAATGGCCGACAATATCCTCGGCTTCGTCTTGCGCGTATCTATCGACCGAGGCGCTTGCATGAATTAGAATGCGGCCGAGCGCTGTCTTGGGACGCCATGAACGGTTCTCGACATCTTTAACCCCCATACAGATAAGAGAAGCCCAGGGCTGCTTAACCGAGAGGCATTGCATACCGGTATGAGATTTGAGCATAACAAGCTGTTGCATTTGTGGCTCATACATCATAGGCTCGCCTTTGATTATGCCAACAACGGCTTGATTAATTATCTTGAACGGAACGATAAACCATTCTTTGGGCTGGTGGCCGTCGACAGTAACCTGTAACTGGACGGACGCAAAGAGCTTGTGGATAAGAGCCTCGAAAGTCGATGATTTTACATTATAGACTTTCCATGTAGCCACAACCTCGACATCGGCACAAAGATAGGTCGGTTCGTTCTTGGCATTGGCAATTCGGCTTTCTACCGAGGTAACGGTAAAGCCGATTTTGTATAGGTTTTTTAGAGCGGCAATTTCGGGGCGAGAAGATTTTGAGCGCAGCACATAGATAGTGCCACTCTCAACGTCATTGTCGGTGATAGTGAAGCATTGTTCAAGCTCTTCAGAAGTCATTTCAGTGCAATCTTGAATAGAATAGCCGGTTACTGAAAGATTCTTCGTAAGGGTCTTGAATTTTATATCAGACTCGGCACCGTTTTCATAAATAATGCGAGTGCGCCCATCGCGGGTTCCATACTTATCAACAGCATCATTTTCAAAAGCTGCAAGATAACCTATAATTCCATCTTCAACAAAATACCGACCGACTTGCAAATGGTTGATACTGAACTTTACGAGCTTATATTTGCCAGATTTAAGTCCTTCGTGAATTGCTTTGAAGCCATCGGCATACTTGTCGAAGTCTTCGCACGGGCGACGCTTGCCAATATACTCGGCCTGCTTACGTTCTTCAAGGCGTTTGCGCATATATTCTGGTACATCAAACAGTCCATGGTCAATTCCATCTTCAGTATCAGCGAACAATGGGTCGTTAAGAATGTCTTCAAGTTGTTCTTCCTCTGTAAGCTCGCGGTGATATTCGACTTGTGGCTCTTCAACAGCTTGAATATTCTGAGAAAGGATGCCGAGGTCATCGAATGGGCGACAACGCTCAATTTTCTTTTCACTTTTCAGAATGCCGCTCCACTTATGGAAAAGGGATGCTTCTTCGGGTGTATTCTCCGGAAGTCGGCCATTGGCTTCGTAGAATGAACGTATCTCTTGGAAACCGGCAATAAGGCGGTCGCTCGATGTTGTCTGCTTTCGTGGAGCGGTAACATCGGCAAATAGAGGGTCGTTAAAAATTAATTCGAGTTCCTTTTCCCAGTTAATCATTGCTGCTGTGCGAGTTTATTGCGTTTGAGTTGTCGGAGATGTTCGATCGCCAGAGCTATTCGGCGAGCGAGTGGGTCGCCGTCGGTAATCTCCGGCTTTGCTTTGCCCGGGTTTTCCTCGCGCCACTTGGGGAGATACTTCGTGAAGAGCAAGATTGCTTCTTGATCGGTCATTGACTCGGAGCGCTTATCCTCGATAGCATACTGGATGGTGCGGAGTACTTCAGGTGTAAGAGATTTGCTGATTACCTCGTATGCGCGTTGGAAAGGATTAATTCCGGCAATAAGGTTGATGTCAAGGTCATTGAGATTAACGAGCTTGTTGGCAATTGAGATGAACCTATTACCGGAATCATCAGGGCCGACTACTTGTTCGCCCTGAGTGCTAATTGTCAGGATTGCGTGCTTTACAACTGCATCGACTTCTTCTTCGTTAAGGTCGGGATATGTTTCGCGGACAATTTTTGGGATATATACTTCCGTAATCATCTCTGACATACCCTCGCCAATGATAGCATCTCGGATATTTTTATCAGAGAGTGTGGTGGCAACGAGTGTGTCAAGGTCGTTTTCGACAATGGCTCTGGTCCTTTCGTTAAGTTTCGGAAGTCCTTTGACTTCGATAGCGTGGTCATCATCAGCTGATGATTGCGTATTATGGGCGGGCTCTTCATCGTCGGCCTTAGTTTTGAATTCCCATCTTGGGGCCATCACCTGCTCCATGAGTAATGAAGCGGAAATAGCTTTCAAGAAGTCGTTTACAGCCATAGAAACATCCTCTTGCGCTGCATCGGGGCAAGGAATAAGGTTGGTAAACTGCGCGTGGGTCTTACCCTCGCAGTCGCGGGTACAACGACCGATAATCTGAACTACCTCTGTCAGCGAGGCACGAATACCGATGGTGATACAGTGTTCGCACCACTCCCAGTCGAAGCCCTCCTTGGCAGTGCCGAGGGCTATTAGGATGTCGAGCGAGTCGCGACTGTTCATCCTTTGCAGGTATGATTGCAACGCATCACGTTGCTCTTTGCTGTCCTCAACGAGGTCGCCTACGGTGAGAATACGCCCATCGGCGGTTTTCACTTTGTAGAGATAGTTGTCAAAGTCGCGGTCTACAATCTCGCCGATGAATTTGATAATTTCGGCCACCTGGTCGTGCTTATTCATAAACGCCCCGGTCTTGCTGTTGGGGTGTGGAATATGGATAAGCGTTTTTTTGTGACTGTCGAGCACATTGGGTATGGCTGTAAGGTAATTACCTTGGAAGAAGCTATAACCGATACCAAGGCTTTTGAGCCATTTGTAGCCGTTGAGTTGCTGATAGTAGTTATAGTTGATGGCAGGCTGAAACAAAGCCTCGTCTTCAGGACGCATAACCGGAACGGTGTCGCCTCGGAAATACGACCCTGTCATGGCGAGTATGTGAGCTGATGTCTCGTTTAGAATACGGCGAATGAGTGTGCCGAGACGGCTATTTTCGTCGGCTGAGCCGTGGTGAAACTCGTCTATTCCGAAGAAGACGTTGTCGAGTTTTTGCGCATCTATGCCATTAAGTGAGTTAAGCAGTGTGGCATGTGTGCAGACGAGTTTAGTAGCGGTGGGATGATCGAGAAATTCTCGGACAATCGACTTCTTGGAGTTCTCGCTCCCGGCATTGAGGCAAAGGTTCCAATAAGAGGCTACGTTCCAGTCTGCAAAAAATCCGAACTTCTTCAATGGGGTATCCTTGAAGCTTCGACCGATATTTTGCTGAGGAACGGCTACGATAACTTTCTTCAGGCCTTGATTGGCAAGCTTATCAAGCGCCACAAACATCATGGCGCGACTTTTGCCCGATGCCGGTGGAGCCTTTAAGAGCAAGTGTCGGCGATGGCGCTGTGCATAAACCAGAGCTTGCATTTCACGCATACCGAGTGCATCGGTATTGCTTGATTTGCCCGTTTGGGCATATTGTACTTCAACGAGATTTGTCATATCCTATTTATTCCTACTTTTAAATTCGGGTTCTTCGCCACTAATCATATCAAGGTATATTAAGGATGGATTTTTCATTTGCGAAATAATACTCAAGCGAGTGTCAAACTTAGTCATTAAATCCTCATACCTATCTTTTATAAAAGCATAATTTTCATGCTTTCGTATTGCTTCATCAGTTTCTTTGTATAAGTCTTTTAAGTGTTTGACTCCTTTTTCAAATACATCCTTTGTTCCGCTACCGAATGATGGTAATACAATATGCATCATGTCTTCTTCTAATTCATCTAAAAGGAATTTGTAACCATCCTTTTTTTCGGGCAAAGATAAAGAAAATGGTATAGCAGCAAGGAAATGTAAAAATACGTTAGGGTTATACGTATTTCTTAGTTGTGGATCGCGTGATTGCAAAATATGAATTGCCTCATATAATTCATTTTGTTGCGTATTAGTTTTATGTTTGATAGTCTCGATTTCAGAGCGTAATGCTGTAATCTCATTCAACCGATTCTTAATTTCAACCGCATTGTAGATTTGATAGCCGATTAAAAGCGTGACACTTATTCCAATAAACGCAGCAATCACACCAATGAATGTCATACAATCAACAACACTATTGGCTGATACTTTTACAAAGAAAAGTACAATAGTTATGATTGAGATTGCCAATGCTATTAATGCGAACCAAAATGTGGACTGATTTTTCATTTATGATCTAAATTACAATATACTTTATTGAGATAATTTATGAAGGAGCAACTTGTAACAAGTACAAAGATTGCTTCGTTGATGGTCGGTTCATCGCTTTGTTCCATCCAACCATGTCTTATTCCGGTATCCTTTTGGTTTGTATAATGATAAAGTTTCTCCATTGAGAGTTTTATCATTGGATGAATATCTCTTAGCTTTTTGAATGCATCGTCAAGAGTATTTGTACCTGTCATTTGGCGTGCAGTCACTTCGACGGCGCATATTGCTTCTTTTATTGCATTGCGTGTACTCAATTCTTGATTACTTGGAGATAATAATCTAAGACATTCTTGCAAATGTGTGACAGTATTAGTGTCAGCTTCCTGCATTGATTCCTGAATTACTGCCATTTCAGATGAAGATGTCGTTTCAACAAAAACATCACCAATAATTCGATACCCATAATTTAGTCGTTTAAACTCTTTGTTTAAAGTATTTATATATTTATCAAGAATAGTTTCTATGTTAGCGACATCAGACTTTGATATTTTGGATTCTTGATACATCTCATTAATATATTGTCGGAGATGACCAATCACCCATTCAATAACATCAATCCTATAGTACCATTCTATTTCTTCATTGTCAATGTATTCAAATGGCCCATTTGCATATTGCATCTGTTCATATCGCAGATTTAGATATTTTAGCTGAAACTCTGCGATAATTCTTTGATCCAATTTAGCAAAAGGAAAATTCGCCAAGCCCCACAACAAGTCTGAAGATGCGTTTATAATTGCGTTTAATATATCTCCTGATAACAGCTCTCGAATAAGGACTTTATCAGGTTTAACATAACCGAATCTTTGTGAAAATGGCGCTATCATTTCTTAGACATTTTTGCGTAGAGTTTGAAGAGATGTTCGAGGCGTTCTTCGTCAGAGGTGAACGGCTCGGGGCGGTAGATGCGCTCGACGGCGAGGTCAAGCTGATGGTGAGCATTGCGAAGTTCCTCCGGCATGGTTTCCGGATTATACATTTCGCCAAGGGTCATGTCAAAGTTTTCGTCGCGAATATTGAGAATATTCTGCGCAAGACGCTCCAGTTCCTCTTTCTCGGCGGTTGTCAGCTTAGGAAATGGGAAAGTGTTGTAGCACAACGATGTATAACGGTAATCCATTTTCAGGCGACCTCCAATTGTTTTAATCCAGAGCATATTCATGTGAGATGATAATATTCCCATTAACCAAGTAGAAGCATTATAAACCATATACATAGCATTGGTTACAATAATTGAATCTGTACCAAATGCCATGGGTATGTATTCACGATTGGAAGATGTTGTGGAAGGAATAATCAGAGTAGAGAAATCGCAACTATTAAATTCCCTGAATTGATGCGGTTTAAGTGCTAATAATCGTGCCGATTTATCAGGGCTTGATAATCTCATATCGGCAGTTTTCTGAAAGCGGTCTTTCAAAAACGCATTATTATCCTTAAGAGAAGAATAATCCTCATCAGTTATCCACAGGCAGTACCTTTCACCATCATTTATGAAATCATCTGCACTGTAAATACGTTTAACAAGCCTTGATAATGCAGGATAATTATTTAAGAAATTAGTCCGTTCTTCACACGTCAGCAGAAGGTTTCCACCGTCATAGGGCATACAACCTCTAATGATAGCAGGGAAAGAAGATATTGACTTAGTCTGTTTTGATACGATGTCATTGCCTCCTTCGGTTAAATAAGGAGAAATATTTGATACGAACCTACGTGTCCCATTAGTTATAATAGAACGCTCATGTTTATTCTTATTACTCAAGCCAATAATAACACAATATACTGCCGCATTGTATTTTGCATTATTTACCCATCTGAAAGAAGTTACTGCAAAATCGATAACTATTCCACGCGAAAAAATAGTTGACCAAAGAGGCTCAACTATTTCTCCTTGATTAATAGAATTTGTACTAACAAACGCTGCTTTAGCATTACAATTTTTAATATATTCTGCTCCAAGTAAAAACCAAGCACAAATATAATCAAGTTTTTTGTACCCCTTGCAAATGCGTCCGACAGAAAATTCTAAATCAGATTTCTGTTCAGCGCTCTGAAGTGAGCTACCGAGATACGGAGGGTTGCCCATGATGTAGACTTCGTCTTCGGGGGAGTGGGGGCAGATGGTGTTCCAGTCAAGGCGGCAGGCGTTGCCGCAGACGATGTGGCCGGATGGTTTCAACGGCAAGGTCTCGGGAAGTACATATAGTTCTTCCTGAAACTTGACGTTCATCTGATGTTCGGCAAGCCACATGGAGAGTGTTGCGGTCTCAGCGGCATACTCGTCGAGTTCGATGCCGTAGAACTGGGTAAGCGTTATATTGGGGAATGGTAGAATAGCCGCTCCTGAAATCTCGCGAATGGCTTTCCAGATGCGTATTTCAAGCTCGCGAAGTCGCTTGTAAGCAATGATCAGGAAGTTGCCACTACCGCAAGCCGGGTCAAAAAATTTGATATTCGACAAGCGGGTAAGCAGATTGCGCAACCGCTGAGAGGCGCGGTCGTGGTTTACCTTTGTGGCCATCTTTTCGCGCGCCTCGGCGCAAGCAGCCTCAAATTCTTCTTCGAGAGTGTCGAGGAAAAGCGGACGAATAACTTTCTCGATATTCGGCACTGATGTGTAGTGCATACCGAGTCCGGCGCGATGTTCAGGAGTAACAACAGCCTGTATCATTGAGCCGAAGATGTCGGGGTTGATTTCGCGCCAATTGTATTCGCCGCAGTTGATAATCAGTGTGCGGGCGCGGCGCGAAAGCACCGGTATCGGGTAACGGTCGCGGAACAGACCGCCGTTGACGTATGGGAAGACCTCGTAAAGCTTCGGCAAAGAAGAAAGTACGGCGGGGTCGTTGGTCGACATGGCAAGGAAAGCACGATCGATAAACTCGCCGAGGTCGGAGCCATCCTCTTTGGTGTGAGTTTTGAGCGTGTTGGTAAAGAGATTGTCTTCAGGGAATAGGCCGGTGTCCTCGGCAAAGAAGCAGAAAAGCAGGCGCGACATAAACACGTTGAGCGCGTGGACGGTCTGAGGGTCGCGGATGTCGTTGTAGCGGCGAACATCATCAAAGAGCTTTGCCATCAATTCGGCTGACTTTACGTCGGCTTCGGCTTCTTCGGCAAACTGAATTCTTTCAATACCCGCAAGAGGTGCGAAAAATTCGAAGTCTTTCCACATAAGATTGATGCGGTTTTCGTACCAGTCGTTCTCTTTTGGGTCGTATGCCACAACGAATACACCGTTGCTTGTGATGTAAAGACGGGGTGAATGTTTTGCAATCTTCGCGTCATCGCGCATAGCGTTGATAATATCGTACATTGCCGAGCAATCTCCATCGAGCGCGTTGACATCGGCTTGGCGATATGCAACAAGATTCTTGATAAGTACGGTCTCACCATCTTTTGCAAGATTGCCGGGTCCTTCCTTGGTACGGCGTATTTGGCCATCACCATAGCCGGCGAAGATGCGCAGTAGGTCGTAGACAAACTCCGTAGCCGTGCTGCCACGTTGCCCCAACTGCTCCAATTCGTCGGTTGCCTTTACCTGTGAATATGTTTTGGTTTTCTTTGCCATGTATTATAAAAACACAAAAAACTTCTACTTTATTTCAATGTAAACAAACTTTTTACTTTCAAAGGCAAAATTACAAAATATCACCGAAAAAACCAAATAATATTTGCGTAAATTTGCATTCGTTGGCAAAGGCAAGCACCAAGGCGGGCAAAAATCCTTGCACACCCGCGATATTTTTCATTCAGCTGCACGGCTCTTTCATTTAAACTTCGGTAATCGCAAATCGCGGCTAAACGAATAAATAATAAAATTCGTTATTTCGTTAATTCGTTTCTTCGTTTGACCCCACCACTGCGCCTTA